>NZ_JBYTEQ010000004.1:53-65182 GCF_058792115.1 Cellulosimicrobium sp. EB106-03-01-XG111
CCCCCCCCCCCCCCCCCCCCCCCCCCCCCCCCCCCCCCCCCGCCGTCGAGGTCGCGTCGTCGTCAGGCGCTGACGAGCGAGCGCAGCACGTACTGCAGGATGCCGCCGTTGCGGTAGTAGTCCGCCTCGCCCGGGGTGTCGATGCGCACGACCGCGTCGAACTCGACGCTCGTGCCGTCGGGCTTCGTGGCGGTGACCTTGACCGTCGACGGCGTGGTGCCGTCGTTGAGCACGGTGATGCCCTCGATGTCGAAGGTCTCCGTGCCCGCGAGACCGAGCGACTCGGCGTTCTCGCCCGCCGGGAACTGCAGCGGGAGGACACCCATGCCGATGAGGTTCGAGCGGTGGATGCGCTCGAAGCTCTCCGTGATGACGGCCTTGACGCCCAGGAGCGCGGTGCCCTTGGCCGCCCAGTCGCGCGACGAGCCGGAGCCGTACTCCTTGCCGCCGAGGATGACGAGCGGGGTGCCCTGCGCGGCGTAGTCCTGCGCGGCGTCGTAGATCGTGTCCTGCGCGTCCTTCACGAAGTTGAAGGTGTAGCCGCCCTCGACGTTGTCGAGGAGCTGGTTGCGCAGGCGGATGTTCGCGAACGTGCCACGGATCATGACCTCGTGGTTCCCGCGGCGCGAGCCGTAGGAGTTGAAGTCGCGGCGCGCGACGCCGTGCTCCGCGAGGTACTTGCCGGCCGGCGAGTCCACCTTGATGGCGCCGGCAGGGCTGATGTGGTCGGTCGTCACGGAGTCGCCGAGCTTCGCGAGCACGCGCGCGCCGGAGATGTCCGTGACGGGCGACGGCTCCATGCCCATGCCCTCGAAGTACGGGGGCTTGCGCACGTAGGTCGACTCGGTGTCCCACGCGAACGTGTCGCCCTCGGGCGTCTCGAGCGCGCGCCAGCGGTCGTCGCCCGAGAAGACGTCCGCGTAGTCCTTCGTGAACATGTCGCGGTCGATCGACGCGTCGATCGTCGCCTGGACCTCCTCCGGGGAGGGCCAGATGTCCTGGAGGAAGACCGGCTCGCCGTGCGGGTCGGTGCCGAGGGGCTCGCCCTCGAAGTCGAAGTCCATCGTGCCGGCCAGCGCGTACGCGATGACGAGGGGCGGCGACGCGAGGTAGTTCATCTTCACGTCGGGGTTGATGCGACCCTCGAAGTTGCGGTTGCCCGAGAGGACCGAGACGACCGAGAGGTCGTGCTCGTTGACCGTCGCCGAGATCTCGTCGGCGAGCGGGCCCGAGTTGCCGATGCACGTGGCGCAGCCGTAGCCGACCAGGTGGAAGCCGAGCTTCTCGAGGTACGGCCACAGGCCGGCCTTCTCGTAGTAGTTCGTCACGACCTGCGAGCCGGGCGCCATCGACGTCTTGACCCACGGCTTCGAGGCGAGGCCGCGGTCGACCGCCTTCTTCGCGAGCAGGGCCGCCGCGAGCATGACCGACGGGTTCGACGTGTTGGTGCACGACGTGATCGACGCGATGACGACGTGCCCGTGGTCGAGCTCGGTCGTCGTGCCGCCCTCGAGCGTCACCGGGACGACCTTGTGCGGGCGCTTCGCGCTGTCGGCGTGGCTCGGCGCGACCGGCTGGTCGGACGGGTCGTCGTGCGCGGCGGCGGCGATCGGGTCGGACGCCGGGAACGTCTCCTCGACCGACTCGTCGAGACCCGTGAACGGTGCCGCCTCCTGGGCGTCGACGTAGTCGAGGATCGCGGACGCGAAGGACTCCTTCGCCTCGCCGAGCTCGATGCGGTCCTGCGGGCGCTTCGGGCCGGCGATCGACGGGACGACCGTCGAGAGGTCGAGCTCGAGGTACTCCGAGAAGACCGGCTCGACGTAGCCGTCGGCCTCCGGGTCGAGCCACAGGCCCTGCTCCTTGGCGTACGCCTCGACGAGCGCGAGCTGCTCGTCGCTGCGGCCCGTGAGGCGCAGGTAGTCGATCGTCACGCCGTCGATCGGGAAGATCGCGGCGGTCGAGCCGAACTCGGGGCTCATGTTGCCGATGGTCGCGCGGTTCGCGAGCGGCACCTGGGCCACGCCCGCGCCGTAGAACTCGACGAACTTCCCGACGACGCCGTGCTGGCGCAGCATCTGGGTGATGGTGAGCACGACGTCGGTCGCGGTGACGCCCGCCGGGATGGAGCCGTTGAGCTTGAAGCCCACGACGCGCGGGATGAGCATCGAGACGGGCTGGCCGAGCATGGCCGCCTCGGCCTCGATGCCGCCGACGCCCCAGCCGAGCACGCCGAGGCCGTTGACCATCGTCGTGTGCGAGTCGGTGCCGACGCACGTGTCCGGGTAGGCGCGCAGCACGCCGCCGACTTCACGGGTCATGACGGTGCGCGCGAGGTACTCGATGTTGACCTGGTGCACGATGCCGGTGCCCGGGGGGACGACCTTGAAGTCGTCGAAGGCCGTCTGGCCCCAGCGCAGGAACTGGTAGCGCTCGTGGTTGCGCTGGTACTCGAACTCGACGTTGCGCTCGAACGCGTCCGAGCGGCCCGCGACGTCGATCTGGACCGAGTGGTCGATGACCATCTCGGCCGGCGCCAGCGGGTTGATGCGCGACGGGTCGCCGCCGAGCTCCGCGACGGCCTCGCGCATCGTCGCGAGGTCCACGACGCACGGCACACCGGTGAAGTCCTGCATGATCACGCGCGCCGGCGTGAACTGGATCTCGGTGTCCGGCTGCGCGGCCGGGTCCCAGGACGCGAGCGCGCGGACGTGGTCCGCGGTGATGTTGGCGCCGTCCTCCGTGCGCAGGAGGTTCTCGGCGAGGATCTTCAGGCTGTACGGGAGGCGCTCGACACCCTCGACGGCGGAGAGGCGGAAGATCTCGTACGAGTTCTCACCGACCTCCAGCGTTCCCTTCGACCCGAACGTGTCGACGCTGCTCACTCGTAGCTCCTTCGTGGCGAGACGGTGGCACGGATGCCATGGTTCAGGGGGCTTCGCCCAGACTACGCCGGGCCGGTGCGCCGCTCCGTCCGCGTCCCGGAGGACGGGCGGGGCGGTGGCCGGCGGCTCGTCCACGACCCGCGACCTGCACCGTGACCAGCATACCCCATATATCTTGACGTCAAGATATATGGGGTCGGCGACGGCTCAGAGGTCGCAGTCGCACAGGACGTTGAGCTCGACGACCTGCTCCCCCTCGTCGGGCCGCGCCCACGCCTCCGCCTCCGCGCGCGACGCGAAGCTCCGGCCCGCGAGCCGCCCGTTCGGCATCAGGACGCCCATGCCGACGACGTCCCGGACGTCGTCCGGGTCACCGGCGGTCCTGTCCTCGCTCGCCGCCGGGACGTCCGCCCGGGTCCCCCTCCCCGTCGTGCCCGTCATGCACGCACCACCGTCCCGTCGTCGCAGGGTTCTCCCCTCATCATGCGCCCTCCGCGGCCCGGACCGCGTCCACGCCGGCGCACATTCAGCGCGGTCAGCGCGGTCAGCGCGTGAGGACGGCGACCGCCTCGAGGTGGTGCGTCATGGGGAAGAGGTCGAACGCGCGCAGCGACGTGAGCCCGTAGCCGTGCTCCGCGAGGTACGACACGTCGCGGGCGAGCGCGGCCGGGTCGCACGCGACGTAGACGACGCGCGAGGGCTGCCGGGCCGCCACAGCCTCGACGACGGCACGCCCGGCACCGACGCGGGGCGGGTCGAGCACGACGACGTCCGCCCCGCTCCCGTCCTGCCCGAGCACCTGCTCGACCGGCCCGTGCCGCAGCTCGACCCGGTCGAGCCCGTGCGCGTTGCGCCGGGCGTCGCGCACGGCGCGCTCGTCGCCCTCGACGGCGAGGACCGTGCCGTCGTCCCCCACCGCGGCCGCGAGCGGTGACGTGAACAGCCCGGCCCCGGAGTAGAGGTCGAGCACGCGCGCGCCGTCGACGTCGCCGACGCCGTCGAGCACCGCGCGCGTCAGCGTCGCGGGCGCCTCCCGGTGGACCTGCCAGAACCCGTCGGCGGCGACCCGGTACGTGTGCTCCCGGTCGCCGAGCACGACCCGCTCGGTGACGCTGCGCCGTGCGTTGGGCCGGTGGTCGGGCCCCCCGCGCCAGGGCTCGCCGTCGACGAGGAGGACCGGCGCGGACCCGACGGGCGCGACGAGCTCGATCCGGGTGCCCGGGCGCCACGTGCGGGTGAAGACCTTCTCGTGCGCCGCGAGGTCGGCGACGTCCTCGCTCGCGAGCGGCATGGCGTCGAGCGGGAGGACGGTGTGCGAGCGGAAGCGGTGCATGCCGGCGCGCCCGCCGCCGTCGGCCACGAGGTCGACGCGCGTGCGGTACCCGAGGCCGCCGCGCTCGTCGTCACCCGGCAGACCCTCGACCTCTACCTGAGGGTGAAGGTCGTCGAGCTCGAGGCGCGCGAGGCGGCGCAGCTGCTCGGCCAGGACGTCGCGCTTCCACCGCCGCTGCGCGCCCAGCGCGACGTGCGCGAGCTCCCCGCCGCCCACGCCGCCCGGGCCCGCCTCGGGCCACGCGGACGGCACACGGTCGGGCGACGCCTCGAGCACCTCGACCGCGTCGGCGCGCCAGAACTTGGCCGCGTCGCCGCCCTCGGTGACGCGGGCGCGCACGCGCTCGCCCGGCAGCGCGTGCCGCACGAAGACGACCCGGCCCTCGTGGCGGGCCACGCAGTGGCCGCCGTGCGCGACGGGACCGACCTCGAGCTCGACCTCGACCTCAGGTCGAGGGAGCGTGCGCGGCGACTGCCGGTTCTGGCGCCCCTGACGTCGGCCGCCGCGTCGCGGCGCGCGGTCGGGACGACCGGCGGCGGGGTCGGACGGACGGTCGGAGGGCACGGCGGGACCACGCGAGGAGGACGGCATGCCCCCAGTATCCCGGACGCTCCCCCGTCCGCGTCCCGGGCGCGGTCGCCCGTCCCGGTCCGGGCGCACGACGGCCCGGCCCCGCGTCGGGGCCGAGCCGTCCGCGCCCGCCGTGTCGGCGGGATCAGTAGCCGGTGAAGCGCTGGCGGAAGCCCTCGCCCTCGAGCCCCGTCTGCCCCTCCGTCGAGGAGAGCTGCCACGGCACCGACGCGACGACGACGCCCGGCGTGAAGAGGAGGCGGCCCTTGAGGCGCAGCGCGCTCTGGTTGTGCAGCAGCTGCTCCCACCAGTGCCCGACGACGTACTCCGGGATGTACACGACCACCAGGTCGCGCGGGGACTCGCGCCGCACGGACCGCACGTACGACAGCACGGGCCGCGTGATCTCGCGGAACGGCGAGTCCAGCACGCGCAGCGGCACCGGGAGGTCGAGCGCCTCCCACTGCCGCATGAGGTCCTCCACGTCCTCGGCGTCCACGCCGACGGTGACGGCCTCCAGGACCGACGGCCGCGAGGCCCGCGCGTACGCGAGCGCGCGCATCGTCGGGCGGTGGATCTTCGAGACGAGCACGATCGCGTGCACGCGGCTCGGCAGCGCGCGGGCGGCTGCGGCGTCGTCGCCGAGCGCGAGCTCGTCGCGCACCGTGTCGTAGTGCTTGCGGATCGACTTCATGAGCACGAAGACGATCGCCATGGCGAGGATCGCGATCCACGCGCCGTGCGTGAACTTCGTGAGGAGCACGATGACGAGGACCGTGCCGGTCATGCCGAGGCCCACGGTGTTCACGACGCGCGAGCGGCGCATGCGGGACCGCTCGCGCGGCTGGTGCTCGGTGCGCAGCGCGCGGGTCCAGTGCCGCACCATGCCCAGCTGGGACAGCGTGAAGGACACGAACACGCCCACGATGTAGAGCTGGATCAGGCGCGTCACCTCGGCGTCGAAGGCCCAGATGAGCACGATCGCCGCGACGGCGAGCGTGATGATCCCGTTCGAGAACGCGAGGCGGTCGCCGCGCGTGTGGAGCTGGCGCGGGAGGTAGCCGTCCTTGGCGAGGATCGAGCCGAGCACCGGGAACCCGTTGAACGCGGTGTTCGCCGCGAGCACGAGGATGAGCCCCGTCACGGCAGACACGACGTAGAACAGGATCGGCGCGCCGCTGAACACCGTCTCCGCGAGCTGCCCGATCACGGGGTGCTGCACGTAGTCGACCGGGAGCGGCTCGCCGTTGAGCGAGAGCTGCGCGTGCGGGTCCTCCGCGTAGTGCACGCCCGTCGCGCGGGCGAGGAAGAGGATGGAGAGCATCATCGCCGCCGAGATGCCGCCCAGCAGGGCGAGCGTCGTGGCGGCGTTGCGCGACTTGGGCTTGCGGAACGCGGGGACGCCGTTGCTGATGGCCTCGACGCCCGTGAGGGCGGCGCACCCGGATGCGAACGCGCGCGCCACGAGGAAGGCGCCCGCGATGCCCATGAGCCCCTGGTCGAACCCGCTCTCCGCGGTGAGCTCGAACTCCGCGCTCTCCGCCGGGCCGAGGTTGCCGGTGACGTACTGGAAGAAGCCGACGACCGCCGTCGTGCCGATCGCGAGCATGAAGAGGTAGACGGGGATCGCGAAGAAGGTGCCCGACTCCTTCACCCCGCGCAGGTTGACGAGCGTGAGCACCACGACGAGCCCGATCGCGAACGCCGCCTCGTGGTCCCGCAGCGCCGGGATCGCGCTCGCGGCGTACTGCGCGCCCGAGGAGATCGAGACCGCGACCGTGAGCACGTAGTCGACCATGAGGGCCGACGCGACGCCGACGCCCGCCGTCGGGCCGAGGTTGACCGTCGCGACCTCGTAGTCGCCGCCGCCCGACGGGTACGCGCGCACGTTCTGGCGGTAGGACGCGACGACCGTCAGCAGCACGACCACGACCGCGAGGCCGACCCACGGCGAGATCATCGTCGCGCTGAGGCCGGCGAGGGCGAGCGTCAGGAGGATCTCGTCCGGGGCGTACGCGACGGACGAGAGCGCGTCGGACGCGAAGACGGGCAGCGCGACGCGCTTGGGGAGCAGCGTGTGCCCCAGGTGCTCGGAACGGACAGGCCGCCCGAGCAGCAGCCGCTTCGCGGCATCAGCGATCTCCGACACGAGGACACATGCTATGCCCGACGGCGCCCGGTCGCGCTGGTGCGCGCCCACGGGCTCCGCGGGCGGTAGCGTTCGGTGCGTGCACTTCGTGATCATGGGCTGCGGGCGCGTCGGTGCGACGCTCGCCCAGTCCCTCGAGTCGAGCGGCCACTCGGTCGCCGTCGTCGACCAGAACCCCGACGCGTTCCGGCGCCTGCCCGCGGAGTTCACGGGCAAGAAGGTGACCGGCGTCGGGTTCGACCGCGACACGCTCGTCCAGGCCGGCATCGAGGACGCCTACGCGT
The DNA here is from genome assembly GCF_058792115.1 of Cellulosimicrobium sp. EB106-03-01-XG111. Lineage (NCBI taxonomy): Bacteria > Bacillati > Actinomycetota > Actinomycetes > Micrococcales > Promicromonosporaceae > Cellulosimicrobium > Cellulosimicrobium sp. EB106-03-01-XG111. Next base: position 7,275 of record NZ_JBYTEQ010000004.1, read on the forward strand.
TCGCCGCCGTCTCCGACGGCGACAACTCGAACATCCTGTCCGCGCGCGTGGTCCGCGAGACGTTCGGCGTCGAGAAGGTCGTCGCCCGCATCTACGACCCGCAGCGCGCCGAGATCTACCAGCGGCTCGGCATCCCGACCGTGGCGACCGTGCGCTGGACCTCGGACCAGGTGCTGCGCCGCATGCTCCCGTTCGGCGCGACCGACGAGTACCGCGACCCGTCCGGGCGCGTGCGGCTCGCCCAGGTCGACTTCCACCCCGGCTGGATCGGCCGCACCGTCCGCGCCATCGAGGACGCGACCGAGGCGCGCGTCGCGTTCGTCAGCCGCTTCGGCGACGGCGTCCTCGTCACCGACCGCACCGTCCTGCAGGAGAACGACGTGCTGCACGTGCTCATGGACGACGAGCGGGCCGCCGTCGTCGAACGCCGGCTCACCCACGCACCGAAGGTCGAGGCCGAGTGATGCGCGTCGTCATCGCCGGGGCGGGCTCCGTCGGCCGCTCGATCGCCCGCGAGCTCCTCAGCCACGACCACGAGGTCATGCTCGTCGACAAGCAGCCCGCCGCGATGCGCGTCGCGCAGGTCGCGGAGGCCGACTGGCTCCTCGCCGACGCGTGCGAGCTGTCGTCGCTCGCCGAGGCGAAGGTCGACGAGTGCGACGTCATCGTGGCCGCGACGGGCGACGACAAGGTGAACCTCGTCGTGTCGCTCCTCGCCAAGACCGAGTTCGGCGTCCCGCGCACGGTCGCGCGCGTCAACAACCCGAAGAACGAGTGGATGTTCGACGAGTCGTGGGGCGTCGACGTCGCGGTGTCCACGCCGCGCATCATGACGGCGATGGTCGAGGAGGCCGTCGCCGTGGGCGACCTCGTGCGCATCTTCACGTTCCACCAGTCGGGCGCCGACATCCTCGAGGTGACGCTGCCGCCGTCGTCGCCGCTCCTCGGTCACCGGGTCGGCGAGGTGCGCTGGCCGGCGGACACCGTGCTCGCCGCGATCGTGCGCGGCACGCGCCCGATCGCGCCGAGCGCCGACGACACGCTCGAGGTCGGGGACGAGCTCCTGCTCGTCACGGGGAACGAGGCGGACGAGGGCGCGCTGGCCCGGCTGCTCGCCGGGGAGGCCGAGGACGGCCCGACGGCGCCGGACGCGCCCGTCGAGCCCCCCGAGCTCGGCGGCGACCTGCTCTGACGGCGCCCCGCCCGCGCCCCGCGGCTATGCCGCGGGCCGGGGACCGGCGGTCGCCGGCCGGCGCACCAGGATCCACGTGAGCCACAGCACGAGGGCCCACAGCGGGATCCCCATGACGAGGCGCGCGGTGCCGAGCCAGCCGACGTCGCCGTCGAGGTACAGCGGCACCTGGACCGCGAGGCGCGCCCCGAAGAGCCCGATCCACAGCCACGTCGCGGCGGTGTAGCGGCGCACGAGCGCGCGGTCCGACCGCCACGCCCGCGCCCAGCGCGCGAACGCGCCGGGCTCTCCCGAGCCCCCGGCGGCCCGCTCGGCGGGCTGCTCCGCGGGAGCGCCCGCGCTCGCGCGGGGGTCGTCACCGTCGGCCGCGGCCGCGCCGCCCGACGCCGTCCCCACGCCGAAGCCGCTGCGGAAGCCCTCGACGACGAGCCCGACGAGCGGCCAGCGGACCACGACGGACACGAGGAGCGCGACGAGGTACGCGGCGTTGGTCCACAGCCCCCACGCGAAGTAGTCCTGCGCCTCCCCCGAGCGCCACGCCCACAGGACGCCGATGCCCACGCCCAGGAGACCTCCGAACGCCTGCGTCACGGGCGTGCGCTGGACGAGGCGCGCCGCGACGGCCACGAGGGCCGCCGCCACGGACGTCACGAGCGCCCAGCGCAGGTTGGTCGTCGCGACGTAGACGACGACGAACACGAGCCCGGGCGCGACGGACTCCACGAGCCCCCGCACACCGCCGATCGCGTCGGCCACCGAGAAGTCCTCGCCCGCGAGCGCGCGCACGCCGCGGGCGCGGCCGTCCTCGGGCGCCGCGACGTCGTCGACGACGGTCTCCACCACCTCGGCGTCGTGCGCCACGGGAACGCGCTCCGGGTCGGGGCGCCCGCCCGCGGGGCCGCCGGTCGCGTCGCTGCTGCTCGTCATGTCGGGGCGTCCTCGGGGGCTCGGGTGGGCGGCGCCGGCGGGAGGGCCGGTGCGGCCGGGTCGGGTGCGCAGGATCGTACGGCACGGCCGTGCACGACGGCCGCCCGGTCACTCCCCCGGCTTGGCCAGCAGCTCGTAGCGCGGGTTGAAGATGGTGCGGCGGCCGTCGACGTCGCACACGAGGCCCTCGACGAGCGCGCGGCGCCCGGGCTCGATCCCGGCGATCCGGCGGCGCCCGAGCCAGACGAGGTCGACGACCCCGGACCCGTCGAAGAGCTCGACCTCGACGGTCGGCACGCCCTCGCGCGGGCGGAGCACGACGGACCGCAGGACGCCGGAGATCTTCGCGCGGCGACGGTTGGGCAGCTCGGCCACGGCGCGGCAGCCCTTCTGCCGGGCCGCCTCGGTGCGCTCCTCGTCGGCCGCGAGCTCCTCCTGGGAGGCGAGCGCGGTGCGCCAGGCGTCACGCAGGGTGGGGACCATGTCAGCGGATCTCCGTGATCTCCGGCCCACGGGTCAGCGGGTCGAACGACGGCGTCTCGGGGGCGCCGGCCGGGGTCGGGGCCGCGGCGGCGTCGGGGCCCTTGCCCGGGAGGTGCAGGGTGAGCAGGTCGCGCGGCGGGCGCGGGTTCTGGTCGCGCACGACGACGATGTTGGCGAACACCGACTCCAGCAGTCGCGCCTCGGCCGGGTCGACCGCCGCCTTGCCCGTGAGCACGCCGCGCAGGAACCAGCGCGGGCCGTCGACGCCCACGAAGCGCGCGGGCCGGACGCCCGGGCGACCGTCCGGCGTCTGCGCGGGGATGCGCGCGAGCAGCTCGCGCCCGAACGGGCCGGGCAGGTCGTCGACCGTGCCGCCCTGCTTGGTGACGGACGCCGCGATCTCGCCGCGGATCTCGTCCCAGATGCCCTCGGTGCGCGGCGCGGCGAACGCCTGCACCTGGAGCCCGGAGCCGCCGACCGCGCAGGCCACGCCCGTGATGCGCTGCGTCTTCTTGTCGACCTCCATGCGCAGCTCCATGCCCGGCACGCCGGGGAGCCACACCGCGCCGAGGTCGAGGCGCGGGCCGCGCTCGGGCACCTGGGAGGAGTCGTACGGGCCGCGCGCGGGGGCCTCGGCGGCCGCCTCCGGGGCGGGCGCGCCGTCGCCGGCCTGCTCGGACGTCGTGCCCGACGGCTCGGGCGACTCGGCCGGCTCGGACGACCTGGAGCGACGGAACAGACCCACGGACGAACTCCTTCACCTGCCCGGCACTCGGCCGGGTCTCCTCACGGGACGCTCGTCCCGCACTGATTCCACACTAGCCCGCGCAGCGGCGGTCGGGGTGCGCCGGTCAGGGTGCGGGCGTCCACCCGCCGCTCGACCCGAACCCGCCCTCGCCGCGGTGCGACCCGGGCAGGCGCTCGGCCTGCACGAACCGCGCCCGCTCGACCTTCTGGACGACGAGCTGGGCGACCCGGTCCCCGCGCCGCAGCACGACGGGCTCGCGCGCGTCGGTGTTGAGCAGCGTCACCTTGATCTCGCCGCGGTACCCGGCGTCCACGGTCCCCGGCGCGTTGACGACCGTGAGCCCGTGCTTCGCCGCGAGACCCGAGCGCGGGTGCACGAACGCCGCGTAGCCGTCGGGCAGCGCGATCGACACGCCCGTCGGGACCACGGCCCGCTCCCCCGGCGCCAGCTCGACGTCGACGGTCGTCACGAGGTCCGCGCCCGCGTCGCCCGGGTGGGCGTAGGCGGGCAGGGGGACGTCGTCGAGGAGCGTGATGAGGACGTCGACGTCGCCGGTCGAGGGCTGCTGGTGGTTCGGCACCCGCAGAGCCTAGTGCGCGCGGAGCGCCGCGAGCACGTCGGCCACGGTACGAGGTGCTGGGATGATGGACCCATGACCGACGCCGCCGACCGCAGCACCCCGTCCCCGACCCGCGGACCCGCCGGGACCTCCGGCGCCGCGAGCACGGCCTCGTACCGCGAGCGCCTCGTCCCGGGCGTGGGCGGCTGGGCCGCGGCGCTCGGCTTCGCCCTCGTCCTCGGGATCGCCCTGTGGCCGGCGAGCCACGCCATCGCGCTCGGCGTCGGCGGCCTGGCTGCCGTCGCGGGCGTCGTCGCGCTGTGGTGGACGTCGCCGGTCGTCGAGGTCGCCGACGGCGAGCTCCGGGCGGGGCGGGCCCACGTCCCGGCGTCCCTGCTCGGCCAGGTGACGACCCTCGACGCCGACGCGATGCGCGTCCAGCTCGGCCCCCGCCTCGACGCGCGCGCGTACGTGTGCCTGCGCGCCTGGGCGCGCACCGGGGTCCACGTGGTGCTCGAGGACCCGCAGGACCCGACGCCGTACTGGCTCGTCTCGACCCGGCACCCGCAGCGCCTGGCCGACGCGGTCCGCGCCGCGCACGCCGCCTGAGCGCAGGCCCGCGAACGCCGACGGCCGCCGCCCCAGGGAGGGGGCGGCGGCCGTCGGCCGTGGTGCGCGGCGGGTCAGGCAGCGCACTCCGAGCAGATCTGCTGGCCGTTCTTCTCGTAGGCGAGCTGGCTGCGGTGGTGCACGAGGAAACAGCTCGCGCACGTGAACTCGTCCGCCTGACGAGGAAGGACCCGGACGGAGAGCTCCTCGCCGGACAGGTCGGCACCGGGCAGCTCGAAGCCTTCGGCCGCCTCGGTCTCGTCCTCGTCAACGACGCCCGAGCTCTTGTCGGAGCGACGAGCCTGGAGCTCCTGGAGCGAGTCCTCGCTGAGCTCCTCTTCACTCTTGCGGGGGGCGTCGTAGTCTGTTGCCATCTGTGGGGTCACTCTCCGGAATATCGTCGATCGCGACTGTGCGCGTCCGGACCACCGGCGACGGCCGGTCGTGCCGGGCGGCACGGGTGCGGGGTGCGGGGGCACCCCGTGACGTGACGTGCCCCGAGGGGGTTCGTGGCACTGCACGCTCATCAATGCGCGGCGCACCGGAATTGTTCCCGGTGGGCCCCCGGATTCTGCACCATTTCCCTGAGGGATGCACCCTGTGTCGCGGCACGCGACCGGGTGTCGTTGGTCACGGGTGCGCGGTGCCGCCTCAGGAGTCGGAGTCGGCGCCCGCGTCCTCGAGGATCCGGACCAGGCGCGCGACCGCCTCGGGCGGTCCCGCGACCGTCATCTCGCGGTCCGCGGCCCGGCCCCGCAGGCCCGTCACGCGCGCCCCGGCCTCGTGCGCGACGAGCGCTCCCGCGGCCATGTCCCACGGGTTGAGGCCGCGCTCGTAGTAGAGGTCGAGCTCGCCCGTGGCGACGAGGCACAGGTCGATCGCGGCCGAGCCGAGCCGACGGATGTCGCGGACCTGCGGCAGCACGTCGAGCAGCACGCGGGCCTGCGCGCGACGGCGGTCGGCGTCGTACCCGAAGCCGGTGCCGACGAGGCACTGGCCGAGGTCGGTCTCGGCGTTGACGTGCACGGGGCGGCCGTCGAGCGTCGCGCCGGCGCCCAGCCCCGCCGTCCACGTGCGGTCGTCGACGACGGAGTGCACCGCCCCGGCGAGCACCGTCCACTCCAGCGGGTCGGGCGGACCGACCACCGCGGCGACCGACACCGCGTACGACGCGACGCCGTAGAGGTAGTTCACGGTCCCGTCGACGGGGTCGATGACCCACGTGACGCCGGAGGTCCCGGCCGAGGCGCCCTCCTCCTCGCCGAGGATCGCGTCGTCGGGGCGGGCGGCGGCGATGCCGCGGCGCAGCAGCGCCTCGGAGTCGGCGTCCATCCGCGTCACGACGTCGGTCGCGGTCGACTTCGTCGCCGCCACCTCGACGCGGTCGGGGCGGCCGGAGCGGACCAGCTCGCCGGCCTCGCGCGCGAGGCGCTCGGCCAGGTCGCGCAGGTCGGCCACGGTGACGTCGTCGGGCTGCCGGGGGTCGTCGATGAAGAGGCGCACGGCTCACATCCTGCCCGACCCGCGGCGTGCCCGGCGACCCTCCCACGGGCCGGGCGCGGACCAGCCGAGGCGGAGCGAGACGAGGCGGAAGCCGAACACGAGCGCGAGCACCGCCGCCTGCGAGAACGGGCCGAGCATGCCCGCCTCGGCGAGCGCCGCCGTGAGCGCGGCGCCCGCGAGCGCCGGGATGGCGTACAGCTGCTTGTCCTGGAACAGCAGCGGCACCTCGTTGGTCAGCAGGTCTCGCAGGATGCCGCCCCCCACCCCGGTCAGCACCCCGGCGAAGACCGCCGCGAGCGGGCCGACGCCGTACTCGAGCGCCTTCATGGTGCCGGACAGCACGAAGAGGGCCAGGGCGCCTGCGTCGAGCACGATGATGCTGCGCCGCAGCTGCTCGAGCCGCGGGTGCCAGAAGAACGTGACGACGCCGGCGAGGGCTGCGACCGCCACGAGCCGCCAGTCGGAGATCCCGACGGGCGGGATCGCCCCGATGAGGACGTCGCGCAGGAGCCCGCCGCCCAGGCCGGCGGCCCAGGCGAGCACGAGGACGCCGACGAGGTCGAACCGCTTGCGCACCGCGGCGAGCCCGCCGGACAGCGCCGCGAAGAACACGCCGGCGAGCTCGAGGGCGTCACCGGGCACGAGGTCGAGGATCACCCCCGCATCATCCCAGCCGCGGCCCGCCGGGGCCGGGCCGGGGCCGGGCCGGGGCCGGGCCGGGACCGGTGCGAATGGGCGGCGCACCGCGCGTGCTGCGCCGCTCGGGGATGGGACGATGGCACCCTCGAGGGAGCGGTGGCGCGGGTGTCGCGGTCCACGGCGCACGGCGGTCCGGCACGCGGCCGGGCCCCGGGCGACAGCACGAGCGGCACACGAGCAGCACCGCGAGCGCCACCGGGCGCGGCGACACGGGAGGGTCCATGGACGAGCTGGAGCTGGTGAGACTGCACGAGGACGGGGAGCACCTCGTCCTGCGCGCGACGGGTGGCGCGCAGTTCGTGCTGCCCATCACCGAGGCGCTGCGCGCGGCCGTACGGCGCGACCGCCCGCACCTGGAGCACCTGCGCGCGGAGGGCGAGCGCAACCTCGCCCCGCGCGAGATCCAGGCCCGCCTGCGCGCCGGGGACTCCGTGGAGGCGGTCGCCGAGGCCGCGGGGCTCGGCGTCGAGCACGTGCGCCGGTTCGCCGGTCCGGTCGTCGCCGAGCAGGAGTACGTGGTCGAACGCGTGCGCGGGCTGCGCCCGGGGCACGACGAGGACTCTCCGACGGTGGGCGAGCTCGTCGCGCAGCGGCTCGCCGCGCGCGACGTCGACGCCGCCGCGGTCGCGTGGAGCGCCGCGCGCGCGCACGGGTCGCCGTGGGTCGTGACGGCGACGTTCGAGGCCGGGACCGGCGAGCGCACCGCCCGCTGGACCTACGACCCGGCGACGCGCGCGCTGCAGGCGCTCGACGACGAGGCCCGCTGGCTCTCCGGGACGGACGCCCCGCGCGACCCGGCCCCCGGGGCCGTCGCGGTGTTCGACGTGGACGCGACCGCTCGCGGCGCCCGCGGCCTGCGGTCCGCGCCGCCGGCCGACGACGGGACGGCCGAGCTGCTCGACGACCTGAGCCAGCGGCGCGGCGTGCGCCCGCGCAAGGACCCGACGCCGGCGGGCGACACCGTGGGGCAGGAGCCGTTCGAGGGCTTCGGGCCGCTCGCCCCGGGGAACCGTGCGCAGGACGAGCCCGAGGGCGGCTTCTCCGGCGGCCTGCCCGCGGGTGCGACCGTGGTGCACCTGCCGACGATCCGGCCCCAGCAGAGCCCCGTCGTCGCCGACGCGTCCGCGGACGGTCACGACGAGCCCGCGCGCCCGGAGACCGACGCGCCCGGGCAGGCGGGCACGGCGGACGACGCGCCGTCGCCGTCCGACGCCGACGCCGACGGCTCCTCGAGCGCGGCGCGGCCCCAGGCCGCGCGCGAGGCCCGCAAGGGGAAGAACCGGTCGCGCGCGAAGGTCCCGAGCTGGGACGAGATCGTGTTCGGGGCCCGCCCCGAGTGACGACCGGGTCGCGTCAGCGCGGCAGGTCGAGCGGCAGCCCGTCCTCCGTCGCGTGCCGGCGCGCGACCGCCGTCGTCATGCGCCGCATGTGGTGGCGGCGGCACAGCACCTCGTAGCCGATCTCCCCCGAGCCGGCCCGGACGTCCCCGACGACGACCTGGTCGCCCTCCACGACCATGCGCCCGTCCACCGTTCGCGCGTTGTGCGTGGCGCGCCGACCGCACCAGCACAGCGACTCGACCTGGAGGACCTCGACACGGTCCGCGAGCTCGATGAGGCGCGCGGACCCCGGGAACAGGCGCGTGCGGAAGTCGGCCGTGATGCCGAACGCGAAGACGTCGATCTCCGTCTCGTCGACGAGGCGCGCGAGCTGCTCGACCTGCGCCGGGGAGTAGAACTGCGCCTCGTCGCACACGAGGTAGTCCACGGGCTCCGGCTCGGCGGTGACGAGCGACCAGAAGTCGGTGTGGTCGTGGACCTCGCGCGCGACGACCTCGAGACCGAGGCGCGAGGAGAGCCGGTCGGACCCGGCGCGGTCGTCGCGCGAGAAGATCAGCCCGCGCCGGCCGCGCGCGGCGTGGTTGTGGTCGAGCTGGAGCGCCAGGGTGGACTTGCCGCAGTCCATGGTCCCGGAGAAGAAGACGAGCTCTGCCATCGGCGGTCCTCCGCGAGGTCGGTCGGTGCGGTCACGCCGGTGGGGCCGGGGCGACGGGCGCGGTCGGGTCAGGTGGCCGCGACGAGCAGCGGCACGCGCATCTCGCGCTCGGTGAGCGAGCCGTGCACGCCCAGGAGCGTGAGCGACGCGGGCGTCTGGGTGCGCGAGTCGACGACGGTCGCCCGCCCCCGCAGCGCGACCATGACGTCGCCGGCGGCGGCGACGGCCTCGGGTCGGGGGTCGGGCCCGAGGTAGCCCCGCGCCAGCACCTCCTCCCGCGCCAGCACGAGCGCGTCGTCGCCGAGGACGTCGCGCCAGCGCGCGACGACGGCCGCCGTCTGGCCGGGCTCGGTGTACACGTGGACGGCGCGCGGCTCGCCGCCGACGAGCTCGACGCCACGTGAGAGCGCGGGGTCGGTCGCGACGTCGCGGCGCAGCGCCGGGTCGACGTCGACCATGCCGTGGTCCGCGGTGACGAGCACGAGGGTGCCCCGCGGCACGGACCGTACGAGGCGCGCGAGCTCGCGGTCGAGCGCCTCGAGCTCGTCGCCCCACTGCCACGACGCGCTGCCGTGGTGGTGGCCCGCCTTGTCCACCTCGCCCCAGTAGAGGTAGACGAGCCCGGGCCGGGACAGCGCGCGGACGGCGGCGTCGACGCGCCCGGACAGCGGCTCGGCGGACGCGTACGTGCCGCCGCGCAGCGCGGCGACCGTCATGCCCGACCCGGCGAACCGGGCCGGGCCGGTCGACGTCACCGCGACACCCGACCCGGCCAGGCGCGCGAGCACCGGCTCCTCGCGCTGGAGCTCGGCGGGCGCGGGCGCACCCTCCCACGACACCATGTTGGCGAGGCCGCGCGTCGCCGGGTTGCGCTGCGTGTACCCGAGCATGCCCGTGCGGCCCGGCGCGGTGCCCGTGCCGAACGCGCCGATCGCGGCGGCGGTCGTGCTGGGGAACGTCGAGGTGAGGGGCCGCGCGTCGGGCAGGAGCGAGCGCAGGAACGGCGCGTGGCCCGCGCGCTCGGCGAGGTTGAGGTGGCCGAGACCGTCGACGAGCACGACGCACACGCGCTCGGCGCGCGGGAGGTCGAGGGCGCTGCGCGCGGCCTCGCTCGCGAGCCCCGTGGCCGTCGTCAGGCTCACGCCGAGCGCGCCCGCGGCGGCGGGCAGGACCGCCGCGAGGCCGCCCGTCCCGTGCTCGGGCGCGAGCAGACCAGGAGGGAGCGCCGGGTCGGCGACCGGGGCCGGCGCGTCCGCGGGTGCCTCGCTCACCGGGCGCTGTGCCGCGTCGTGGAGCGCGAGAGGGCCCGCGCGAAGTCCACCGCAGCCCGCACGGCGTCCCGGCCCTCCGCCTCGGCGCTCACCCGGACGACGACGTCGTCGGGCGTGATCTGGCCGGTGAGCCCGTGGTCGGCGTCGCACGCGGGGTCGGGGCAGCCGGCGGGCTCGAGGTCGACGCGCGAGACCGCGCCCCAGCCGAGCGCGAGCGTGACCTCGAGGGGCGCGGTGCCCGCACGGTGCTCGTGCGGCTCCGCCACGACGTGCGTGAGCGAGACGGACCGCACCTCGGACAGGGGCACCGCCTCGGTCGTGGCGGCGGCGGAGGCCGACGGGTTCTCGCTGTCCGCCGGGTGGTCGTCGACGTGCGCCGTGACGAGCCGCGTGGGCGTGAGGACGAGCACCGTGAGGTGGCGGCGCACCTCGGTCGCGTCGAACGTCGTCTCGGGGAGCACGAGGTGCGAGACGATCTCCTCCCCCGCGACGGCGAGGTCGAGGACGTCCGCGACGAGCTCCGGGTAGTAGCCGGCGCGGTGGAGCTGGGTCGTCAGGTCGGTCCAGGCGTTGGAGGTAGCAGAGGGCACCCGTGCATTGTCCCATCCGGCGCCGGGCCGGGGCCACCCGCCGACGAGGGCCCCGGGCGGGCAGGGACCGGCCCGTCAGCCCGGCAGGGCCCGCCGGAGCGCGTCGGCGCGCTGCGCGTCGGCGAGCGTGACGCGCGCGCTGAGGACCGCGGCCCCGTGCTCCGAGACGACGACGGGGTACAGCTCGAGGCTGCGGACCTCGGGCAGGTCGTCCGCGAGCACGGACACGCGCGCCAGGACGTCCTCGAGCGCGGCCGTCGCGACGACGTGCGTGCCCATGTAGCCGAAGAGGCGCGGCGCGGCGCGCACCGAGCGGACCATCGCCGCGACGTCGACGTCGGTCAGGGGCGGCACGCCGTAGGCGACGTCGCCGAGGAGGTCGACGGCGTCGCCCGCGAGCCCGAACGAGACGACGGGCCCGAAGAGCTGGTCCTCGGTCGAGCGGACCACGCACGCGACGCCCGCGTCGGCCATCGCCTGGACCTCGAACGGCTCGTCCGCGGCGCCCGGCAGCACCGCCGCGAGCGCCGCGCGCATCTGCGCGAAGTCCGTGCGCAGCTCGGTCTCGTCCGCGATGTCCAGCCGCACGCCCCCGAGGTCGGCGCGGTGCCGCAGGCCTGGCGCGGTGCTCTTGAGCGCCACGGGCCAGCCGACCTCGCGCGCGGCCTCGACCGCCTCGTCGGCGCTGCGCACCCGGCGCGCGGGCCAGACCCGCACGCCGTAGCACGCGAGCAGCTCCGCCGTCGTCGTCGGGTCGAGGTCGACGGCGTCCTGGCCGGCGAGCGCGCCCTCGACGAGCGCGCGCGCCCGTACCGGGTCGACGCCGGTCGGGCGCACGGGCGTGCCGTGGTCGGCCTCGCGCCAGCGCGCGTAGCGCACGACGGCGCCGAGCGCGGCGACGGCGTCCTCCGGCGTCGAGTAGGCGGGGACGCGCACGAGGGCGGCCCCGGTCCCGTCCTCCGCCCCGGTCCCGTCCTCCGCCGCGGGGGCGGGCGCCGAGAGCTCGTCGGTGAGGCCGTGCAGGCCGAGCATGCTCGCCACGGTCGTGCGGCCCGTGCGCGCGGCCGCGTCCGCGACGGCGCGCGAGACGTCGGTGCGCCGCGGCCCGACGACCGGGACCTGCACCACCACGACGACGTCGCACGCGTCGGGCGCGTAGAGCGCGTCGACCGTGGCGGCGAGCTCGTCCGCGGACGCGTCCTCGGGCAGGAAGTCCGAGCGTGCGACGACGAGACCTGCCGACGCGGACGCCTCGGCGACGAGCGCGGCGAGCGACGCGGAGCTCGCGAGGATGCCGACGCGACGCCCAGCGGGGAGCGGCTGGTGCGCGAGGAGCTGGGCGATGTCGATCATGTGGTGCGTGTTCTCGGCACGGATGACGCCGGACTGCCGGAGCATCTCCTCGAGCGTCCGCCGCGGCGCGCGCGTCGAGCGGACCGCGTGCCCCGGCGGCACGACGTGCCCCGAGCGCCCGGCCGTGACCACGACCACGGGCTTGACCGACGCGAGGCGGCGCGCGATGCGCGAGAACTTGCGCGGGTTGCCGATGGACTCGAGGTAGAGGCACACGACCTGGGTCGCCGCGTCGTCCTGCCAGTACTGCATGAGGTCGTTGCCGGAGACGTCCGCGCGGTGCCCGGCGGACAGGAACGACGACACGCCCAGGCCGCGCCGCGCCGTCGTCGCGAGGAGGGTCACGGCCATGGGCGCGGACTGGCTGAACAGGCCCACCACGCCGGGGGCCGGCAGGTCGTGGGCGAGGGTCGCGGCGAGCGCCGGACGGTCGGGCGCGTCGCCCGTGCGCAGCAGCCCGTAGCTCGCGGGCCCGACCACGCGCAGGCCCGCCGTGTGCGCGACGCGCAGGAGCTCGCGCTGCAGCGCGAGCCCGTCCGGCCCGGTCTCGGCGAAGCCGGCCGACAGCACGACGACGCCGCGCACCTCGAGGCGCGCGAGCCGGCGGACCGCGTCGATCGCCGCGGGCGGCGGCAGCGCGACGACGGCGAGGTCGACGGGGCCGGGCACGTCGGCGAGGGAGGCGTACGACTGCTCCTCCCCCGGCGCGCGCGCGGCACCCACGACGTGGACCGTCACGGCGCTCCGGTCGAGCGCGGCGAGCGCGCGCTGCGCCAGCAGGCGGTCGAGGGCCTCGCCGTCGTGCTCCGCGCCCGCGTCGAGCGGGGCGTCGGGACCGACGAGCACGACGCTCGTGGCGCCCAGCAGCCCCTGCATGCTCCGGGCCTCCGCGCGGTGCTCGCGGTCCGCCATGACGGCCCGGGACCGTTCCGTGGGGTCGAGGTCGACGCTGACCTGGACGAAGCCGTCGTCCATCTGCTGGCGCACGTCGTACCCGGCCTCGCGGAACACGGCGAGCATCTTGCCGTTCTGCGGCAGCACCTCGGCGGTGAAGCGGCGCACGCCGCGCTCGCGCGCCGCCGCGGCGACGTGCTCCAGCAGCACGGAGCCGAGGCCCCGCCCCTGCGCGGAGTCGGCGATGTTGAAGGCGACCTCCGCCTCGGCGGGGCCGGTGCGGTCGAACCGCGCGACGCCGATGATGTCCTCGCCGCCGTCCCCGGGGGCGCCGTCGCGCGGTCGCACCGCGACGAGCGCGACGCGGTCCGCGTGGTCGACGCGCGTGAAGCGCTCGAGGTCGCGCTCGGACAGCCGCTCCATGGGCGCGAAGAACCGCAGGTACGTGGAGCGCTCGGACTGGCCGACGTGGAAGCGCTGGAGCGCGTCGGCGTCCTCGGGGCGGATGGGCCGCACGTGGGTGGTGGTCCCGTCGCGCAGCACGACGTCGGCCTCCCACTCCACCGGGTACCGGTCCGGGTCCCGCCCCGGTGCGCCGTCGTCCACGCCCCCAGGCTATGCGGTCGCGCGCGCGGTGCGCCTGCGCCACCCCGGCCCGAGCCGGGAGGACAATGGTCCCGGCAGGCGGTCCCGGCACGTGCCGTGGCAGGCGCCGTGGCAGGCGCCGTGGCACCGCGTGTCGGACCCGTGGCGTACCCTCGCGTGCGGCACGCAACCGCAGCACCCGGCCGGCACAGCGCCGGCCACGACGGCACAGACCTCGCGCCACCGCGGCGCACCGAACGGCAGGAGCCCGCAGGCCCATGGCGCGCAAGTCCTCGACCCCCTCGATCGACCCGGCCGAGGTGAACGAGAAGATCGTCGACGTCGACGTCCAGGCGGAGATGGAGACGTCGTTCCTCGAGTACGCCTACTCCGTCATCTACTCGCGCGCCCTGCCCGACGCGCGGGACGGCCTCAAGCCCGTCCAGCGCCGCATCCTCTACATGATGGCCGACATGGGGCTGCGCCCCGACCGGGCCCACGTGAAGTCGGCGCGCGTCGTCGGCGAGGTCATGGGCAAGCTGCACCCGCACGGCGACGCCGCGATCTACGACGCGCTCGTGCGCCTCTCCCAGGACTTCTCGCTCCGGCTCCCGCTGGTCGACGGGCACGGCAACTTCGGCACGCTCGACGACGGCCCCGCGGCCTCCCGGTACACCGAGGCGCGCCTCGCGCCGCCGTCGCTCGCGATGACGGCCGGGCTCGACGAGGACGTCGTCGACTTCGTGCCGAACTACGACAACAAGCTCCAGCAGCCCGAGGTCCTGCCCGCGGCGATCCCCAACCTGCTCGTCAACGGCGCGTCGGGCATCGCGGTCGGCATGGCCACCAACATGGCGCCCCACAACCTCGTCGAGGTCGTCGCGGCGGCGCGCCACCTCGTCGCGCACCCGGACGCCGACCTCGAGTCGCTCATGCGGTTCGTGCCCGGCCCGGACCTGCCCACGGGCGGCAAGATCGTCGGCCTCGACGGCGTCCGGGACGCCTACCGCACGGGCCGCGGCACGTTCCGCACGCGCGCGACCGCACGCGTCGAGAGCCTCACGCCGCGCCGCAAGGGCATCGTCATCACCGAGCTGCCCTACCTCGTCGGCCCGGAGAAGGTGATCGAGAAGATCGCCGAGGGCGTCAAGACGAAGAAGATCCAGGGGATCACGGCCGCGACCGACCTCACGGACCGCGAGCACGGGCTGCGCATCGTCGTCGAGGTGAAGACGGGCTTCAACCCCGAGGCGGTGCTCGAGCAGCTCTACAAGTTCACGCCGCTCGAGGACTCGTTCGGCATGAACAACGTCGCGCTCGTCGACGGCCAGCCGCGCACGCTCGGTCTGCGGGAGATGCTGTCGGTGTGGGTCGACCACCGCATCGACGTGGTGCGCCGTCGTTCCGCGTACCGGCTGCGCAAGCGCTCCGAGCGGCTGCACCTCGTGGACGGCCTGCTCGTCGCGATCGTCGACATCGACGAGGTCATCCAGGTGATCCGGTCGTCCGACGACACGGCGACCGCCCGCGGCCGCCTGCAGACGGTGTTCGACCTGTCGGAGCCGCAGGCGGAGTACATCCTCGAGCTCCAGCTGCGCCGCCTCACCAAGTTCTCGCGCATCGAGCTCGAGAAGGAGCAGGAGACGCTGCGCCGCGAGATCGAGGAGCTCCAGGAGATCCTCGGCAGCGACGCACGGCTGCGCGCCGTGGTGTCGGGCGAGATGGCGGACGTCGCCAAGACGTACGGCACCCCGCGCCGCACGATCCTGCTGGAGTCCGCGGGCGCCGCACCGACGACGACCGCGGCCGTCCCGCTCGAGGTCGCCGACACCACGTGCTGGGCGCTGTTCTCCGCGACCGGGCTGCTCGCCCGCACGAGCGACGAGACGGAGCCCGCGCGCTCGGGGCCGCGCGCCGCGCACGACGTGCTGCGCGCCGCCGTCCGCACGACCGCGCGCGGCGAGGTCGGCCTCGTCACGAGCCGGGGCCGCATGCTGCGCGTCTCCGTGCTCGACCTGCCCGCCCTCCCGCCGACGGACAACGCGCCGAGCCTGTCCGGCGGCGTCCCGCTCAGCGAGGTCGTCGCGCTCGAGCCGGGCGAGGACGCGGTGACCATCGCGTCGCTCGACCCCGACGCTCCCCCGCTCGCGCTCGGCACCGCGCAGGGCGTCGTCAAGCGCGTCACCCCGGGCGACGTCCCGGGCAACCGCGACGAGTGGGAGGTCATCGGGCTCAAGGACGGCGACACCGTCGTGGGCGCGGCGCCCGCGACGGACGCCGACGAGCTCGTGTTCGTCTCCAGCGACGCGTCCCTGCTGCACTTCGACGCGTCCGCGGTCCGGCCCCAGGGCCGCCCGGCGGGCGGCATGGCCGGCATCCGGCTCGCCGACGGCCAGCGGGTCGCGTTCTTCGGCGTCGTCCCGGCCGACGTGCGCGACCTCGGCGTCGTCGTCACCGTCGCGGGGTCGTCCGACGCGCTCCCCGGGACGCAGACCGGCGCCGGCAAGGTGACGCCCTACGAGCTCTACCCCGGCAAGGGCCGCGGGACCGGCGGCGTCCGCGCGCACCGGTTCCTCAAGGGCGAGGACGCGCTCATCCTCGCGTGGGTCGGCCAGGGGCCGGCCCGTGCCACGGGGTCCGGCGGGCAGTCGGTCGACCTGCCGCCGGTCGACCAGCGCCGCGACGGGTCGGGCACGCCGCTCGCGTCCCCGGTCACCGCCGTCGGCTAGCGCGGCCGCGCCGGCACCTCCGGCCGTCCGTCGGGAGACTTCGGGACCTTCGCTCGACCTGCGAGCCCCCGGGATTGGGTCATTCTCGGAGTGTGGCAGGAAACCAGGGGGGTGCCGTCCGCACGCCGCCGGAGCCGGACGGGACCGCCGGCCCCGTCGACTACCACGCCGTCTTCTCGGTCCTCACGGCCCCCAAGGCGGTCCTCGCGCCGGACCTCACGATCCTCGACGCGAACGAGTCGCTCCTGCGGACGATCGACGCGCCCGCGAGCGCCGTCGTCGGGCGCCACTACCTCAACGTCTTCCCGGCCCAGGGACCGGACCAGGGCGCCGTCGACCGGGTCGTGCTGTCGCTCGAGCGGGTCGCGCGCACGGGGCAGATCGAGATGATCGGCCCCCACCGGTACGACCTGCGCGGGACTGCCGGCGGGTGGGTCGAACGCTGGTGGCTCACGACGAACCTCCCGGTGCTCGACGCCGCGGGCCGGGTCACGGCCGTCGTGCACCGCGCGGAGGACGTGACGTCGGTCGTGCAGGCCGGCGGGGTCGCGATCCCGGACGTGGAGCGCACCACCGGCCCCGCGGACGCCCCCGCGCTCTCGGTCGTCGACCAGGCGCTGCTGCTCGGGTCGTCCGTCGACCGCTACGCGGACGTCATCACGCGCGAGCGCCGCGCGTCGCTCGCCCTCCAGGACTCCGTGCTCACGCCTCCCCCGCGCATCCCCGGTCTGACGATCGACGTGCGGTACCGCCCGGCGGTGCCGGAGGTCCACGTCGGCGGCGACTGGTACGACGCGTTCGTGCACCCCGACGGCGAGACGACGGTCGTGGTCGGCGACGTCACCGGGCACGACGT
The DNA here is from genome assembly GCF_058792115.1 of Cellulosimicrobium sp. EB106-03-01-XG111. Lineage (NCBI taxonomy): Bacteria > Bacillati > Actinomycetota > Actinomycetes > Micrococcales > Promicromonosporaceae > Cellulosimicrobium > Cellulosimicrobium sp. EB106-03-01-XG111. Next base: position 24,268 of record NZ_JBYTEQ010000004.1, read on the forward strand.
CGCCGCCGCGGCCCACATGGGCCACCTGCGCGGGGTGCTGCGCTCGGTCGCGTTCGCGACGGACGCCGGTCCTGCCGAGGCGCTCGACGCCGCCGAGCGCACCGCGGAGGGTCTCGGGCTGCAGGCGCTGTCGACCGTCGCCGTCGCGCGCGTCGGCACCCCCGGCCCCGCGGGGAGGCGCACGGTGCGCTGGGCGAGCGCCGGGCACGTGCCGCCCGTCGTGCATCGCGCGGACGGGACCGCCCACCTGCTCACGGCACGCCCGTCACCGATGCTCGGCGTCGGGCTCGGCGGCCCGCGCGCCGAGCACGCGACGTCGCTCGGCCCGGGCGACACGCTCCTGCTCTACAGCGACGGGCTCGTCGAGCGCCGGGACCGGTCCCTGCGGGACGTGCTCGCGGAGCTGCCGGGCCGCGTCGAGGCGCTCGGCGACGTCGCGCCGGACCAGCTGCTCGACGCGCTCCTCGCCGAGCTCGTGCCGCTCGGCTCCCAGGACGACGTCGCTCTCGTCATGGTGCACGTCGACGGCGAGGGCACGGCCACGGGCGCCTAGCCAGGTACTGCCAGAACCCTGCTGGAGCGGGACTCCCACGCGGCCCCGGGGCAGGTGTCGAATGGTGCGCGTACCCCACAGCGAGGAGAGCTCCATGAAGGCCACCGTCATCTACGGCGCGGGCGACGTCCGCGTCGAGACCCGTCCCGACCCGGCGATCCTCGAGCCGACCGACGCGATCGTGCGCGCGGTGCGCGCGTGCGTCTGCGGCTCGGACCTGCACCCGTACCGGTCGATGGGTCGCACCGACGAGGGCGTCCCGATCGGCCACGAGCTCCTCGGCGTCGTCGAGGAGGCCGGGTCCGCCGTCACGACGGTCCGCCCCGGCGACCTCGTGATCGCGCCGTTCGCCTGGTCGGACAACACGTGCGACGTGTGCCGCGACGGGTTCCAGACCGCGTGCCCCCACGGGGGCTTCTACGGCAACCCCGGCGACGTCGGCGGCCAGCAGGCCGAGCTCGCGCGCATCCCGCTCGCGGACGGCAGCCTCGTCGCCGTGCCCGACGTCGACGAGTCGAGCCCGCTCCTGCCCTCGCTGCTCACGCTCTCGGACGTGTACCTCACGGGGTACCACGCCGCGCACATGGCGCACGTGTCCCCGGGCCAGACCGTGGCGGTCGTCGGCGACGGCGCGGTCGGGCTGTCCGCCGTGCTCGCCGCACGCCAGATGGGCGCCGAGCGCATCATCCTCATGGGCCGTCACGAGGCCCGGACCGACCTGGGGCGCGAGTGGGGCGCGACCGACGTCGTCGCCGAGCGCGGCGCCGAGGGCGTGCAGCGGGTCCTCGACCTCACGGACGGCCTGGGCAGCCACGTCGTCGTGGAGGCCGTCGGGCACCTGCCCGCCTACGAGCAGTCCTACGGCGTCGTGCGCGCCGGAGGCGTGATCAGCCGCGTGGGCGTCCCGCAGTACGACGACGCCCCTGTCGGCTTCGCCTCGCTGTTCGGCCGCAACATCACGCTCACCGGCGGGCCTGCCCCCGTCCGCGCCTACCTCGAGGACGCGATCCCGCAGGTGCTGAGCGGCGCGATCGACCCCGGTCGCGTTTTCGACAAGGCCGTCGCGCTCGACGACATCGCCGACGGCTACGCCGCGATGGACCGCCGCGAGTCCCTCAAGACGATCGTCACGTTCTGACCGGCGGGACGCTCGGACCGGGCGTGCGCGGCGTGGGGGTGCCGCCCGCCCGCGCCGCGCGCCGTCGTCCCGCACTACCGTGAAGGACGTGGAGGCCATGGACAACCGTTCCGAGGTGCGGGAGTTCCTCATGAGCCGTCGAGCGCGGGTGACGCCCGAGCAGGCGGGCATCGAGACGTACGGCGGCCGTCGACGCGTCGACGGGCTGCGCCGCGACGAGGTCGCCCGTCTCGCCGGGGTGAGCGTCGACTACTACACGCGACTCGAGCGCGGGAACCTGCGGGGCGTGTCCGACGCCGTGCTCGAGTCCGTCGCGCGGGCGCTCCTCCTCGACGCGGCCGAGCGGGAGCACCTGCTCGACCTCGCGCGCACCGCCAACCCCGTCGGCGCGCGCCCGCCGCGCGGCCACGGCGACACGCCGGTGCGCCCGGAGCTGCAGTACCTGCTCGACGCGATCACCACCGCGCCGGCGTTCATCCAGAACAACCGCATGGACCTCGTCGCCGCCAACGCGCTCGGGTCCGCGATGTACGCGCCCTTGATCGCGGGCTCCGCGGGACCGGCGAACTTCTCGCGCCACATCTTCCTCGACCCCGCGTCCCACGACTTCTACCCCGACTGGGACCGGGCGGCCTGGACGAACGTCACGATCCTGCGCCGCGAGGCGGGCCGCAGCCCGCACGACAAGCGGCTCCAGGCCCTCGTCGGCGAGCTGTCGACGCGCAGCGAGCGGTTCCGCGAGCTGTGGGCGTCCCACGACGTGCGGCGGCACTACGCCGGGCAGAAGACGTTCCGGCACCCCGTCGTGGGGGACCTCGAGCTGCACTACCAGACGCTCGAGCTCCACGGCGACCCCGGGCTCGGCATGACCGTGTACACCGCGACGCCGGGCTCCCCGACGGAGGAGTCGCTGCGCCTGCTCGCGTCATGGGCGGCCACCGCGGCCTCGACCACCGCGACCCTCACCGACTGAGAGGAACCCATGGACCTGGACGACCTGCTGGCCGAGCTCGACGCCGGGCGGACGATCCCTGGCGGCTCGCCGCTGCACGCCGTCATGCACCGCACGAGCCAGGAGGCGCTGCGCATCGCCGGTGAGCTCAACGGCGCATACCGCTCGCCCGAACGGGTCCGCGAGCTCCTCGCGGAGCTGACGGGCAAGCCCGTGCACGAGTCCGTGAACCTCTTCCCGCCCTTCACCGCCGACTTCGGCAAGAACATCACCCTGGGGCGTGACGTGTTCGTCAACTCCGGCTGCCGGTTCCAGGACCAGGGCGGCATCATCGTCGGGGACGAGTGCCTCATCGGGCACAACGCCGTCCTCACGACCCTCAACCACGACCTCGACCCGGCCCACCGCGCCGACATGCACCCGGCGCGCGTCGTCCTCGGCCGCAACGTCTGGCTCGGGGCGAACGTGACCGTCCTCCCGGGCGTGACGATCGGGGACGACGCCGTCGTCGGGGCCGGTTCCGTCGTCACCCGGGACGTCCCGCCGCGCACGGTCGTCGTCGGCTCACCCGCTCGCGTCGTCCGCTCGCTCGACGCCTGAGGCCTCAGTCGCCCTCGAACCGCAGCTCTGACCCGAGCTCCCGACGACACCGTTCGGCGAGCGCGACGACCGCGCCCAGGACGACGGCGTCCGGAGGGGACGAGCGGTCCATCAGGATGTGCAGCTCGTCGAGGAGCTGTTCCATCTCCGAGCCGCTGAGCACGACGTCACCGTACGGATCGACCCGCGCGAGCATCGGCAAGCCGCTCGCCGGGAGCAGCCGCGCCAGCACCTCACCGTCGTCGGGCACCACGTCGACAGACGTGGTGGAACGACGCCGGGGACTCGTCCCCTGCTGGACGACCCTCGCGAGCGTCACGTCGACGCCCATGCGGCTCCTCCCTTCTCCGCGACGGGGACCACCGCCGCACGCTCTCGACGGAGCACGCCGAGCACGAGCAGCACCTGGCCGACGACGTAGGTGAGCATGACCCAGAAGCCGTGCCCGGGCAGGTCGTACCACGGGGCGAAGGCGTTCAGCGCGATGAGCGCGTCGGACAGGAGGAAGACCGCACCACCGACCGCGGCGAGCCGGTCGACGCCCGTCGCGACCACGGCCATCGTCACGAGGCACACGCCGTAGACCACGACCGGGACGAGCAGCGACCCGGCGTCCGGCGCGCACGCGACGACGAGGGCGAGCAGCGCGAGGCCGTACGGCACGAGCGCGAGCGGGCGGCGCAGGACGGAGCCTGCGCGGTAGGGCCAGAACGCGATCGTGTACACGACCTGGGCGCAGAGGAAGAACCCGACCATGACCAGGAAGGCGGTGTCGCCGTCGGCGAGGTCGGGTGCGGTGTCGCCGAGCCACGAGAAGCCCAGCGCGACGAGCGTGAGCCGGACGAGCCGCGAGCGCCGGCCCGGACGGTCGCCGTCGGCGTGGCGCCGCGTGGCGAGCCAGAGGCACCCCGCCAGGACCGGCATGAGGAACCACTGCGACGTGTCGGCGAGCGTCTCGGCGCCCAGGAGGTGGGCAGCGAGGTGGACGAGGGTGAGCAGGGCGAGCGCGCCCCACGCGACGATCATGGGCGAGGAGACTCCTTCGGTCGTGCACCGGCGTCCTTGCCGGCGGTGGCCGATCCTAGCGCCTGGGGCCGTGGCGAATGACCTTGTGGGGCACCCCGGTGCGCGCGAGCATGGGGCGATGACCGAGCCCGTGCGGTGGACCCGCGCAGCCGTCTACCCGGACATGTGGGTGGACCCGGACGAGGACCCGCGCAACACCGACGGTGTGAGCCCGGACGGCGAGCTCGCGACGCTGCTCGACTACACGGCGAGCTACCGGACGACGCTGCTCATGAAGTGCGAGGGCCTCGACCCCGAGCAGCTCGCACGGCGCTCCGTGCCGCCGTCGACGATGTCGTTGCTCGGCCTCGTCCGCCATCTCGCGGAGGTGGAGCGGGAGTGGCGCGGGTGGGTCTCCGACGACGACGGCGAGCCGGCGCTGTACGGGGGGCACGACGCGGACTTCGACGGCGCGGTCGCCGACCAGCGCGTGGTCGACGAGGCGTACGCGAACCTGGCGCGCGAGCAGGCCGCGACCGACGCGGTGCTGGCCCGGCACCCGGACCTCGGGGAGCGGCTCGGCGCGGACCGGGTCGCGGTCCGCGAGGTCCTGGTCCACCGGATCGAGGAGTACGCCCGGCACTGCGGGCACGCCGACCTCCTGCGCGAGCGGATCGACGGCAGGACCGGACAGTAGGGCCTCAGCCGACGACGCCCCTGCCGCTCACGTCGTCGCGCGTCCCGCCGTCCCCGGTGTCGAGGTCGCGACGTCCGCGACGAGGACGCGCCCGTCGCGCACCTCGGCCGCGAAGACCGCCAGGGACCTGCGGTCCTTGCCCCCGGCGTCGAGCACCGCGCCGGTGTCGACGTCCCACACCTGCTTGAGCATCGGGGTGGTCACGGTGTCGACGTCGCGCTCCGTGCCGTCGTCGAGCATGACGCGGTGCGTGCCGACGAGGCCGCGCGACATGACGTTGGCGCCGGAGTAGGGGTCCCGCTGCTGGACGGCGCGCACGGTGCCGTCGGCGAGCCGGAAGACGGCGATCTGGGTCCCGCCCAGGAGGGCCCCGACCCCGCGCTCGGGCTCGAGGTCGTCGAGCGCGCAGATGTCGACGAACGTGCTCATCGGACGTCCTCCAGCTCGGCGCGGGCGGCGACGAGCGCGACGTCGCGCGCCGCGCGGGGGTCCGGGTAGGCGACGGCGTCGGTCTCGTCGGCGGGACGGACCTGCCCGCGCTCGGGGACGAACGCGAGGTCGCCGTCGACCGCCTCCGGCGCGTTGACGAACGGCGTGAACTTGCGCAGCTTCGCCGGGTCCGCGAGCGTCGCGCTCCACTCGTCCTCGTAGTCGCGCACGTGCTCGGCCATCGCGGCCTCGAGCTCGTCGGCGATCCCGAGGGAGTCCTCGACGACGACGCGGCGCAGCTCCTCGAGCCCGCCCGCGCGCTCCGCGACCCAGGGCGCCGTGCGCTGGAGACGGTCGGCCTCCTGGACGTAGAGCATGAGGAACCGGTCGACGTAACGGACCAGGGTCTCGTCGTCGAGGTCCTCGGCGAGGAGCTGGGCGTGGGCCGGCTGGGCTCCGCCGTTCCCGCCGACATAGAGGTTCCACCCCTTGTGCGTCGCGATGATGCCGACGTCCTTGCCACGAGCCTCGGCGCACTCGCGCGCGCACCCGGAGACGCCGAACTTGATCTTGTGCGGCGAGCGCAGGCCGCGGTAGCGCAGCTCGAGCCGCACCGCCATGGCCGACGAGTCCTGCACGCCGAACCGGCACCACGTACGCCCGACGCACGTCTTCACGGTGCGCAGCGACTTCCCGTACGCGTGCCCGGACTCGAAACCCACGGCCGTCAGGCGCCGCCAGATCTCCGGGAGCTGGTCGAGGCGCGCGCCGAACATCGCGAGCCGCTGGCCGCCGGTGACGCGCACGTACAGCCCGAAGTCGTCGGCGACCTTCGCGAACTCCAGGAGCTGGTCCGCACGCACCTCTCCCCCGGGCATCCGCGGGATCACCGAGTAGGTGCCGTTCTTCTGCAGGTTCGCCATGACGTGGTCGTTGGTGTCCTGGAGCGCGGCCTGCTCGCCCTCGAGGACGTGCCCGCGGCGCAGCGTCGAGAGGATCGACGCGACGGTCGGGCGGCAGACGGCGCAGCCGCGGCCCGTCCCGTGCGCCGCGACGATCTCGGAGAACGTGCGCAGCCCTTCCTCCCGCACGATCCGGTACAGGGTCGCCCGGGACATCGCGAAGTGCTCGCACAGCGCGTCCGAGACGGCGACCCCCGCCCGGGACAGCTCGCCGTTCAGCAGCTTGGTGAGCGCCGGGACGCACGACCCGCACACCGTGCCCGCCGTCGTGCAGTCCTTGACCTGCCCGATCGTCCGGCAGCCGTGCTCGGTCACCGCGGCCCGGACCGTCCCGGCATCGACGTTGTTGCACGAGCACACGACGGCCTCGTCGGGCAGCTCGGTCTCGGCCAGGCCCTCGCCGTCGGGGGCGATCACCGCCGCGGGGTCGGCGCCGAGCGGGCGGCCCAGGAGCGGACGCAGCGCCGAGTAGAGCTCGATGTCGCCGACGAAGACGCCGCCCAGCAGCGTCGTCGCGTCGTCCGAGAGCACGAGCTTGCGGTACCGGCGGTGGATCGGGTCGACGAACGAGACCTCGAGCGCGCCCGCGCTCACCGCGTTGATGTCGCCGAACGACGCCGCCTCGACGCCAACGCCCTTGAGCTTGGTGCCGTCGTCGGTGCGCCGGTGCACCCGCTCGCCGCCGAGGAAGCGGTCGACGACGACGTCGGCCATGTCGTTCCCGGGCGCGACCAGGCCCGCGCACGCGCCGTCCACCGACGCGCACTCGCCGATCGCCCACACGCCCGGGTCGGAGGTCTGGCACGCCTCGCCGACGACGACGCCGCCGCGTTCGCCGATCGCCAGGCCCGCCTCGCGCGCCACCCTGTCGCGCGGCCGGATGCCCACGGAGAAGACGACGACGTCCGTCGCCAGCTCGGAGCCGTCCGTGAGCTCGACCGAGCCCACCGACCCGTCGCCCGCGGGGAGGAACCGGTGCGCTCCCGCACCTGTGCGGACCGTGACGCCGAGGTCCTCGATGAGCAGGCGCAGCATCTCGCCGCCGCCCTGGTCGAGCTGGACGCTCATGAGCCGGTCGGCGAACTCCACGACGGTGGCCTCCGCGCCGAGCCGCTGGAGCGCCGCCGCCGCCTCGAGGCCCAGCACGCCACCGCCCACGACGACGCCGCGCACCGCCCGCCCCAGCGCCCGCTCGCGCAGGCGCACCCACTCGGCGAGCCGCTCGACGTCGTCCAGCGTGCGGTAGGTGAACAGGCCCGGCAGGCCCGTGCCCTCCGCGCGCGGCGTCCACGCCCACGAGCCCGTCGCGAGCACCGCGCGGTCGTAGTGGACCTGGCGCCCCGACCGTGTCGTCACGACGCTCGCCGTGCGGTCGAGCGACGCGACCGCGTCCCCGGTGACGAGCGTGACGCGCGGGTCGTCCCACACCGCGCGATCCAGGGTGAGGGCGTCCACGTCGCGGGCCTCGAACCACTCGGACAGGTGCACGCGGTCGTACGGCTCGTGCGGCTCGTCACCGATCACGGTGACGGACCAGGCGCCCTCGGGGTCGCGCGAGCGCAGGCCCGCGACGAGGCGGTGGGCCGTCATGCCGGCGCCGACGACGACGATCCGGTCGCCGTCCAGGGGGCCGTCGTGGGACGAGGGCTGAGAGAGGGAGGCCACGGGGAGCACTTTCGAGAGGCGGGGGGCTGCGTCGAGGCCCCGACCCGGGTGCGACCGGTGCCTGCCCCGACCCTAGGCGACGCGGTCCGACCACAGCCGCCCCTGGGGACCAAGGTCCTCGGTACCCACGGCGAAAGCCACCCGCCCGGCCACGCGTGCGAGGGGGACGGCACGACGCCGCGCCCCGGACGGGACGCGGCGTCGTGGGGGGGGGGGGGGGGGGGGGGGGGGGGGGGGGGGGGGGGGGGGGGGGGGGGGGGGGGGGGGGGGGGGGGGGGAGGGGGGGGAGGGGGGGAGGGACAGGGGCCACCCACAGAGGGGGCTCGGGCTTGCTCCCGCCGAGCGCTCGGCGGCGTCTCAGGCGTTCGCGAGCTCGCGGGCCTCGTCGGCCAGCTGGTCCTCGTAGCGACGCACGACGCGGCTCACGGTCGACCGCGACGCCGAGACCCGCTGGGCGATCTCGCGCTGGTTGAGGCCCTCGCGAGCGAGCTCGACGATGCGGCGGTCGCGCTCGGCCATCGGGTCCTCGCCGGGCGTCGTCCCGGCGTCGTCCGCCGGCGTCGCCTCCACGTCCTGGGGCCGCGGGAGGTCGAAGACCTCGACGCGGCGCGTGTGCCCCGTCACGGCCGGCGGCTCGGGGGCCGACGGCGTCTCCGCCTCCTCGGGGACGGGCTGCTCCCACGGGAGCGGCCGCGTGCGACCGAAGATCTCCTTCACCCGCGCCTCGAGGTCCGGCAGGGCCTCGAACGCGGGCTCGGCGGCGCGCGCGTCCTTCGCGGACTCCGCGTCGGCCGTCGCGTCGGCGGCGGGCAGGTCGCGGGTCACCTCGCGCACCGGGAGGTCGGCCGACGGCGCATCGTCCGTCGGGACCTCGTCGAGCAGCGCGGCGTCGGTCGTCACGACGTCGGTCGTCACGTCGTCGACCGGTTCGGGAGTCGGGGAAGTCTCGACCGCGTCGGTGTCGTCGTGGCGCGCGGGCTCCGGCGCGAGCAGCGCCGGGCCGCTCGCCCCGGCGGACACGACCGCGGGCGCGGGAGCCTCGGGCACCGCGGCCCCCGCCTTGCCGCGCGCGGTGCCGCGCTTCGCGGAGCTCGCCCCGATGAGGTCGAGCCGGTTGCCGTGCCGCTCGGCGGCCTCCAGGCGGTCGACCCAGACCTGCATGCGGCGCTCGAAGTCCTCGACCGTCAGCAGCTTGAGCGCGGCGTCCCGGGCGGCGCGCTGCCGCTCGTGCGCGGCGCGGACCTTGCGCAGGTCCGCGGGCGAGCCAGCGCTGTCGGCGCGCGCGTCGCGCCACTGCTCCAGCGCGGAGACGTACCCGTGGACGCGCAGCTCACGACGACGCTCCTCGAGCGTGTGCCCCGTGACCATGTGCCGCTCCCCCACGAGAGCGAGGTGCCACATGAGCGCGGCGACCAGCGGCGGCACGAACCGGAACACCACCATGTACGGGGTGCTCGCCGTCGGGACGGCGATCTCGTGCAGCGCCGCGAACAGGCCCGACGTGCCCGAGAGCACCCACGTGAGCGCGAGGAGAACGCCGTAGGGCCGCCCCTCCAGCGCCGCGTTGCGCGCCATGAGCGCCACGGCGACGAGGCTGATCTCGAGGAAGCCCGCGAGCCCGTACGCCTCGAGCGGCGACATGTGCGCCACCTCGAGACCGAACAGGACCATGCCGCTGTACGCCAGGGCGGTGGCGATCGTCGCCGCGATGACCACCGCCACCATCGGGAGGTGCCGGCCGCGATAGCGCACCTGCCGCGGGGAACCGCCCGCGCCGGTCTGGTCCTGCTGTGTCACGTCGTCCTCCGAAAAGTGGTGTGGGCGCACATATCCCAACACTCAGGACGATCCGCGTCAACGTACCGGAAGGGGCGAACCGCGACCGGGCCCGGACGACACCGCACGACCTGCCCGCAACAGCACGACGCCGCGCCCCCGGACAGGGACGCGGCGTCGGTCGGAGCGGTGGCGTCAGACGTTGAAGCCGAGCGCGCGGAGCTGCTCCTTGCCGTCGTCGGTGATCTTCTCCGGGCCCCACGGCGGCATCCAGACCCAGTTGACGCGGAAGCCGTCGACGAGGCCCTCGAGCGCCTGAGCGGACTGGTCCTCGATGACGTCCGTCAGCGGGCAGGCCGCCGACGTGAGCGTCATGTCGATGACCGCGTGGTTGTTCTGGTCGATCTGGATGCCGTAGACGAGGCCGAGGTCGACGACGTTGATGCCGAGCTCGGGGTCGATGACGTCGCGCATCGCCTCCTCGACGTCCGCGACGTTCGGCGGGCTCGGCGTGGCGCCCGCGGCGGGCGCGCCGGTCTCGGTGGTCATCGGTTCTCCTCCGTCGTTCCCCGCGCGGCGAGCGCCGCGTCGGAAGCCATTGCGGTCGATGCGTCGCCCGGCGTGCTCAGGGCGCCCGAGGTGACGAGCGAGTCGCGCAGCGCGGCCCAGCCGAGCAGGGCGCACTTGATCCGTGCAGGGTAGCGCGAGACGCCCGTGAACACCGTGGCGTCACCGAGCTCGTCCTCCACGGCCTCGTCGAGGCCCTTGCCGCGCGAGCCCATGAGCTCGCGGAACACGTCGCCGAGGTGCTCGGCCTCGGCGGCCGGCCGCCCCGTCACGAGGTCGGTGAGGACGGACAGGGACGCCTGCGAGATGCTGCAGCCCTGCCCCTCCCAGCTCACGCGGTCGATCGTGTTGCCGGCGAGCTCGACGCGCAGCGTCACCTCGTCGCCGCACGTGGGGTTCACCTGGTGCGACTGGCCGCTGGTCGCGCCGTCGGCCACCTCGACCAGGCCCCGACCGTGCGGGGTCTTGGCGTGGTCCAGGATGACCTGCTGGTACATCTGCTCGATCGAGCTCATCGGGTCCTCTCTCAGTCCACCGAGAAGAACGCGCGCACCCCGGCCAATGCTTCCCGGAACGCGTCGACGTCCTCGCGCGTGGTGTACACCGACGCGGACGCGCGCGCGGTCGCGGCGATCCCGAACCGGCGGTGCAGGGGCTGGGCGCAGTGATGACCCACGCGCACGGCGATGCCCGCGTCGTCGAGCACCTGGCCGACGTCGTGCGCGTGCACCCCGTCCACGACGAACGACACGACGGCGAGCCGGTCCTCCGGCTCGCGCGGGCCGATGATGCGCACGCCGGGGATCTCCCCGATGCGCAGCAGCTCCGCGGCGAGCTCGTGCTCGTGCCCCGCGACGCCGTCCATCCCGAGCTCGTGCAGGTACTTCGCGGCGGCGCCGAACCCGACGACCTGCGCGACGGGCTGCGTGCCGGCCTCGAACCGCTGCGGCGGCGCCATGTACGACGACTCGGTCATCGTGACGACCTCGATCATCGACCCGCCGGTGGTCACGGGCGGCAGCGCCTCGAGCAGCTCGCGCCGCCCGTACAGCACGCCCACGCCCGTGGGCCCGAGCATCTTGTGCGCCGAGAACGCGGCGAAGTCGACGCCGAGCGCGGGCAGGTCGACCGGCAGGTGCGGCACGGACTGGCACGCGTCGAGCACCGTGAGCGCCCCGACCTCGCGCGCCCGGGCCACGATCGGCTCGACCGGCGTGACCGCGCCCGTCACGTTCGACACGTGCGTGAAGGCCACGACGCGCGTGCGCTCGGTGATGACGGTCGCCGCGTCCTCGACGCGCACGCGGCCGTCGTCGTCCACCTCGAACCAGCGCAGGACGGCCCCGGTGCGGGCCGCGAGCTCCTGCCACGGGACGATGTTCGCGTGGTGCTCCGCCTCGGTGACGACGATCTCGTCGCCCGGCGCGAGCGCGAAGCGGCGGGCCGCCTCTCCCCCGCGGCCGAGCGTCGCGTTCGAGATCCCGTACGCGACGAGGTTGATCGCGGCCGTCGCGCCGGACGTCCAGACGATCTCGCCCGGGCGCGCGCCGACGAACGCCGCGACGTCGGCCCGGGCGTCCTCGAACGCCTCGGTCGCCTCCTCGGCGAGCTGGTGCGCGCCGCGGTGCACGGCCGCGTTGCGCTCCTCGTAGAAGTCGACCTCGGTGTCGAGGACGACCTGCGGCTTCTGCGCCGTCGCCGCGGAGTCGAGGTAGACGAGCGGACGACCACCGCGCACGGTGCGCTCGAGCAGCGGGAAGTCCGCCCGCACGGCGGCGAGCTCGACGTCGGTCAGGCGCGCCGGACCGGCGTGCTGCCCTGCGGGGTGCGCGGTGGTCGTCATGGTCGTCTCCTCAGATGGTGCGAGCGCTCAGGCCGAGGCGGCCGAGGCGGACTCGACCGCGCCGGAGAGGTAACGGTCGTAGCCCTCCTCCTCCAGGCGCTCGGCCAGCTCCGGGCCGCCCTCCTCCGCGACCTTGCCGTCGACGAAGACGTGGACGAAGTCCGGCTTGATGTAGCGCAGGATGCGCGTGTAGTGCGTGATGAGGAGGATGCCCGCGTCGGTCTCGCCGTGGACGCGGTTGACGCCCTCGGACACGATGCGCAGCGCGTCGACGTCGAGACCCGAGTCGGTCTCGTCGAGGACGGCGAACTTCGGCTGGAGGAGCTCCATCTGGAGGATCTCGTGGCGCTTCTTCTCGCCACCGGAGAAGCCCTCGTTGACCGAGCGCTCGGCGAAGGAGTCGTCCATGCGCAGGCGCTCCATGGCGCCCTTGACGTCCTTGACCCAGTGGCGCAGCGCGGGGGCCTCGCCGTCGATCGCGGTCTTCGCGGTGCGCAGGAAGTTGGACACGGACACGCCGGGGACCTCGACCGGGTACTGCATGGCGAGGAACAGGCCGGCACGGGCGCGCTCGTCGACGCTCATGGCGAGGACGTCCTCGCCGTCCAGCGTCACGGTGCCGCCGGTGACCTGGTACTTGGGGTGGCCGGCGATCGAGTAGGCGAGCGTGGACTTGCCCGAGCCGTTCGGGCCCATGATGGCGTGGACCTCGCCGCTGGCGATCGTCAGGTCGACGCCGCGCAGGATCGGCTTCGGCCCTTCCTTGGTCTCGACGCTGACGTGCAGGTCGCGGATCTCGAGAGTGGACATCAGTGGTTCTCCAAGAGGTTCTTGAGCTGGGGGGCGCGCGCGGCGCCGGGTCAGAGAAGGTCGGGTCAGGTGGGAGCGACGACGCGGTCGACGTCGACGAGCACCTGCTCGCCGTCGACCGTCACCGGGTAGACCGGCACGGGCCGCATCGCGGGCAGCGCGGTCGGCATGCCGGTCCGCAGGTCGAACTGCGAGCCGTGCAGCCAGCACTCGACGAAGCAGCCCTCGACCTCCCCGTCGGACAGGGACACGGCCCCGTGCGAGCAGATGTCGGAGATCGCGTGCCACCCGCCGTCGCCGTCGCGCACGACCGCGACCTCGACGACGCGCCCGTCCTCGGCCGGGAGCTCGACGCGCAGCGCCTCCTCCGGGCCGAGGTCGGACGTCGTGCAGGCGGGCTGTGCGGTCACGCCGTCGCCTCGGCGGGCTCGGCGCTCCCGTCGATGATCGACATGGACTTGCTCAGCTCGCGCTCGATCGCCTCGAGCAGGCGCTCCTCGACCGACGCGACGCCGATCTCCTGGATGAGCTCGGCGAAGAAGCCGCGGACGACGAGGCGGCGCGCCTCGACCTCCGGGATGCCGCGAGCCTGCAGGTAGAAGAGCTGCTCGTCGTCGAAGCGGCCGGTCGCGGACGCGTGCCCCGCGCCCTCGATCTCGCCCGTCTCGATCTCGAGGTTCGGCACGGAGTCCGCGCGCGCGCCGTCCGTGAGGACGAGGTTGCGGTTGAGCTCGTACGTGTCGGTGCCCTCGGCCTCGGCCCGGATGAGCACGTCCCCGACCCACACGGCGTGGGCGCCCTCGCCCTGCAGCGCGCCCTTGTACGTCACGCGGGACTTGCAGCGCGGGACGGCGTGGTCGACGAACAGGCGGTGCTCCTGGTGCTGGTCCGCGTCCGCGAAGTAGAGGCCCACCATCTCGACCTCGCCGCCCTCGGCGGTGAACTCCGCGTCCGGGGTGACGCGCACGACGTCGCCGCCGAGCGTGACGACCACGTGCTTGAGGCGCGCGTCGCGCCCGATCCGCGCGCGGTGCGACGACGCGTGCACGGCGCCGTCGGCCCAGTCCTGGACGGACACGACGGTGAGGTGCGCGCCGTCCTCGACGACGATCTCGACCGTCTCGTTGAGCGTCGCGGCGCCCACGTGGTCGAGCACGACGACGGCCTCGGAGTGCCGCTCGGCGCGCACGAGGACGTGGCTCGCCGTCGGCGTGGAGCCGTGGCCCTCGATGCGGACCGAGGTGACGTCGGAGGCGACGGCCTCCTTCGGCACCGTGACGACCGTGGCCTGCTCGAAGGCGTTCCACGCCGTCACGGCCGTACGGTCGCCGGGCTTGCCGGCGGTGCCGAGGCGCTCGTCGTCGCGGCCGACGATCGTGACCTCGACCTCGGGCGCCTCGACGACCGTGACGCGGACGTCGCCGCCGCCGCTCTGCCCGACGATCTTGTCGTCGAACAGGGGCGCGAGGCGCGCCACGGGCGAGAAGCGCCACTCCTCCTCGCGCCCGGAGGGCACAGGGATGTCGGCGAGGTCGAACGACGTGAGCCGCTCGGCGCGCGAGCCCTGGGGCACGACGACGCCGTGGGAGTGCGCCCCGTCGGCCTGCGCGCGCGAGTGGTCGGTGGTCAGACCGGCCTCTTCGGGAACGGTGGTGGTGGTCATATCAGCCGACGGACCCTTCCATCTGCAGCTCGATGAGGCGGTTGAGCTCGAGCGCGTACTCCATGGGCAGCTCGCGCGCGATGGGCTCGACGAACCCGCGCACGATCATGGCCATCGCCTCGGTCTCCTCCATGCCTCGGGACATGAGGTAGAACAGCTGGTCCTCGCTCACCCGCGAGACCGTCGCCTCGTGCCCCATGGACACGTCGTCCTCGCGGACGTCGACGTACGGGTAGGTGTCGGACCGGGAGATCTGGTCGACGAGCAGCGCGTCGCACAGCACGGTCGAGGCCGAGTGCGAGGCGCCCTCGAGGACCTGGACCAGGCCGCGGTAGGACGTGCGGCCACCGCCGCGCGCGACCGACTTCGAGACGATCGACGACGACGTGTGGGGCGCCGCGTGGACCATCTTGGCGCCGGCGTCCTGGTGCTGGCCCTCGCCCGCGAACGCGATCGACAGCGTCTCGCCGCGCGCGTGCTCGCCGAGCAGGTAGATCGCCGGGTACTTCATGGTCACCTTGGAGCCGATGTTGCCGTCGACCCATTCCATCGTCGCGCCCTCGGCCGCGGTCGCCCGCTTGGTCACGAGGTTGTAGACGTTGTTCGACCAGTTCTGGATCGTCGTGTAGCGCACGCGGGCGTTCTTCTTCACGACGATCTCGACGACCGCGGAGTGCAGCGAGTCCGAGGAGTAGATCGGCGCGGTGCAGCCCTCGACGTAGTGCACGTAGGAGCCCTCGTCCGCGATGATCAGCGTCCGCTCGAACTGGCCCATGTTCTCCGTGTTGATGCGGAAGTAGGCCTGCAGCGGGATCTCGACGTGCACGCCCGGCGGCACGTAGACGAACGACCCGCCCGACCACACGGCCGAGTTGAGCGCGGCGAACTTGTTGTCGCCCGACGGGATGACGGTGCCGAAGTACTCCTGGAAGATCTCCGGGTGCTCGCGCAGCGCGGTGTCCGTGTCGAGGAAGATGACGCCCTGGCGCTCGAGCTCCTCGTTGATCTGGTGGTAGACCACCTCGGACTCGTACTGCGCGGCGACGCCCGCGACGAGGCGCTGCTTCTCCGCCTCGGGGATGCCGAGCTTGTCGTACGTCTCCTTGATGTCCTCGGGCAGGTCGTCCCAGGTGGCGGCCTGCTTCTCCGTGGAGCGCACGAAGTACTTGATGTTGTCGAAGTCGATGCCGGTGAGGTCGGAGCCCCAGCTCGGCATGGGCTTCTTGCCGAACAGGCGCAGCGCCTTGAGGCGCTGGTTCAGCATCCATTCGGGCTCGTTCTTGAGCCGGGAGATGTTGCGCACGACGTCCTCGTTGAGGCCGCGCTGCGCGATCTGGCCGGCCTCGTCGGAGTCGTGCCAGCCGTACTCGTAGGCGCCGATCGAGGCGATGATCTCGTCGTCGGTCTGCTTCTCACCGGTCGGCAGGGCCGTGCCGGCGGCGTCCTGGGTGGGAGCGCTCATGGTCGTCCTTCCACTGTCCGTCGTTGCGGGCGGGGGCAGTCGGTACAGGTTCTTCGGGGGAGGTCGTGCGGGCGGGGCGGGGCGCCCCCTCAGGGTCAGGTCTCGCCCGACGACGGGCGCCCCCGCGCCCGGACGTCGTGGGCCAGGGCGGCTCGCGCCACCCGCGGTGCGGGGGCCGGGACGGAGATCCCGACCGGCACGTTCGTGGTGCACGCGTGCGCGCCGGTCGCGAGGGTCGCGAGGCGCTGCACGTGCGAGCCGAGCAGCTTGGCGAAGACCTGCGCCTCCGCCTCGCACAGCTGCGGGAACTCCTCGGCGACGTGCTGCACCGGGCAGTGCCCCTGGCACAGCTGGACGGCGGAGGTGCCGGGCACGGGGCGCACGCTCGCGGCGTAGCCGTCGTCGGCGAGGGCGGCGGCGAGCTGGGCCGCGCGGCCCTCGACGTCCGGCGCGTCGAGCCGGCCCGCGTAGCGGTCGGCGAGCTCGGACAGCCGGTCCTGGGCGAACCGCTCGACGGCGTCCGGGCCTGCGACGTCGCGCAGGTACCGCAGCGCCTGGGCGGCGAGGTCGGCGTACGTCCCGCTGAGCTCGCTCTGCCCGGCCGACGTCGTCACGTACCGCCGCGCGGGACGGCCGCGCATCCCCGTGGGGTGCCCGGCGTCGTGCACGGCGACGAGGTCGTCCTCCTCGAGGAGGGCGAGGTGGCGGCGCACCGCGGCGGGCGTGAGGCCCAGCGTCGCGGCGAGGTCGCCGGCGGTGACGGGGCCCGCGCTCGCGACGAGCTCGAGCACGCGCTCGCGCGTGCGCCGGTCGACGTCGGTCGCGGGCGCGCCGGAGGGGGCGACGGTACGCAGCGCGTCCGGTCGGACCGCACCTGCTCCCATGCTCACCTCCGTGGTCGGTTCGGGGGCACGCCTGCGCGCGCAGCGCCCTCGATATAGACAACATGGTTGTTCCCTAATTGTTCCGGCGCAAGCAAGGCGACCCTCAGACGGGTCCTCGAGGCAGCCGATGTGGCGTACGCGACACCCCGCGCGACCAGGGCGGCCGCGGGTCGGCGGGCGCGCGCGCTCCCCCTAGAATCGGCCGGGTGCCCGCCCCCGCCGTGCTCGTGCACGACCTCGTCAAGCGCTACGACGGTCGTGCCGTCGTCGACGGCGTGTCCCTCACCGCCGAGCGTGGCGCGATCACCGCGGTGCTCGGCCCCAACGGCGCCGGCAAGACCACGACGGTCGAGTGCTGCGAGGGCCTGCGCTCTCCCGACGCCGGGCGCGTCGAGGTGCTCGGGCTCCACCCCCTGACCGACGCGCGCGAGCTGCGCCCCCGGGTCGGCGTGATGCTCCAGGACGGCGGGCTGCCGACGGGCGTGCGCGCGCTGGAGATGCTGCGGCACGTCGCGTCGATGTACGCCCGCCCGCGCGACGTCGGCGAGCTCACCGAGCGCCTCGGGCTGGAGAGCTTCGCCCGCACGACCGTCCGGCGCCTGTCCGGCGGCCAGCGGCAGCGCCTCGCGCTCGCCGCGGCGATCGTCGGGCGGCCCGAGGTCGTCTTCCTCGACGAGCCGAGCGCGGGCATGGACCCGCAGAGCCGCCACGCCGTGTGGGAGCTCGTGCGCGAGCTGCGCGCCGAGGGGGTCGGGATCGTCCTCACGACGCACCTCATGGACGAGGCGGAGGACCTCGCGGACCGGGTGTACGTCGTCGACCACGGGAAGGTCATCGCGGCGGGCGCGACGCGCGAGCTCCTCGAGTCCGGCGCCGACGGCGAGACGGACCGCACGGTCCGGGTCGAGGCGACGGCCGGCCTGGACCTCGGCGGGCTGCGCGACGCGCTCGCCGCGCCCGACGGCGCCCCGGGGCCCGAAGCGTGGACCGTCGCCGAGCCGCAGCCCGGCTCGTACACCCTCACCGGCCCCGCCGACCCGGTGACGCTCGTCGCGCTGACGACGTGGCTCGCCGCGCGCGGCGTCCTCGCGTCGCGCGTCACGGTGGGCCGCCGCACGCTCGAGGACGTGTTCCTCGACCTCACGGGACGGCACCTGCGATGACCGCGAACGAGACGCCGTCGGCCACGACCGCGGCCCAGCGACCGGCCGGGACCGAGCTCGCCGCGCCCGCGTGGCGCCGCGTCGCCGCCCAGACGGCGTTCGAGACCCGGATGATCCTGCGCAACGGGGAGCAGCTGCTCGTGACGGTCATCCTGCCCGTCATGCTGCTGCTCGGCCTCGTGCTCACGTCGTTCGTCGACCTCGACACGGGCGGTGCGACGCGCGTCGACTTCGTGACGCCCGGCGTGCTCGCGCTCGCCGTGATGTCGACGGCGTTCACGTCCCAGGCCATCGCGACCGCGTTCGACCGCCGCAACGGCGTGCTGCGCCTCATGTCGACCACCCCCCTCGGCCGCGGGGGCCTGCTCGCGGGCAAGGTGCTGGGCGTGCTCGCGGTCGAGGTCGTGCAGGTCGTCGTCATCACCGCCGTCGCGCTCGCGCTCGGCTGGCGGCCCGACCTCGCGGGGATCCCGGCCGCGCTCCTCGCCGTCCTGCTCGGCACGGCCGCGTTCACGTCGCTCGCGATGCTGCTCGCGGGGACGCTGCGCGCCGAAGGCGTGCTCGCGGTCGCCAACCTCGTGCTCGTGCTCCTCACGGTCGGCGGGGGCGTGCTCGTCCCGGCGGACCAGCTGCCCGGGCCGCTCGCCCACGTCGCCCTGCTGCTCCCGTCGGGCGCGCTCGGCGAGGCGATGCGCGGCGCCCTGCTCGACGGGTCCGTGCCGCCGTTCTCCGTCGTCGTGCTGCTGGGCTGGACCGCCGCGCTCGGCTGGGGTGCCGGCAAGCTCTTCCGCTGGACCTGACCTGCCCGGGCACATCTCACACCCGCAGGATTCCGGGCCTGCACGCACGTCCCGATACCGTGGGACAGTGAGCACCCCGCCCCCCGCGCTCGACCCCGGCACGACCGACCGCCCCGCCGGCACCCGACCGGACCGGCTCGCGCCGCTGCGCCGCTGGACCCGACCGGTGCTCGTCGCCAACCTCGTCGCGCAGATCGGCATCATCGTCACCGGGGGCGCGGTCCGGCTCACCGGCTCGGGCCTCGGCTGCTCCACGTGGCCGCAGTGCGAGCCCGGGCAGTTCGCGGCGCGCTTCCACCCCGAGACGACGTACCACCAGTTCGTCGAGTACGGGAACCGCACGCTCACCGGGGTGCTGAGCGTCATCGCGATCGCGGCCCTCGTGCTCGTGTGGACCGACCGTTCCCGCGTCCTGTCGTACCGGCTCCTGGGCGCCGTGCCGCTCCTCGGCGTCGCCGCGCAGGCGATCATCGGCGGCGTCATCGTGCTGCTGCACCTGCACCCGGGCTGGGTGTCGCTCCACTTCGTGGTCTCGGCGGCGCTCGTGTCCGTCTCCCTGCTGCTGCTGCACCGCTCCGGCGAGGGCGACGGCCCGCCCGTCCCGACGGTCGAGCCGCGCCCGCGCCTGCTCGCGTGGACGCTGTACGGGCTCACCGCCGTCGTCGTGGTCCTCGGCGTGATCGTCACGGGCGCGGGCCCGCACAGCGGCGACGAGGAGGTCGGGTACCGGTTCGCCGTCGACCCGGCGCTCATGAGCAAGGTGCACGCGTGGGCCGTCTGGGTCTTCGTCGCCGTCCTCGTCGCGTACCTCGTGAGCGTCCGCCGCGGGCCGCAGGAGGTCCGCCGCGCCGCGTGGATCCTCCTCGCCATCACGCTCGCCCAGGGCGCGATCGGCTACGTCCAGTACTTCACGGGCCTGCCCGCGCTGCTCGTGGGCCTGCACATGCTCGGCTCCGCGCTCCTCGTCGCCGGGTCCACGCGCGTCGTCCTCACGACCCGCACGCGCGCCTGACGCCGGGGCCCGGCGCGCGTCGACGGACGACGCGCCGGACCCGGGCCGGGCTCAGCGCCAGAGGCGCGCGACGCGGTCCGCGGCCTCCACGCCCTGGGCGTAGCCCGAGCGGGCGGCGGCCGGGCGCAGCGACAGGTCCATCACCCGGGGGCCCACGAGCCCCTCGGCCGTCCCCGTCCGGGACGAGCGTCTCGACCGCGCTTCCCTGCGCGCGCAGCTCCGCGACCTGCGCGTCGAGCTGCATGCCCCACTCCCGCGGCGTGCGCGTCCTGCCGCCGAGCGGCGACAGCACGAGCACGCGCCGGTACCCTGCCGCGAGGTCGGCGTTCTCGTTGCGGCGGTACCCGCCGTCGATGAACCGGACCGGCCCGACGCCGTACGCGAACCCGCTCGCGCAGCTCGCCGCGACCGCGTCCACCAGGTCGACCCCGCTGTGCGCGCCGAGGACGACCGGTTCCCCGGTCCGCGCGTCCACCGCAGTGAGGAGCAGCAGGCGGCGCGGCCACGCCGCGCTCGGCAGGCGCGCCGCGACCGTCGCCCGCCAGCGCGCCTGCGCGGACGGGTCCGAGGCCGCCGGGAGCTCGAGCGCCGCGGCGCCGAGCCGGCGCCGCATGTCCGCCGCGTCGTGCGACGCGGCGATGAGCGCGGCCGTGCGCGCCATCTGGTCCGCCGCCTGGCGGGTCCGCTCCCGGCGCTCGCCCGCCCCGGGAGCGTCCGCGCGCCGCGGCGGGGCTCCGGCGACCACGGCGGCGTAGAGCTCGGCCGGCGCCGCGCCCGTGAGCTGTGCCGCGGTGGTGGCGCCGGCGGACGTCCCCACGAGGAGGTCGGCGGTCGTGACGTCGATCCCCGCGTGCGCCAGACCGGCGACGACGCCGATCAGCCACGCGTTGCCGGTGGAGCCGCCGCCCCCGAGCACGAGGGCGCGCTCGCCCGTCGTCGGGCCGGGGACCGAGGCCGCCGGACCAGGGATCGTGGCGCCCGTCGAGGAGCCCGGTGCAGAGGAAGGTGTGGTGGTGCTCATGGGAGTCGCCTCTCGCGATGGTGCGGCGAGCGCTCCCGGGACGGCTACGGCCGTCGCGCGATCGTGGGCTGCGAGGGAGCGCCCGGTACGGACACAGCGTTCACGGGGCTCACCTCCTCGGCTCGGTGCACGACCGGAACCGACGCTAGCACGCCCCGCCAGGCCGACGACCACGCCTGCGCGTCGGCATGACAGCGGCATGACAGGCGACGGCGCCCGCGTGACAGCGCGGTGCGAGACCGACCGCCCAGCCTGGTCGTGAACCCACCGACCAGGAGGACACATGACCATCCCCGCGATCGAGGCCGAGGGCCTCGTGAAGGTCTTCGGCGCGCACCGTGCCGTCGACGGCGTGGACCTCACCGTGCGCCCGGGCACCGTCTACGGGGTCCTCGGGCCCAACGGCGCCGGCAAGACCACGACCATCAGCATGCTCGCCACGCTCCTGCGCCCCGACGCCGGGCAGGCCCGGGTGTTCGGGCACGACGTCGTGGCGCACCCCCACCGGGTGCGCCAGCTCATCGGCGTGACGGGCCAGTACGCGTCCGTCGACGAGACGCTCAGCGCGACGGAGAACCTGGTGATCTTCGGGCGGCTGCTGGGGCTGTCCCGCGGGCAGGCGCGGCGCAAGGCCGTCGAGCTGCTCGACACGTTCGGGCTCTCCGAGGCGGCGTCGCGACCGCTGAAGAACTTCTCGGGCGGCATGCGTCGCCGACTGGACCTCGCCGCGAGCCTCATCGCGCAGCCGCCCCTCATCTTCCTCGACGAGCCGACGACGGGACTCGACCCGCGCACCCGCGCCCAGATGTGGGCCACGATCCGCGACCTCGTCGCGAGCGGCTCGACGGTCCTGCTGACCACGCAGTACCTCGACGAGGCGGACCAGCTCGCGGACCGCATCGCCGTGATCGACCGCGGGCGCGTCGTCGCGGAAGGTACCGCGGACGACCTCAAGGACGCCGTCGGCGACCAGTCGCTCCAGCTCTCGCTCGCCCACGGCGACGACCTGGCACCCGCGCTGGAGATCGTCGAGCGCGCCCTCGGGCTCACCGCGACCGTCTCCCCCGAGGCCCGCCGGCTCACCGTCCCGGTGCCGGGACCGGACACGGTGACCGACCTCCTCGTGCGCCTGCGCGAGGCCCGGATCGAGGTGGGCTCGCTGAGCATGGACAAGCCGAGCCTCGACGAGGTCTTCCTCACGCTCACGGGCCACGGCACCGGGGCGGACGCCGCGAGCGGCGACGATCAGGACCCGACGGACCCCGGCCCCGGCCCGCGCGGCGAGCGTGCGGCCACGACACGAGAGGCGGCGCTGCGATGAGCACGACCACCACGACCACCGCACCGGCCGTCCCGACGGCACGACGCCGGATCGAGGCGGGCGCCGACCGCGTCCTCGCCGACCGCCCGTCGCTCCGCGCGACGGCCGACCACACCCTGACGATGGCGTACCGCGGGCTGCTGAAGATCAAGCGCACGCCGGAGCAGCTCTTCGACGTGACGCTCCAGCCGATCCTCTTCACGCTGATGTTCACGTACATCTTCGGCGGGGCGATCGCGGGCGACGTCGGGAGCTACCTCCCCACGATCATCCCCGGCATCCTCGTGCAGACCGTCATCACGACGTCGGTCGTCACGGGTACCCAGCTCCGGGAGGACATGGACAAGGGCGTGTTCGACCGGTTCCGGTCGCTGCCCATCGCGAGGATCGCGCCGCTGTCCGGCGCGCTGCTCGCCGACACCGTCCGGTACCTCATCGCCACGACGCTCACGTTCGCGATGGGCTACGTCATGGGCTACCGGCCCGGCGGCGGGCTCGGGGCGGTCGCGCTCGCGGGCCTGCTCGTCATCGTCTGCTCGTGGGCCGTGAGCTGGATCTTCGCGTTCTTCGGCGTCGTCGCGCGGACGGCGTCGAGCGTGCAGGGCATCTCGATGATCGTCCTGTTCCCGCTCACGTTCCTGTCGAACGCGTTCGTGCAGCCCGACACGATGCCGGGCTGGCTCCAGGGCTTCGTCGCGGTGAACCCCGTGTCGCACCTCGTCACCGCGGTCCGCGAGCTGGCGAACACCGGCAGCCTGGGGTCGGACGCCGTGGTCTCGCTCGTCGGGGCCGCCGTCATCGTGGCGGTCTTCGCGCCGCTCACCGTGCGCGCCTACATGCGCAAGGCCTGACGCCGCGCCGCGCAGGCGAACCGTCCTCAGGAGGGGTCGGCGGCGGGCTCGCCGGCGAGCAGGGCGAAGCCCTGCCGGGCGAGGTCCGCGCGAGACAGGGCGCGCGCCCGCGCCCGGGCGCGCCCGACCACGTCCGCGCCCACGGCACCGGCGACCTGGGCCCACGCGTTCTCGTGCCGCAGGGCGGGCTGGTCCTGGCGCGAGCCCATCCGCTCGGCGAGCGCGACGAGGAGGGCGCCCTCCTCCGCACCCGGCCCCGGGTGCCGGCCGGCGTCGAGCACCGCGGCGACGCCGAGCGCGAGGAACGCCGTCCCGGCGACGGGATAGTCGACGAAGTGGGGCCGGGCCCGGTGCATCGCGAGCACGACCTCGCGGAGCTCCGCGGCGACGTCCGCGGCCCGCCCCCCGTCCTCGGACGCACCCCGACCGGCCCCCGTGCCGGTCCCGGCGAGACGCACCAGCCACGACGACACGAGGAGCACGTACCAGGGCGACCAGCGCGCGTCGCCGTCGAACGACGCCGCCGCCTGCCCGTAGAGCTCCAGGGCGGCGGCGTCGTCGCCGTGCAGCGCCGCGACCTCCGCGCGCGCCATCGCGACGACGGACCGCACGTCCGCCGGGACGTCCGGGCCCACGGGTCCGTGCTCGACCGCGCCCGCGAGCGCCGCGAGCATCCGCTCGGCGCGCGCCGTCTCCCCGAGGGTCACTGCGGCGGACATCTCGACCCAGTCGAGCTGCTGCAGCGTCGCCGTCGCGCCGAGGGCTCGCAGGTGGTCGCGCGCCGCGCGCGCCCAGCGACCGACGTCCACGGCGTCCCCCGCCTCGCTCGCGCAGGACGCGAGGAACATCGCCGTGGTGGCGCGCGCCGCGACGTCGTCGCGGGCCACCGCGCGGTCGTGCGCGCGCTCGCCCCAGCGCCGGGCCTCGGCGAGCCGGCCCTCGTTCTCGGCGGTCTGGGCCGTCGTGAACTCGGCGAGCATCGCCACGAACGCGTCGTCGGACGCGCGCAGCCCGGCGAGCGTCGCCTCCATCTCCTCCTGGCTGCGGACGGTGAGCAGGCGGGCGAGGGCACGGGTGCGCGGCCCGGCCTCGGGGCGTCGCAGCAGCCGGCGCAGGCGGCCGAGGGCGCGGGCCGTCAGCTCGGGCCGGGCGAACGCGCTCGCCCCCGCGACGGCCGCGAGCGCGAGGGCGGCGTGCTGGACGTCGCCGGACGGCACGTCCCACCCGACGACGGACTCGAGGACCACCTCGACGAGCCCGGTGGCCTGGTCCTCGACGCCGAGCAGGAGCCAGGAGCCGGTGAGCGCGGTGAAGACACGCACGACGACGTCGGGGCGCTCGTCCCGCACCGCCTCACGGAGCGCGAAGACGAGGTTCTCCTGCTCGCGGCGCAGGTCCGTCGCCGCGGCGGCCTGGTCCCCGCCCACGAGCGCGTCGGCGCACCGCGTCGCGAGGTGGGCCGCCCACCGCTGCACGGCCTCGCGCGCCGGTCCCGTCGTCCCGGCGGCCTCGAGCCGGAGGGCACCGAACTCGCGCACCGTCTCGAGCATCCGGTACCGCACGACGCCGTCGTCCTCGGTGACGCGCAGCAGCGACTGGGCGACGAGCCCGTCGAGCGCGTCGAGGACCTCCCAGGCCGGCGCCCGCGACGGCGCCCGGCCCCCGGCGTCGGACACGGCCTGCGCCGCCGCGGCGGAGAAGCCGTCTGGGAAGACGGCGACGCGGCACAGCAGGTCCTGCTCGGCCGGACCCAGCAGGTTCCAGCTCCACTCGATCACCGCCTCGAGCGTGCGGTGCCGGTCGGGGGCGGTCCGGTCCCCGGAGCGCAGGAGCGCGAAGCGCTCGTCGAGGTGACCTTCCACCTCCTCGACGCTCAGGGTCCGCACGCGCGCCGCCGCGAGCTCGATGGCGAGCGGCAGCCCGTCGAGGCGGTCGCACAGCCGCGCGACGACGGCGGGCGGCAGGCTCGCGCCCGGCCGGACCGCGCGGGCACGCTCGACGAAGAGGCGCACGGCGGGGCCGTCGCCCGCGCCCGCACGGAGCGGCTCGAGCGGGTAGACGAGCTCGGCGGCGAGCCGGAGCGGCGACCTGCTCGTCGTGAGCACCACGAGCCCGGGCGCCGCGCCGAGCAGGTCGGCGGCCCAGAGCGCGGCACCGTCGAGGACGTGCTCGCAGTTGTCCAGCACGAGCAGCACCGAGCGTCCCCGTACCCGGTCGAGCACCTGTTCGCGCAGCTCGGGAGCGGCGAGGCGGTCGGCGAGCCGTCCGGTGCGGGCCGGCGGGGAGATGCCCAGGCCGTCGGCGAGCGCCACGACGACGTCCGCGTCCGACCGCACGCCCGCGAGCTCGACGACGACCACCAGGTCGACCGTGCCGGTCGCCGCCGTGCGCCGCGCGACCTCCTGCGCGAGGCGCGTCTTGCCGAGGCCGCCGGGGCCGAGGACGGTCACGAGCCGGGCCCGCGCGAGCGCGTCCTGGACGGCGTCGACGTCGTCGTCCCGACCGACGAGCGCGTCCGGCGCCGCCCGTAGTCCACGCACGGACGTGGTGCGACCGACCGGCGGGTCGTCGCCGAGGTGGGCTCCCCCGCCGTCAGCCGGCCCGCCGCGCTCGGCCGGAGGACGGGACACGCGGTCGGGCGAGGCGTCGGACGGGGCGTCGGGCGCGGAGGACGACCTGCCGAGCAGGTCAGCGGCGAGCTGCCGGAGGTCCGGGGCGGGGTCGGTGCCGAGCTCGCGGACGAGCGCGTGCCGCAGGCGCGCATAGGCGGCGAGGGCCTCGCGCTCCCGGCCCGACGCCGCGAGGCTCGTCATGAGGTCGCGCGCGGCGTCCTCGTCGGTCCCGTCCTCGTCGAGCGCCGCGGACGCCAGCGGGATCACGGTCGCGTGGTCCCCGGCGGCCGCGGCAGCCGACCTCAGTGCGACGGTCAGCCCGGCCCGCAGCCGCGCGGCCTCCGTGCGCAGCGCCTGCGCGACGGGGCTGGGAACGCCTGCACCCGGTTCCTCGTCGGTCCACGAGGCGAGCGCGGCGCGCAGGTCGTCCACGACCGCGGCGGCGCCGTCGGCGTCCCGGCCGCCCTCCTGGGCTCGGGTGAGCGCGCCGCGCGCGCGGGAGAGCGCCCCGCGTGCGAGGTCGAGATCGCTCGGCGCGCCGAGCGGGTAGCCCCCGGCGCGCGAGAGCACGGTCCCCGGCGCCGCGTCCCGCCGCAGCCGTGACACGAGGCTCTGCAGCGCGGCGCGCGGGTCCTGCGGCGCGTCCGGGCCCCACAGGTCCTCGACGAGCGAGGCCACCCCGAGCGTCCGACCGCCCGCGAGCGCGAGCGCGACCACGAACGCCGCCGCGCGCGGCCCCCGCGGGGCGACGGCCCGGCCGTCGGGCCCGGGCACGCGGACCGGCGCGAGGACGCGCACGAGCGTCTCGGGCGGTGCCGGGAGGTCGTCGTGGTCGCGCACGGCGGAGAACACTAGTCCTCGGCGCCGACGCCGTCCCGCGTGCGGGGGCGCGTCAGCCCCCGCGGCGCTCCGGCCACGGCGCGTCGGCGGGGCGCAGGGAGGTCCAGCCGCCCGCGCGCGACGTCGCAGCGGCGAGGATCCCGACGACCGCCGACGGGTTGTGCAGCGCGCCCCCGAGGACGGCGGCCACCGCGTCGTCGAGCGGGACCCACCGCAGCTCCATGTCGAGCTCCTCGGCCTCGCGCTCGAACCGCTCGTCGTCCGGCACGGGCGACAGGTCGCGCGCCAGGAACACCCGGAGCGCCTCGTTCGACCCGCCGGGCGTCGTGAAGTAGTCCACGAGCACGTCCCACCGCGCCGCCCGCAGGTCCGCCTCCTCGGCGAGCTCGCGGGCCGCGGCGACGCGCCCGTCCTCGCCCACGACGTCGAGCAGGCCGGCGGGCACCTCCCACAGCTCGCGTCGCACCGGGTGGCGGTACTGGCGCAGCAGCAGGACCTGCTCGTCGGCGTCGAGGGCGACGATCGCGACCGCGCCGGGGTGGTCGAGGTACTCGCGCGTGACGCGGCCGCCGTCCCCGAGGTCGACGACGTCGGACCGCAGGTCGAACACGCGGCCCTCGTGCACGACCGCCGTCTCGACGACCGGCCGGGGCGCGAGCGCGTCCACGACCGGGTGCTCGCCGGCCACTCAGTCCGCCTGGTTCTCGAGCGCGGCCCGGACGAGCCCGCTGAACAGCGGGTGCGAGCGCGTGGGGCGCGACTTGAACTCCGGGTGCGCCTGCGTGCTCACGTAGTACGGGTGGACGTCCGCGGGGAGCTCGACGAACTCGACGAGCGACGAGTCGGGCGACGTGCCGCTGATGACGAGCCCCGCCTCCTCGAGCTGCTGGCGGTAGGTGTTGTTCACCTCGTAGCGGTGGCGGTGGCGCTCGGTGACGCGCTCCGCGCCGTAGGTCTTCGCGACGACCGACCCCGGGGTGAGCGCGGCCTCGTAGGAGCCCAGGCGCATCGTGCCGCCGAGGTCACCGTCGCCGCCGACGATCGCGAGCTGCTCCTCCATGGTCGCGATGACGGGGTGCGACGTGCCCGGGTCGAACTCGGTCGAGGACGCGTCGTCGATGCCGAGCACGTTGCGCGCGTACTCGATGACCATCGACTGCAGGCCCAGGCAGATGCCGAGCGTCGGGACCCTGTTCTCGCGCGCCCAGCGCAGCGCGCCGAGCTTGCCCTCGATGCCCCGCACGCCGAACCCGCCGGGCACGAGGACGGCGTCCACGCCGTGCAGCGCGTCGTCCGCGCCCTCGGGCGTCTGGCACTCGTCGGACGCGACCCAGCGGATCGTGACCTTCGCGTCGTTCGCGAACCCGCCGGCGCGCAGCGCCTCCGTCACGGAGAGGTAGGCGTCCGGGAGGTCGATGTACTTGCCGACGAGCGCGACCTCGACGCGGTGGGCGGGCTGGTGCACGCGCTCGAGGAGCTGGCTCCAGCCGTCCCAGTCGACGTCGTGGAACGGCAGGCCGAGGCGGCGCACGACGTAGGCGTCCAGGCCCTCCGAGTGCAGCACGCGCGGGATGTCGTAGATGCTCGGCGCGTCGATCGCGTTGACGACCGCCTCGTTGTCGACGTCGCACATGAGGGCGATCTTGCGCTTCACCGGCTCGGGCACCACGCGGTCCGCGCGCAGCACGATCGCGTCGGGCTGGATGCCGATGGACCGCAGCGCCGCCACGGAGTGCTGCGTGGGCTTCGTCTTGAGCTCGCCCGACGGGCCGATGTACGGCACGAGCGACACGTGGAGGAAGAAGACGTCGTCCCGGCCGAGCTCGTGGCGTACCTGGCGGGCCGCCTCGAGGAAGGGCTGCGACTCGATGTCGCCGACCGTGCCGCCGATCTCGGTGATGATGACGTCGACGTCCTCACCGGCCTGGGCGCGCATGCGCGTCTTGATCTCGTCGGTGATGTGCGGGATGACCTGGACCGTGTCACCGAGGTACTCGCCGCGCCGCTCGCGCGCGATCACCTGGGAGTAGACCTGGCCGGTCGTGACGTTCGCGGAGGCCTCGAGGTCGACGTCGAGGAAGCGCTCGTAGTGGCCGATGTCGAGGTCCGTCTCGGCGCCGTCCTCGGTGACGAACACCTCGCCGTGCTGGAACGGGTTCATCGTCCCGGGGTCGACGTTGAGGTACGGGTCGAGCTTCTGCATGGTGACGCGCAGGCCGCGCGAGCGGAGCAGACGACCGAGGCTGGACGCGGTGAGGCCCTTGCCGAGCGAGGAGGCGACGCCGCCGGTGACGAAGACGTGCGCGGTGCGGTGCTCGGTACGAGCGCCCGAGGCGTTGAGGCGGGAGGAGGGCCGGTTCAGGTGATCTGCCACGGAACTCCATCCTAACAGCGTGCCCGACGACGGCACGCGGACCCGAGGGTCGGTCCGCTCACACCGGGCGGCGCGGCGAGCCGGGCGCACCGCGGCGCAGGACGCCCAGGAGGGCCGCGCGGTCGCCGACGAGCGACACGCCGACGACGACCACGCCCGCGACGAGGGCAGCGAGGGCCCCGACACCGACGGCGGGCAGCCAGCCCGCGTCGTCGGGCAGCAGGACGCTCGACAGCGCCGAGCCCGCGAGCGCGCCCAGGGCCACGCCGACCGCGACGACGACGAGCGTCCGCGGGACGCCGCGCGTCGCCTCCGGGCCGGCGTGGCGGCGCGTCGCGAGGAGCAGGCCGGCCCCCGCGACCGACATCCCGACCGCGGTCGCGAGGCCGAGCTGCAGGAGCACCCCGGCCTGGTCGCGGGCACCCGTGAGGGCGGGGAGCGCGTACGCGGTCGCCGCCACGACGAGCCAGCCCGCGGCGGTCACGACGACCGCGACCCGCTGGCGGTCGATCGTGTACAGCGCGCGCGACAGGTGCAGGATCAGCGAGAACCCGACGATGCCGACCGCCATCGCGGCGACCGCTCCCCCGAGCCCGTCGACCGAGCCCTTCGCGATGCGGGCGAAGACCGCCTCGACGGCCGCCGACGCGGCGATCAGCGCCGCGACCCCGAGCCCCGCCACGACGAGCAGCGTGCGCGTCGTGGTCGCGAGCAGGCGCCGGTAGGCGTCGTGCCGGGCGTGCGCGACGTGCTCGGCGAGGCGCGGGAACGTGCTCGTCGCGAGCGGGAAGGCCAGCACCGCGTACGGGAGCAGGTAGACCTGCTGGGCGTACCAGTAGGTCGGGAACGTCTGCTCCGGTCCGAACCGGTAGGCGGCGCCCATGATCGCGAGCACCGAGAGCTGCTGCGCGACGAGCGCCCCCACGCCCGCGAACGCCAGGTTGCGCGCCCGGACCGCCTCGCCGCCCGGGAAGCGCAGCGTGGGCCGCAGGCGGACGCCCAGCCGGTGCACGGGGAGCACGAGGGGCAGCGCGAGGACGGCCACGCCCGCCGTCGTGCCCCAGCCGAGCCACGCGATGGCCTGGCCCGAGAGCGCGGCGACGTCCTTCTGGTTCCCGCCCGCGAGGCCCGCGAACACGAGGAAGACGACGATGACCGCGACGCTCGACAGGAGCGGCGAGAACGCCTGCCAGAAGAACCGCTTGTGCGCCTGGAGGATGCTCCCGAGCACGACCGCCAGCCCGTACAGCGGGACCTGGACCGCGAACACGCGCACGAACGTCGCCGTGACGTCGACGAGCTCCGGGTGCTTCGGCAGCATGAGGAGGGACGCGATCGGCTGCGCGAGGAGCGCGAGCAGCACCCCGAGCGGGACGAGCACGACGAGCGTCCACCCGAGCAGGGCCGAGGCGATGCGCGAGACCTCCGTGCCCGCGCGCCGGGCGATGGGCCCGGCGAGGAGGGGGACCACCGAGCCGGCGAGCGCGCCGCCCGCGGCGACCTCGAACAGCACGTTCGGCAGGAGGTTCGCGGCGGTGAACGCCGACCCGACGCCCTCGGTGCCGACGGCGGCGGACTGCACGAGCGACCGCGCGAAGCCGACGAGGCGGCTCGCGATCGTCACGAGCGTGATCATCGCGGCGGCGCCCGCCAGGGTGCCCGTGGCGGCACGCAGCCGCCCCGCCCGCGCGCTCACGCCGGGCGCCGGCCCCACGCGTCCACGCGCCGCAGCACGTCGTTGCCCTCGATGACCTTCGAGAAGCTCACCTTCTCGCTCGCGAGGGTGAGCCCCACGACGCCCGCGAGCGCGAGCCAGCGCACCGGGCGGGGCGCGGTGAACGCGACCTGGGAGCCGAGCGCGGCACCGAGCGCGTTCGCGCCGCAGTCGCCGAGCATGTCGCGCTCGCCGAGGTCACCCGGCGCCGCGGCGACGGCCGCGCCGAGGACGGCGCCTGTCGTCGGCGCCGCGGCGGTACCGAGGTACGGGAGCGACGCCACCCCGGCGGCCTTGAGGGCGCGCCCCGGGCGCAGGTCGAGGAGGTTGAGCAGGTTCGCGGTGCCGGCCATGAGCGCGCCGTTCACGCCCACGTCCACGAGGTGCCCGAAGGCACCGCCCGTGCGGCGCGTGCCGATCGCCGCCGCGACGAGCGAGACGCCGCTGATCCCGAGGACCTTGAGCGCGCCCGTCGTGACACGACCCTCCGCGAGCGCGCCGAGGTGGCCACGCAGCCCCTTGGTGCGGCTCGTGGTGTCCTCCGCGAGGTCGTCGACGAGACCGAACGTGCCCGCGCTGGCCGTCGCGAGGGCGACCGCCCCGCGCGTGCGGGCGTCGCCGCCCGCCGCGAGCGTCGCGGCGACGAGGCCGGCAGCCACCGCCGGGCCCTCGAGCAGGCTGATGGGCTCGCCCCGGTGGTTGGTCCGGGTCCAGCGCTCCGCGCCCCCAGGCGCGCGCGACCCGGCCGCGCGGCGTGCCACGGTGGTCACCGTCGCGGCGACGCCGGCGGCAGCGAGCGTGCGCAGCGCGCGCCCCACGTCAGCCCTCCCCCGCGCCGGCGTCGGCCTGCTCGACGTGGGCCCCGTCACCGGCCGGGTCGCCCTCAGCGTCCCCTGCCCCGGCGTCCTGCGCGCCCGCGGGGGACGCCGTCGTGCGCGTCACCGGCGGGAGCTCGACCGCGGGCGGGAGGACGGCCGTCGCGCTCTCCTCGAACCCGAACTGACCCACCTGGTCCGCGAGCCGCGCCGCGAGCGCGAGCGGGACGTTGATCCGGCCCGGCTCGGCCTCGATGCCGCTGACGGTCGAGACGGCCGAGGCGAGGTCCTCGTTCGCGCGGATCGTCGAGACGACGTCGCCCGAGACCGCCGTGGGGCCCGCGACCAGCGCGGCGTCGGCCACCTCCTGCGCGGCGACGGCCACCTGGACCTCGATGTCGACCGCGTACGTGTCGGGTGCGGGCGGCTCCTCGCCCTCCGTGGCGGGGGTCGCCGGCGAGGGCGCGGAGCCCCCGAGCAGCAGGACCACGTCCGCCGGCAGCGTCTGCTCGGAGACCACGTCGACGAGCGCGAAGCGCTCGAGCAGCGCCTCGAGCTCGACCGCCTCGGGGCTGCGCTCCTCCGTGCTCGACGGCGCCGCCCCGGTGAGCGAGAGCGCGAGCGCGCGCGCCAGGCGCTGCTCGGGGGTCGCGTCCTGCGGGACGTCGCCCAGCTTGTCGCCAAGGCCCTCGGCCACCGTCTGCCGCGCGCTCTCCTCGTCCTGGCTCGTCCACGAGTCCGTGAGGCGCACGTGCCCGACGACGGACGCACCCGCCGTCTCGAGCTGCGCGGTGATCGCGTCGTCGCGCTCGTCGTCCGCACCGTCCAGGTCGACGACCGCCACGCGACGGTCCTGGAGGGACCCCGCGACGAGCTGCGGACCCGCGGCCTCGATGTACCGGGCGTCGTCGCCGAGCGTCACGTTCGCCCGGTCGAGCTGGTCGCGCAGCTCGTTGCGCTCGGTGCGCAGCTGCTCGACCTGGCCGGTGAGCTGGTCGCCGATCGCGCCCTGGAGGGGGCCCGCGCCGAGGATGATCCCCACGGCGAGCGCCAGGAAGACCGAGATCAACGAGACGATGTGGTACCTGAAGTCGATCACTGTGCGGTGGTGTCCTTCGGTTCGAGCTGCTGCGTGCTGGCAAGGGTCAGGGTCGGCGCTGTCCGCCGGAGGGCACGCGCCGGAGGCACGTGCGCGGGCCGTCGACGACGACGGCCCGGCGGGCTCAGCCGCCGCCCGAGAAGAGCGTCCCGATCCACGACCACAGGTCGTCGAAGCGGGCGCCCACGATCCCGAAGAACGTCTGGCCCGCCGCCGTCGACCACAGCGCCGCGACGACGGCGAGGAGCCCGGCGAGCGACAGGAGCCAGAGCTGGAGGTTGGAGATCCGGTGCCGGTACAGGCGCGACACACCCTTGGCGTCGACGAGCTTGCCGCCGACGCGGAGACGGGTGAGGAACGTGCTCGCCATGCCCGCACGACCCTTGTCGAGGAACTCGACGAGCGTCGCGTGCGTGCCGACGGCGACGATGACCTCGGCGCCCTTGTCGTCGGCGAGGAGCATCGCGATGTCCTCGCTCGTGCCGGTCGCCGGGAAGACGACGGGCTCGACGCCGAGCTCCTGCACGCGCTCGAGGCCGGGCGCCTTGCCGTCGCGGTAGGCGTGCACGACGATCTCCGCGCCGCTGCTCAGCGCGCGGTCGGAGACCGAGTCCATGTCGCCGACGATCATGTCGGGCTTCCATCCCGCGTCGAGGATCGCGTCGGCGCCGCCGTCCACGCCGATGAGCACCGGGCGGTACTCCGTGATGTAGGGACGCAGCGTCGCGAGGTCCTCGCGGTAGTGGTAGCCGCGGACGACGATGAGGACCTGACGCCCCTCGATGGACGTGCGGATGTCCGGGACGCCGACGCCGTCGAGCAGGAGGTCCCGCTCGCGCCGCAGGTAGTTCATCGTGTTCTCGGCGAACGACTCGATCTCGACCGAGAGGTTCGCGCGCGCCTCCTCGAGGCTGCGCGCGACCGTCTCCTCGCTCTGCAGCACGCCCTCGGCGACGAGGTCGTCGCCCAGGTACACCTTGCCGCCGTCGAGCCGCACCACGCGACCCTCGGGGATCGCCATGATCGCGGGGCCCAGGTCGTCGACGAGCACGATGCCGGCCTCGACGAGGACGTCGGGTCCGAGGTTCGGGTAGCGTCCCGAGACCGACTTGGCCGCGTTGAGCACGGCGGACGGCCTCGCGGCGACGAGCGCGTCGGCGGCGACCCGGTCGATGTCGACGTGGTCGATCACCGCGACGTCGCCCGGGTTGAGCCGCTTCGTGAGCGCCTTCGTGCGCGCGTCGACCTTGGCCGGGCCGAGCGTGCCGGACCCGGCCTCCGGCAGGGAGGCTTTGCGCAGAGTGAGTCTCATCGTGCCCTATCGTCCCACGACCGACGACTCCAGAAGCTCCACCGCGTGGCGGCGGGCCGTGTCGGAGTCCTCCTGGCCCGAGAGCATCCGCGCAAGCTCGCGGACACGCTCCTCCCCCGTGACCTCGCGCACACCGGTGACCGTGACCGCGGTCGCCGGGTCGCCGTCGCCCGACGCCTTCGTGACGACGAGCTGCACGTCGGCGAACGCGGCGACCTGCGCGAGGTGGGTGACCACGACGACCTGGGTGCGGCGCGCGAGCGACGCGAGCCGGCGCCCCACCTCCACGGCCGCCTTGCCCCCGACCCCCGCGTCGACCTCGTCGAACACGAACGTGGGCAGCACCTGCCCGGTGCCGTCGACGGCGGCCGTCGCGAGCGCGACCTCGATGGCGAGCATGACGCGCGAGAGCTCGCCGCCCGACGCGCCCTTGCCGAGCGGGCGCGCGGGCGCGCCGGCGTGCGCGACGAGCGAGAACGTCACCGCGTCGACGCCCCACGGGCCGGGCTCCTCGGCGCGCTCGACGTCGACGACGAGGCTCGCCCCGCCCATCGCGAGCCCGCGCAGCTCCTCGGTCACGGCCGTCGCGAGCTCGGCGGCGGCCCGCTCGCGCGAGGCCGTGATCGCCGTGCCGAGCCGGTCCAGCTCCGCGTCGAGCTCGTCCCGGCGTGCCGTCGCGGCCTGGAGCCGCTCGCCGCCGTCGTCCAGGTCCAGGAGCCGCAGCCCGGCGTCGCTCGCCCAGGCGAGGACGTCGTCGACCGTCTCCCCGTAGCTGCGCGTGAGCGTCCCCAGCTCGGCGAGGCGCGCGTGCGCGGACTCGAGGCCCGCCGGGTCCGCCGCCAGGTCCTCGACGTAGCCCGAGATCTCCGTCGCGACGTCCGCGAGCACGTAGCCCACCTCGGCGAGCCGCCCGGCGAGGCGTGCGAGCGCCGGGTCCGTCCCGGCCACCGACTCGAGCGCGCGGCGCGCGCGGTCGACCGACACGACGGCGTTCTCCTGCGGCTCGGCGGCCTCGTCGCCCGCGACGGCGTCGTGCGCGAGCTGCGCGGCGACCCGGAGCTCCTCGACGTTCCCGAGGCGTGCGACGAGCGCGGTGAGCTCGACGTCCTCGCCCGGCTGCGGCGCGACCCGCTCGACCTCGGCGAGCCCGAGGCGCAGCAGCTCCGCCTCCCGGGCACGCTCGCCCGCGCGCGTCTCGATGTCGTCGATCTGGGCCTGCAGCGCCGAGCGCTCGGCCCACGCCTCGCGGTACTGCCCGAGGAGCTCGGCGTGCTGCGGCCCCGCGAACGCGTCGAGCGCCGCGCGCTGACGGCTCGCCGTGCGCAGCCGGAGCTGGTCCGACTGGCCGTGCACCGTGACCAGGTCGTCGGCGATCTCCGCGAGGACGCCCTGCGGGACGCTGCGGCCGCCGAGGTGCGCGCGCGAGCGGCCCTCCGCGGCCACCGTGCGCAGGATGACGACCGAGCCGTCGTCGTCCACCTGCCCGCCCGCGTCGTCGACGCGCTGCGCGACCGCCGGCCGGTCCGCGACGCGCACCCGGCCCTCCACGACGGCGCTCGCCGCGCCCGGGCGCACCGTCGCCGGGTCCGCCTTGCCGCCCATGAGCAGGCCGAGGCCGGTGAGGACCATCGTCTTGCCGGCACCCGTCTCGCCCGTGATCACCGTCAGACCTGCGCCGACCGGGACGCGCGCCGACCGGATGACCCCGAGGTTCTCGATCGCGATCTCCTCGAGCACGCTCACTCCTCCTCGTCCGTGGTGCCCCCGTCGCCGGGGAGCCTGCCCGTCTCGCCCGCGCCGCCCGGAGCGGCGGCGGCGCGCTCCGCGGCGGTGCCCGCCGTCGCGGCGACGCTCGCCGCGCGCTCGCGCCACCCGACCACCGGCAGCGAGAACTTCGACACCAGCCGGTCCGTGAACGGCGCCGTGCTCAGGCGCGCGAGACGCAGCGGCGTGTCGGAGCGCCGCACCTCGACGCGCGAGCCGTTCGGCAGGTCGATGCGGCGCCGGCCGTCGCACGTGAGGACGCCCGACGACGCCGAGTCCGGCAGCACGTCCACCGTGATCGTCGACCGGGGGCCGACGACGAGCGGGCGCGCGAACAGCGCGTGCGCCGCGAGCGGCACGACGAGCACGGCGTCGACCTCGGGCCACATCACGGGGCCGCCGGCCGAGAACGCGTGCGCCGTCGAGCCCGTCGCCGTGGCCGTGATGACGCCGTCGCACCCGAACGACGAGAGCGGGCGGCCGTCGACGCCGAGCACGACCTCGATCATCCGCTCGCGCTGCGCCTTCTCCACCGTCGCCTCGTTGAGCGCCCAGCCGACGAGCGGCTCCGGCTCGCCCGGCAGGTAGGCACGGACCTCGACGATCGTGCGCTCCTCGACCGTGTAGTCGAACGCCGCGAGGCGGCCGACCGCCGCGCGCAGGTCCTCGCGCTCGCTCTCCGCGAGGAACCCGACGTGGCCGAGGTTCACGCCCAGCAGCGGCACGCCCGTGCCGTGGGTGAGCTCCGCCGCGCGCAGGATCGTGCCGTCGCCGCCGAGCACGATGACGACCTCGGACTCCGCGACGCCCTCGCGCGCCCGCGTGCGCGCCATGTGGTCGCCGAACGTCTCGGCGAGGTCGTCGTCGTGCAGCGTCACCTCGAAACCGGCGCGCTCGAGCTCGCTCACCGCCTCGTGCAGCGCGACGACCGCCTCGGGGCGGCCGCCGTGGGTGACGATCAGGACGCGTCGCGTCACGCTGCTCCTCCGGTCAGGGGTCGGTCGGTGGTCGGGGTCGCACCCGGTGCGGCGTGCGGTGCCGGCGGCGGGACGGCCGCGGCGGAGGGTCGGGCGGGCGGTTCGGTGGACCGCTCGGCGGACGGGCCCACGGCGCGGGCGACCGCGACGACCGGGGGCGGCCCACCGTCGGGCCCGGGCTGCCACGCGACGGCCTGC
Source organism: Cellulosimicrobium sp. EB106-03-01-XG111 (assembly GCF_058792115.1). NCBI lineage: Bacteria > Bacillati > Actinomycetota > Actinomycetes > Micrococcales > Promicromonosporaceae > Cellulosimicrobium > Cellulosimicrobium sp. EB106-03-01-XG111. The sequence goes on from NZ_JBYTEQ010000004.1 coordinate 61,147, forward strand.
GCCGCGGCGCCCTCGAGCGCCTCGTCCTCGAACGCCGCGCCGTCGGCCCGGCCCGGGTCCCCCGCGCGCAGCCACCAGAAGTACTCGCGGTTGCCGCTCGGACCGGGGAGCGGGCTCGGCACGACGGCGAGCGGCCGCAGCCCGACCAGCGCGGCGTGCCGCGCGACCGCGGCGACGACCTCGACGTGCAGCGCGGGGTCGCGGACGACCCCGCCGCTGCCGAGCCGCTCGCGGCCGACCTCGAACTGGGGCTTCACCAGCAGCAGGAGGTCCGTCCCGGGCCCGACGACGCCGGCCACGGCGGGCAGGACCATCGCCAGCGAGATGAACGAGAGATCGCCGACCACGACGTCGGGCACGACGCCCACGTGCTCGGGCGACAGGTCGCGCACGTTGAGCCCCTCGTGCACGACGACGCGCGGGTCGGCCCGCAGCGCGGGCACCAGCTGGTCGTGGCCCACGTCGACCGCGACGACCTCGCGCGCGCCGCGCCGCAGCAGCACGTCGGTGAACCCGCCCGTGGACGCGCCGAGGTCGAGGCATCGCGCGCCGTCGACGACCGGGGCGCGGGGCAGGGCCCCGGCCTCCCCCGCGCCCGTACGACCGGACGCGTCCAGCGCGTCGAGCACGCCCGCGAGCTTGAACGCGGCCCGGGACGCGTAGCCCGGGTCGTGCGGGTCGGGCGTCACCTCCACGAGGTCCTCGGGTCCGACGGCGGTCGACGGCTTGGTCAGCACCGTCCCGGCGCGCGTCACCCGGCCCGCCGCGACGAGCTCGGCCGCGTGCCGCCGTGATCGTGCGAGCCCGCGCCGGACGAGCTCGCCGTCCAGCCGGGCGCCGTCCCGCTCCCCCACGCTCAGTCCTCCGCGCGGGCCAGCTCGGCGACCAGCGCGTCGTGCACGGCCTCCAGCACCCCCACGTGGTCAGCCGTCGCGAGGCCGTCCAGCTCGGCGAGGCGAGCGAGGACCGGCTCGAGCGACACCTCGGCGTCGCCGACGTGCGCGTCGGCCGCACGGCCAGGGGGCGGACCGGGCACGGGTCGCTGCGGACCGTCCGTCATGTCCTGCCTCCTGTCTGGTCGCGCGTCGCCCGGAGCGTCGCCCCGGGACCGCGGACCACGCTACCGGTAGCGTCCCACGGACGAGGGCGCGCGGTGCCGGAAGCACGCCGCACGCCGCGCGCCGCCGCAGTGATCCGCCCGGCGTGCCGTCAGTGCGTCCCCACCGGGAGGTCGGGGACGCTCGCCGGGTCGACGGGCAGCCCGTCGTCGACCGCCGCCCAGGCGGCCGACGCCGCGGCTCGCACCGTGTCGACCGTCGCCGCGCCGCGCACGTCCAGGCGGAGCGCGCCGTCCTCGACGCGGGCCGCGCTGTCCCCGCACGCCCACCAGCCCTCGGCGTCGCGCTCGGGCGCGGGGTGCGGTTCGAGGAGGCTGCGCAGGTCCGCGCCCACGTAGTGCGGACGCAGCCCGGGCTCCGCGAGGATCGCGTCCCGCGCGGTGCTCACGCCCGTGAGGACGTGCAGACCGGGATAGCCCCCGGCCCGCGCTCCCGCGAGGTCGGTGTCCAGCCGGTCGCCGACGACGAGCGGCGCCTGCGCACCCGCCCGGTCAATCGCGAGGCCGTACATCGTGGGCGACGGCTTGCCCGCGCTGTCGGGCGTCACGCCCGTCGCGGCGCGCACCGCCCCGACGAGCGACCCGTTGCCCGGCGCGAAGCCGCGCGCGGTCGGGAGCGACAGGTCGAGGTTGCTCGCCACGTGCCACGCGCCGCGCTGGACGGCGTAGGCGGCCTCGGCGAGCTGGGTCCAGCCGAGCTCGGGCGCGAACCCCTGCGCGACGGCGTCGGGCTCGTCGTCCGCGCTCTCCACGACGACGAAGCCTGCCTCGCGCACGGCGGTCAGCAGACCCGCACCGCCGACGACGAGCACGCGCGCCCCCGGCTCGAGCCGGGTGCGCAGGAGCGCCGCGGCGGCCTGCGCCGCGGTCATCACCTCGTCCGGCGTCGTCGGGATGTCGAGACCGGTGAGCTGCTCGGCGACCGACTCCGGCTCGCGAGACGCGTTGTTCGTCACGAAGACGAGCCGCATCCCGCGCCCCCGCGCGGCCGTGAGGCCCTCGGACGCGTGCTCGATCGGCTCGTGCCCGCGGTACGCGACACCGTCGAGGTCGACGAGCGCGAGGTCGTAGCGGTCGGCGAGCGCGACGTCGCTCGCGAGCAGGCCGGCGGTCACCGGTCGCCCCCGTCCGTCGGCCGTTCGTCCGGGTCGGACGACGCCGGCCCGGCCTCGGCCGCGTCAGGAGCCGCCTCGGGCTCGCCGGTCGAGGCGTCCGGCTCGTCGCTCGTGACGTCCGTGTCCTCGTCCTCCTCCTCGAGCTCCTCGCTCAGGTCGTAGACGACGACGTCCTCGTCCTCCTCGCCCAGCGCGGCGGCCAGCAGGCGCGCGTCGATGCCGGCGAGGATCCCGGCGGCCTCCTCCGTGCGGCCGGCGAGCTCCAGGACGGACGCGCGCGCCTGGAGCACGCGCGCGCCGAGCTCGCCGCCGCGGCCGACCGGCGGCACGTTGTCGAGCGCGGCGAGGGCCGCGTCGAGCTCACCGAGGTCGACGCGCGCGCCGCTCACGACGATCGCCAGCTCGGTCCGGCCGACGTCGTCCAGGGTCGCGGCCTCGTCCGACGACGCGAGGGCGAGCGCACGCTCGGGACGCCCCAGACCGCGCTCGCAGTCGGCCATGATCGGGAGGTGCTCGGAGGACCCGTTGAGGCGGCGCACCGTCCGCAGCTCACGCAGCGCCTCGGCGTACCGCCCGGTCCGGTAGGCGGTCAGCCCCGCGGCCTCGCGCGCGACGTCGACGCGGCCGGCACGACGCACCGCGGCCTGGGCGTGCTCGTACGCGAGCTCCGGGTCGGTGTCGATGAGGCGGCCCGCCATGACGAGGTGACGCCCGACGACCTCGGCGGTGTCCTTGCTCAGCGTCCGGAGCCTGCCGCGCGCCGCGCGGTCGAGCTGGGAGATCTGCACGTCCTCGGGCAGGTCCGGGCCGGCAGGGTGCCGAGGCTCAGGACGTCGGTCGAAGCCCTCGCGGTCGCTACCGGCCCCGGCGCGCGGGGCGTGGCCCCGGCGCTCTCCCCCGGGACGGTCACCGCCGCGACGGTCGTCGCGCGGTCCGCCCGGTCCGCCCGGTCCGCGACGCCCGCCCGCGGCGTCGCGCTCGAAGCGCCCGCGACCAGCGTCTCCACCCCGTGCGGGTCGGTCCGCACCGTCGCGCCACGGACGCGACCCGGCGTCACCGTCCCGGGGACGCGACCGGTCGTCGCGCGCTGCGCCGTACTCACGGCGCGGACCGCGCGACGAGTCACCGCGCTCGCCCCACGCACCGCGACGGTCGGAACGGTCCCCACCCCGTGCGTCGGCGGACCCGCGCGAGCCGTCTCGCCGGTCGCGGTCCGGGCGCCCGCCCGAGCCGCGGCTCGCCCCGTCCCGTCCCGGACGATCGCTGCCCGGGCGGCCGCGGTCGTCGTCGCGCCGACCTCGGTAGCCGCCCTCGCCGCGGTCTCGCTGGTCCCCGGCGCCACGGCCGGCTCCCCGGGCGGGCCCGCCACGGCGATCGCCGGACGGCGCGCCGCCCTGCCGACCACGTCCCTCACGGGGAGGCTGCTGACGACCGTCACGGTCGCGTCGACCACCGCGGTCGTCGCCCGAGGACGGACGATCCGGCTCGGGCTCACGGGGGGTGTCGTTCACCGGGGTTCCCTCTCGTTCTGAAGTTTGCGCAGGCCATCCTCCCACGACGGGACGACGAGGCTCCTGCCGTGTCACGGGCGATCCGCTCACGATGTGGCGGCGCGGCGTCGCACCCGGCAACGGACGCACGGCGGCGTCCGGCAGACGTCGGCGGCTCTCGCTCGCGCTCCGGGCGACGTGCGGCCTGCAGCGCCGCCGGCGATCCGGCGTGCTGGGTGCGGAAATGCCGAAGGCCCACCCCGTGTGGGGTGGGCCTTCGGTGAAGGGTTGTCCGGCGGCGTCCTACTCTCCCA
>NZ_JBYTEQ010000005.1:0-156014 GCF_058792115.1 Cellulosimicrobium sp. EB106-03-01-XG111
GGGCGCGGAGATGTGGATAAGAGACAGAGGTAGAGCCCTGGTGATGACCAGGGCTCTACCTCGCGAGCCGGGGGTGTCAGAGGTGCGCGCTCAACCCTCGACGAGCCGGGCCATGTTCTCGCCGTCCGCGAGCCCGACGACGTTGCCGGCCGGGTCGGTGAGCCAGGCGCCGTCGCCGCCCTCCATGAAGCCGCGCACGATCCCCTTCTCGTCCTGGTCGAACCCCTCGTAGCGCTCGAACGTCACGCCCTTCGCGGTGAGCTCGTCGACGGCCTGGTCCACGTCGTCGACGGTGAGGTGCATGACCGTGAAGGCGGCCGGCCGATGGTCCTCCTTCGGGTAGACGAACACGTCCGAGCCGCCGCCGAGGTGGAGCACCAGACCGTTCCCGTCGTCGAGTGCCGTGACGGGGAGCCCGAGGGTGTCCCCGTAGAACGCGCGCGCCGCGTCGAGGTCGTCCGCCGAGAAGCTGGAGAACCCGCGCCTGATGGTGACCATCGTTGCCTCACTCCTTCGGGACCGCCGGCGGCCGGAGGGCGGGGCCCGCCGCGGACGCCGGATCCTCCCAGCGTCCCACCGCGGGCCCGCGGTGGGTACCGCCCGGGGCGGGTGAAGGGAGCGGGTCAGGACGAGCGTGCGGGCGCGGGGCGCGTCCCGAGCGTCGGCGCGAGCACCCACAGGGCCGTGGCGGCGAGCACGTGCCAGACGGCGTGCCCCTGGAGCGTGACGCCGAGCGCGCCGTCGGCGTCGCACAGGGGCCAGCCCGGGCGGGTCAGGGTCCCCGCCGTGCCGCCGACGGCGAGCAGCACGAGCGCGGCGACCGTGCGGCGTCGGACGGCGGGCCGTCGCCACGCGCGTGCGGCGCTCGCGGCCGCGGCCGCGCCCGCCGCGACCACCTGGGCGGCGGTGGACGCCGGGACCGAGAACGCCGCGAGCACGACCCCGAGCAGGGTCGGCGCGAGCCACCACCACGTCCTCAGGCGACGCCCGGTGAGGTCGGCGACGGCGTCGGCGGCGACGAGCGCGAGCGTGCCGAGCAGCGGCGGGTCGTGCGCGACGGGGTTCCACGACGGCGCCGGCCCGTGCTGCACCACGGAGCCCACCCCGATCAGCACGACCAGGACCCCGAAGGCCACGCGCAGCCGCGACGCGGCGCCGTCGGGCTCGCCCGGGCCCCAGGAGGCCCCGGGTTCCGGCCGCCTCGCCGCCACCACGACGGCCGCGCCGGCCAGGACGAACGCGAGGCTCGTCCACGTGCTCAGCGGCTCGGCCCCGGGCGCCCCGCCCGCGAGCTCGCACGCTCCGCCCACCGCGCCTCCTCCGTCTCCCGATGCGGCTCGACCGGGTCTCCCGATGCGACCCGACCGGCACCGGCCTCGGCGCCGACGTCCCCATCGTTCCGCCCGGCGTCGGTCGTCGCGCGTCCGGAGGAGGGTTGCGCGCGACGCCTCATCTGTGGTTCATTACTCAAGTAATGAACCACAGAACGCGCGAGCCGGGAGAGGATGGGCCCCATGTTCGACGGACCTGAACCCATCTACCTCCAGATCGCGCAGATGATCCGGGCACAGGTGCTCGCGGGGGAGCTCGCGGAGGAGGAGCAGGTCATGTCCACGACGCAGTTCGCGACGACGTTCCGGATCAACCCGGCGACGGCGGCCAAGGCGTTCGCCGGCCTCGTCGACGAGGGCGTCCTCTACAAGCGGCGCGGGCTCGGCATGTTCGTCGCGCCCGGCGCACGCGAGCGGCTGCTCGCCGAGCACCGCGCCAGGTTCTTCGACGAGGTCCTCGACCCCGCGCTCGCGCAGGCGGACCTCCTGGACATCCCGGCCGCCCAGATCGTCGAGCACGTCCTCGGCCGCCCGCGGCCCGCCGGTCCCGGGACCGGCGACGCACCCCGTACCGGCCCGACCACCGACCCCACCCCGAGGTGAGACCCGTGACCGCCCGGCCCACCAGCCACCCCACCGACCTCCCCGCCGCGACCGCGCCGGCGCCCTTCGGCGCCGAGGTGCGCGACGTCGTCGTGCGGTACTCGCGCGGCGACGACCCCGCGCTCGACGGCGCGACCCTGACGATCCGCCCCGGCGTCATCACCGGCCTGCTCGGCCGCAACGGCGCCGGCAAGACGACGCTCGCCGCCCTGCTCGCCGCGTTCCGGCGCCCGACGTCGGGCACGGTCCGCGTCGGCCCGGACGGCGAGCTCGAGGACCCGTTCGAGAACGTCTGGGCGACGATGCACACCCAGCTCGTGCGCGAGAGCGGCGACGTGGGGGAGTCCGACAAGGCGCGCGACACGCTCGAGTACTACGCCGACGTGCGCCCGCACTGGGACGCCGACCTCGCCGGCCGCCTCCTCGACACCTTCGAGGTGGACGTCCGCAAGAAGCCCAACGAGCTCTCGCGCGGCAAGCGCTCGGCGCTCGGCGCGGTCGTCGGGCTCGCCGCCCGCGCGCCCCTGACGATCTTCGACGAGGTCTACCTCGGCATGGACGCCCCGAGCCGCTACGCGTTCTACGACGCGCTCGTCGCGGACTACGCCGAGCACCCGCGCACGATCCTGCTCTCGAGCCACCTCATCGCGGAGGTCGAGCGGCTCTTCGAGGACGTCGTGATCATCGACCGCGGGCGCGTCCTGCTCGCCGAGAACGCCGACGACGTCCGCGCGCGCGGCGTCAGCCTCACCGGGCCGGCGGACGTGGTCGAGCGCCACACCGCGGGCCGGCAGGTGCTCGCCCGGCAGCGGCTGGGCAGCACGGCGCAGGTCACGCTCTTCGGCACGTTCGCCCCCGACGAGCGGGCCGCGGCCGCCGCGGCCGGGCTCGAGGTCGGGGCGGTGCCCGTCCAGGACCTGTTCGTCCACCTCACGCGCACCGACCGCACCGAGGACGACGCGCCCGCCCGCACCCGCACGCAGGAGGCACGATGACCGCCACGACCCCGCGCACCGCGGAGCGCCGCGCGCTCGAGAAGGCCGCCCACCGGCGCGGTGTCCGCGCCGTCGCCTGGTACTTCATCGGCGGCACCTGGTACGTGGGCGTGTGGTTCTGGCTCATCGCGCTCGCCGTCGGGGCCCTCGTCCTGTGGATCATGCTGCGCAACGACGACGTGAGCATCGAGGGCGTGGGCGGCGTCGCGGGCTCCGCGAAGTTCTTCCTCTTCGTCATGGGCATCCTCCTGCCGCTCATGTCGATCGCGCTGCACGTCGCCGCCGGCGGCACGCGGCGGTCGTACACGCACGGCCTGTGGATCGGCGCCGCCGTCTCCGGGCTCACGTTCGGGATCGCGACCGCGCTCGTGCGGTGGGGGGAGTGGGTGCTGTTCCGCCAGGCCGGCTGGCCGACGGAGCGGGACCTCACGCAGCTCTACGCGGACGGGTCCGAGGTCGGCCTCGTGATCCTCGTCGAGGGCACGTTCTGCGTCGTCTACTACCTCGCGGGCATGGTCGTCGCCGCGGGCTTCTACGGCTTCGGGTTCCTGCGCGGCGTGCTGCTCGTCGTCGCGTCGCTCGCGACCGTCGTGGTGAGCGAGGTGTTCCTGCGCTCCGGGTTCTTCGGCCACGCGCTCTCGCGCGTCGTCGGTCTCGACGGCACCCCCGTCTGGCTCGCCGTGCTCGGCGGGCTCGTCGGGGTCGTGCTCGCCGCACTGCTCCTGCGCGTCGTCCTGCGGGGCGTCGCGATCCGTCCGGTCGAGTTCGCGGGCACCGCGAGCGCCTGACCGGCAGCACCCTCCCGACCGCACTCCCACCCGTCCGGACGGCGCACGGCGCCGTCCGTGGGTGCCGCACACCCTCCTGGAGGTCACCATGAGCACCGCAGCACCGCCCCCGGGCGGCACGACGGCGACGTCGCCCGCCCCGCCCGCCGGCCGCACGGCCGGGCCTGACCCGGTCGTCGAGATCCGGAACCTGCGCAAGACGTACCCGGGACCGCAGGGTTCCGGCACGCGCACCGTCGCGGTCGAGGACGTGAGCCTGACCGTCCGGCAGGGCGAGATCTTCGGCGTCCTCGGGCCCAACGGCGCCGGCAAGACGACGACCGTCGAGTGCCTCGCCGGGCTGCGCCAGGCCGACGGCGGCACGGTCCGCGTGCTCGGCGTCGACCCGCAGGCCGACCCCGCCGCGGTGCGCGACGTCGTCGGCGTCCAGCTCCAGGAGGCCGCGCTCAACGAGAAGATCACGGTCGAGGAGGCGATGCGGCTCTTCGCGTCGTTCTACGCGTCGCCCGGCGACGTGGAGGAGCTGCTCGACCTGCTCGACCTCGCCCCGCACCGGCGCGTCGCGTTCGCCAAGCTCTCCGGCGGGCAGAAGCAGCGCCTGTCGATCGCGCTCGCGCTGGTCGGGAACCCGCGCGTCGCGATCCTCGACGAGCTGACCACCGGGCTCGACCCGGCGGCCCGCCGCGCGACGTGGGAGCTCGTGGAGCGCGTGCGCGACCGCGGCGTGACGATCCTGCTCGTCACGCACTTCATGGACGAGGCGGAACGCCTGTGCGACCGGCTCGTCATCATCGACCGCGGCCGGGTCGTCGCGCAGGGCACGCCCGCGGAGCTCGTCGACTCCGTCGACACGTCGCGCACCGTGCGCCTGCGCGTGCCGCTCGCGGACCACGACCTCGCGCTGCACACGATCGCGGGGCTCGCGGACGTCCAGCACGTCGAGGCGGCACCCGGGGCAGGGCGGGAGATCGAGGTGACGGGCTCCCGGCGGGTGCTGCCCGCCGTCGTGCTCGCGCTCGCCGAGCGCGAGGTCGTGCCCGACGACGTCCGGACCGTCTCCCGCACGCTCGAGGACGTCTTCGTGGCCGTGACCGGCCGCACCTACGACCCGGACGCGACCGACGCCCGGCCGACCCGAGGGGAGTCCCGATGACCGCCACGACCCTGACCCCGTCCGCCACGCCCGTCCGCCGCAGCAGCGGCTGGCGCGGGTTCGGCGTCCTGCTCGCCACGGAGTCGCGGCTCTGGCTGCGCGACCCGGGGACGGTGTTCTTCGCGCTCGTGTTCCCGACCGTCCTGCTCGTCGGGGTCGGGTTCGCCATCCCGGGCATGCGCGTGCCGATCGAGGACGCGCCCCCGCCGTGGGGCGGGCTCACGCCCGTCGCGCTCTACGCGCCCGTGGTGCTCGCCGCCGCGATCGCGACCCCGGCACTGACGACCATGCCGGTCTACTTCGCGACGTTCCGCGAGAAGGGGCTGCTGCGGCGGCTGTCGACGACGCCCATGCGCCCGCAGGGGATCGTCGTCGCGCACCTCGTCATCAACCTCGTGGCCGTCGTGGTTGCGTCCGCGGTCGCGCTCGTCGTCGGGCAGCTCGTCTTCGGTCTGCCGGCGCCGCGGAACGCGGGGACCGTCGTGCTCGCGTTCGTCCTCGGAGTGGCGTCGATGTACGCGCTCGGCACCCTCGTCGCGGCGCGCGCGCCCAAGGCGAGCACCGCGTCCGCGATCGGGACGCTCATCTACTTCCCGCTCCTGTTCCTCTCGGGGCTGTGGACGCCGGGACCGATGATGCCGGAGGCCGTGGCGCAGGTCGGCAGGTTCACCCCGCTCGGCGCCGCGTCGCAGGCGATGACGGCGGGGTGGTTCGAGGAGGGCTTCCCCGCTGTGCAGGTGGTCGTCATGGCCGTGTGGACGGCCGTGCTCCTGCCGCTCGGCATCCGGCTCTTCCGCTGGAGCTGAGGCGGGGCCCGACCACGGTGCCGGGCGCCCGGCACCGCCCGGGCCGCCGTCCGGCCCACCGCCCGGTCCCCGCGGGCGTGGCCCGCGGGGCGCCCCTAGCCTGACCGGCATGAAGCCCTTCCTGCTCCTGGCGTCCCGGGCGGAGGACCCGGCCGCGGACGGTGAGCACGCGGCGGTGCTGCGTCACTCCGGCCTCGCGCCGCACGAGCTGCACCGCGTGCGGATGGAGGCGGGCCCGCTGCCGGCGATCGACCTCGACGCGTACTCGGGCGTGATCGTCGGCGGCAGCCCCTTCGACTCGTCGCGGCCCGAGGCGGAGAAGTCGGCGACGCAGCGCCGGGTCGAGCGCGAGCTCGCGCCGCTCCTCGACGAGATCGTCGAGCGCGACGTCCCGTTCCTCGGGGCGTGCTACGGCGTCGGGACGCTCGGCCTGCACGAGGGCGCGGTGCTGGACGACACGTACGCCGAGCCCATCTCGCCCGTGACGATCCGGCTCACCCCGGAGGGCCGGGCGGACCCGCTGCTCGCGGGTCTGCCCGACGCGTTCGAGGCGTACGTGGGCCACAAGGAAGCGGTGCGGGAGCTGCCGCCGCACGCGGTGCTGCTCGCGACGTCGGACGCGTGCCCGGTGCAGATGTTCCGCGTCAAGGAGAACCTGTACGCGACGCAGTTCCACCCGGAGCTCGACCTGGAGGGCATCCTCACGCGCATCGGCGTCTACCGGGACTACGGGTACTTCCCGCCCGACGCCGCGGGCGACGTCGAGGCGACCGTCCGACGCGGCGACGTCCGGCAACCGCACCGCATCCTCGCGACCTTCGTCCACCGCTACGCGAGCGACTGAGCTCCCCGCCCGGCCGAGCATGCGGTCGTGGCCCGTCCTGCCGCGAGGACGGGCCGCAACCGCATGCTCGGCGGAGCGGGTTCAGCGGGTGGCGGGGGCCGGGTGGGGGGCGTCGGCGGGTGCCGGGTCGGCCGCAGCCTCCGCCGCGACGGCGCGGCGGTGCGCTCGCACCGACCAGACGACGGCGGCGGCCCAGACGACCGCGACGAGCGCCAGCACGACGCCCTGGACCGCGCCGCTCGCGTCGACCCACTCGGAGCGCAGCAGCGTGCGGACGTTGGTGAGCACGATGACGCCGCCGACGGCCGAGCCGAGGATCCGGGGCGGGAGCATCCGCACGAGCCAGGCCGCGATCGGCGCGGCGACGAGCCCGCCGAGCAGGAGCGCCCCGACCCACGTGAGGTCGATCCCCTGCGAGCCGAGCGTCCAGAGGAACCCGAGCGACGCCGCGACGGCGACGAGGAACTCGCTCGTGTCGATGGAGCCGATGACCTTGCGCGGCTCGATCCGGCCCGACGCGAGCAGCGCGGGCGTGCCCACGGGGCCCCAGCCGCCGCCGCCGGTGGCGTCGACGAAGCCCGCGACGAGACCGAGCGGGGCGAGGAACCGCTTGCGCAGCGGCAGCCCCAGGCGGCCCGTCGGCAGCCCGGCGAACGTGAAGCGCGAGAGCACGTAGACGCCGAGCGTGAGGAGCAGCAGCGACATGACGGGGGCGGCGACCTCGGTCGAGAGGTTCGCCAGGAACGTCGCGCCCGCGAAGGCCCCGACCGCGCCCGGCACGCCGATGCGCAGCACGACCTTCCAGTCGACGTTCCCGAACCGCCAGTGCGCCGCGCCGGACGCGAGCGTCGTCCCGATCTCCGCGAGGTGGATCGTGGCCGACGCCGCCGCGGGGTTCGTCCCGATCGCGAGCAGGAGCGTCGTGGACGTCACGCCGTACGCCATGCCGAGGCTGCCGTCGACGAGCTGGGCGCCGAGGCCCACGAGGGCCAGCAGGACGAGGGTCCGCACCGGGGCCTCCTTGCTCGGGCCGTCGGGAGGATCCCGACGCGTCCCGACAAGGTTGACCGGAGGAGTCCACTATGTGAAGCGCCGACCGCATCGTGGGCCAGTGTTAACGGGAGCGTCCCGTCAGGGGTTCTCCCACGCGTCGGCGCGGGCCGCGAGCGCGTGCACGTCGTCGGGCAGGTCGCGGCGCACGACGTCGTCGATCGTCACGCGGTCCAGTACGTCGCGGACGCTCGCGCGCAGCGCGATCCACACCTCGAGCAGCCCCGCGGCGGACCCGTCGTACTCGAGGCTCGGGGGACGCTCGTCCCGCACCGTGACGAGCGGGCCGTCAACCGCGCGGAAGACGTCGGCGAGCGTCACCTCGGTCGCCGGGCGCGCGAGGCGGTGGCCGCCGGAGCGTCCGCGGACGCTCGCGACGATCCCGGCCCGGCGCAGGTCGCCGAGGATCCGTTCGAGGAAGCTCACCGGGAGGCCCTGGCCCGTCGCGAGGTCCTCCGCCCGCACCGGGTCGCCGTGCGGCGACGCCGCGAGCTCGGCGCACGCCCGCACCGCATAGTCCGCCTTCGCCGAGACACGCATGAGGACATTGTGCCGTGCGCGGGTCTCACCCCGGGGCGCCGCTGCCCCTCGCGACCCCTTCCCCCCTACGCTGTGACGCGTGGACGTGCACGAGCGCAACAACGTGCGGGTCATGGGGGCGCAGGACGGCCCGACGATGGTCTTCGCGCACGGATTCGGCTGCGACCAGTCGATGTGGCGCTTCGTCGCGCCCGCGTTCGCGACGGACCACCGGGTCGTGCTGTTCGACCACTCGGGCTGCGGGGCGTCGCACCCGACCGCGCACGACGCCGTCCGGCACGCCGACCTCGCGGGCTACGCCGCGGACGTGGTGGAGATCGTCGAGGCGGTGGTCGACGGAGACGGGCACGGGCCCGTGGTGCTCGTGGGCCACTCGGTGAGCGCCGTGATCGCGCTGCTCGCCGCGGCCGACCGCCCGGACCTGTTCGACCGGCTGGTGCTCGTGGGCCCCAGCCCGCGGTACGTCGACGACGACGGCTACCGCGGCGGGTTCACCGCCGAGGAGATCGACGAGCTCCTGGAGACCATGGACGCGAACTACCTCGGCTGGACGCAGGTCATGGCGCCCGTCATCGCCGGGAACCCGGACCGCCCGGCGCTCGGCGACGAGCTCGCCGCGGTGTTCCGGCGCAACGACCCGGCGGTCGCCCGGCAGTTCGCGCGCGCGACGTTCCTCGGCGACAACCGGGCGGACCTGGCGCGCGTGCGCACGCGGAGCCTCGTGGTGCAGAGCCGGGAAGACGTCATCGCGCCGCCCGAGGTGGGCCGCTACGTGCACGAGCACCTGCCCGGCAGCGACCTCGTCGTCATCGACTCGGTGGGGCACTGCCCGAACCTCTCGCACCCGGACCTCCTCGTGCGCGCGATGCGCGACTGGCTGGGCGCCGCCTGATGGCGATGTCCCGGGCCGAGCGCTGGGCGCTCGCCCCCGTCGCGCTGCTCCTCCTCGACACCGAGGCGCGCGTCCTCGACGCCAACGACGAGTTCCTGCGGACGATCGAGGTCCCGGACGTCGAGGCGGTCGCGGGGCGTCGCCTGGCGGACCTGCTCACGGTCGGCGGGCGCATCTTCTGGGAGACGCACGTCGGCCCGCGCCTGCACATCGAGGGCCGCGTGGACGAGGTCGCGGTCGAGCTCCGCACGCCGCGGGGCCGCGAGCCCGTGCTGCTCACGGCGATCGAGCGCGAGGCGCGCGGCGAGCGGCTGATCGAGGTCGCGATGCTCGGCGCGCGCGAGCGGTCGCGCTTCGAGCACGAGCTCGTCGAGGCGCGTCGTGCGTCGGAGGAGGCGGAGCGTCGGGTGCGGCTGCTGCACGGCGTCGCGGCGGACCTCGCGAGCGTCGCCGGTCTCGACGGCGTCGCGTGGGTCCTGCTCCGCGCGGCCGTGACGATGCTGGGCGCGGGCGACGCCGCGCTGTGGACGGCGCAGGAGCGCGGCCCGCTGCGACGGTGGGGCGGCGCCGTCGGCGTCCTGGCCCCGACGATCGACGAGCTCACCGAGGCGACCGTGCGCGACGACGGGACCGTCGTCGTGCCGCTGCGGACGGCGGGCGCGCTGCTCGGGGTGCTCGCGCTCGAACCGCGGCGCGCCGCGGGCTCCGACCCCGTCGACCTGGGCACCGCCGCCGCGGCGGGACAGCTCGCCGCGCTCGCGCTCTCGCGCGCGCGGGTCCACGAGCAGAGCATCTCGGTCGCGAGCGAGCTCCAGGGCGCGATGCTCTCCGACGGGATCGTCGCCGACCCGCAGGTCGAGGTCTCGGCGTGCTACCGCCCGGGCGTCCACGACCTCCAGGTCGGCGGCGACTGGTACGACACCTTCCGGGTCGCGCCCGACGTCGTCGCGCTCAGCGTGGGGGACGTCGTCGGCCGCGGCCTCAAGGCGGCGACGTCGATGGGGCAGCTGCGCACCGCCGTCCGGGCGGCGTCCGACACCGGCCTCCCGCCGGAGGAGGTGGTCGAGCGCGTCGACCGCTTCGTCGACCGGACGGGCACGGGCTTCATGGCGAGCCTCGTGTACGGGGAGCTCGACCTGCGCGCCGGGGTGCTGCGCTACACGTGCGCGGGCCACCTGCCGCCCCTGCTCGTGCGAGCCGGCGGCTCCGCGGCGTACCTGTGGGAGGCCCGGTCGACGCCGCTGGGCGTGCGGGGCACGACGCCGCGCGTCGCCAAGGCCGTGCGCCTCGCCCCGGGCGACCTGCTGCTGCTCTTCACGGACGGCGTCGTCGAGCGCCGCGACCGGCCGCTCGCGCTCGCGCTCGACGAGCTCGCGGACGTCGTCACGCGCGCCCTCGACGTCGGCCTGCGCGACGACCGGCTGCTGGAGGCCGTCGTCTCGCGCGCGCCCGAGGACGACGACGCGTGCCTGCTCGCGGTGCGCTGGCTCGGCCCCGCGGGGGACGGGCGGGCGGTGCCCGACGCCCCGGCCGCCGCGTCAGCGGACGAAGAACGGGCCGGCTGAGGGGTCGGCGAGGCGCGCGAGCGCGTGCCCGAGACGCTCGGTCGACGAGCGCGCGACGTCGTCGGGCAGGGCGTCGGGGGCGAACCACGCGACCGCGAGCGACTCGTCGTCCGCGACGTGCGCCGCCGCGGCGGCCGCCGGCGACACCGGGCGGCACAGGAACGCGAGGTCGAGGTACTGCGACCGGTCGCCGTTCGGGTACTCCATCGGCTCGGTGACCGTCACCGCGACGAGCGCGTCCACCACGACCTCGACGCCCGTCTCCTCGAGCACCTCGCGCGCGAGCCCGACCGCCGGGTCCTCGCCCGGCTCGAGGATCCCGCTGATCACGGCCCACTGCCCGGAGTCGGCGCGCTGCCCGAGCAGCACCCGGCCGGCGTCGTCCACGACGACGCCCGACACCCCCGGCATCCACAGCAGGTCGGTCCCCACGTGGGACCGGAGGGCGGCGACGAACTCGGGGATCGGCATGCCCCGAGCGTAGGCGCTGCCCGACCGGCCCGTGAGACGGCCCGTCCGCCCCTCGGAGGCGCTGTGCTACCGTCGGCTCGTGACTTCTCAGTGGTATTGGCGCTTTACGCAGGCTCCCGGTGGGGCCGTGCGGGCGTCAGCCTGACCACAGATCACCACCCGGAGCCAGCACAGGGCCTTGGACGCGGACCGCGTCCGGGCCCTTCGTCGTGAGACGGGCCGCTCCGGGACCACGGGCGGCAGCAGGCCGGTGGAGCGCCGCTGGGCATCCCGACTCACGGCGCTCCCAGACCCCGCCGCACAGACCAGGAGCCCCCCGTGACCAGCACCACCACCCCGCGCGAGACCGCGACGACCGACGGCGCGACGAGTACCGTCGACCCCGTGGACAGCCCCGAGCTCCAGGCCCGCACGAGCGACCTGCGGGTCCGCGCGCTCGACGCCCTCCCCGCGCCGCGCGCCATGCTCGCCGACCTGCCGCTCGGCGCGACGCGCAGCGACCTCGTGACGACGTCGCGCCGCGAGGTCCGTGACGTCCTCGCGGGCGACGACGACCGCCTCCTCGTCATCGTCGGCCCCTGCTCGGTGCACGACCCCGAGGCCGCGCTCGAGTACGCGGGGCGCCTGGCCGCCGTCGCGCACGAGCTCGCCGACGACCTCATGGTCGTCATGCGCGTCTACTTCGAGAAGCCGCGCACGACCGTGGGCTGGAAGGGCCTCATCAACGACCCGCACCTCGACGGGTCGCACGACGTGCACCACGGCCTGCGCCTCGCGCGCGAGGTGCTGCTCGGCGTCCTCGACGCCGGTGTCCCGGCCGCGTGCGAGTTCCTCGAGCCCACGAGCCCGCAGTACATCGCCGACGCGGTGTCGTGGGGCGCGATCGGTGCGCGCAACGCCGAGTCGCAGGTGCACCGCCAGCTCGCCTCGGGCCTGTCGATGCCCGTCGGGTTCAAGAACGCGACCGACGGCGACGTGCAGATCGCGGTCGACGGGTGCATCACGGCCGCGAGCGAGCACACGTTCTTCGGCATGGACTCGCTCGGCCGCGCCGCCGCGGTGGAGACCGCGGGCAACCCGGACTGCCACGTCATCCTGCGCGGCGGGCGCTCGGGCCCCAACTACGGGGCCGACGACGTCGCGGCGGCGCTCGCGGTCGCGCGCACCTCGGGCCGCGGCGGGGTCACGGAGCACGGGCTCGTCGTCGACGCGTCGCACGGCAACTCCGGCAAGAGCCACGTGCGCCAGGCGGAGGTCGTGCGCGAGGTCTCCGCGCGGCTGGCCGAGGGCGAGCAGGGCATCACGGGCCTCATGATGGAGAGCTTCCTCGTGGCGGGCGCCCAGAAGCCCGCGCCGAGCGGCCTCGTCTACGGGCAGTCCGTCACGGACGCGTGCATCGACTGGGACACGACGGCCGACCTCCTGCGCGAGCTCGCGGGCGCGGTCCGCGCCCGGCGCGCGCTCTGACCGGTCCCGGCGGGACGGTCACCCATCCGTCCGCGCGTCGGCGCCGAACCCAGGGTGTCCCGGACGGACCGGGACGGTGCCGGCGACGGGAGGTCGCGTGCCGAGAGCCGTGGTCGACGCGCCGCAGCGCGTGCGGGAGGCGCCCGTGCTGCACACTGACCGGGTGCCACCTCCCGTGACGACGAACCCGGCGGTCGACGCCGCCCTCGCGGCGTGCGCCGACGGCGACCCGGCCACGTTCGCGCCCGTCTACGACGCGCTCGCGCCGGTCGCGTACGGCACGTGCCTGGGAGTCCTGCGGGACCCGGACCACGCGGCGGAGGTCGTGCAGGAGGTGATGGTGGAGGTGTGGCAGACGGCGGCGCGCTACGACGCGACGCGCGGCTCGGCGCGGACCTGGGTCGCGACGCTCGCCCGGCGGCGCGCGGTGGACCGCGTGCGGGCCGAGCAGGCGCGCCGCGACCGCGACCAGCGCGACGTGGACGCCTCGACGGCCGCGGCACCGCGGGACGTGGTGGTGGAGGACGTCGAGCGACGTCTCGAGGGTGCGGCCGTGCGGCGGTGCCTGGACTCGCTCACGGCGACGCAGCGGGAGGCGGTCGTGCAGGCGTACTACGGCGGGCTCACCTACCGGGAGGTCGCGGAGCGGCTCGACGCCGCGCTGCCGACCGTGAAGTCCCGCATCCGGGACGGTCTCCTGCGGCTCCGCGACTGCCTGGGGGTGCGTCGTGGCTGACCTGACCACGCCCCGTGGCGACGGTGCGGACGACCGTCCGGAGGTCCGCGACCTGCTCCCCGCCTACGCGCTGGACGCGGTGGACGACGTCGAGCGGCGCGCCGTCGAGCGCCTGCTCGCGGCCGACCCCGACGCGCGGCGCGAGCTCGACGAGTACCGCGACGTCGTGGCGGCGTTCGCCGTCGAGAGCGCCCCGCCGCCCGCGCTGCGCGACGCCGTGCTGGCGCGGGTGGCCGCGTCCGCGGCCACGGGCACGTCCGCGGAGGAGAGCACGGGGGGTGGCGTCGTCGTCGACCTCGCGGCGGCGCGTCGCGCCCGCCGCCGACGCTGGACCGGGCTCGCGGCGGCGGTGGCCGCGGTGGTCGCGGTGGCCGTCCCGACGACGGTCGCGGTCCGCGCGACGCAGGAGCAGTCGCGCCTGGAGGCGCAGGCGGACGCGATCGAGCGCATGCTCGCCGACCCCGACGCGACGATCCTGCACGGCGACGTGGCGGGTGGCGGGCAGGCGTCCGTCCTCGCCGCGGGCGACGCCATGTTCTTCCGCGCGTCCGACCTGCCCGACGCGGGCGACGACCGCGACTACCAGCTCTGGGTGGTCGAGCCCGACGGCGCCGTCGTCTCGGCGGGCGTCCTCGACGTCCAGGACGGCAGCACGTCGCGGCTCGTCCAGGGCGAGCCGGGCGTCGGCATGGCCGTGACGGTCGAGCCGGCGGGCGGCTCGGAGCAGCCGACGGCGGACCCGGTGGTCGCGCTCGTCGGCTGAGCGGCACGGCCCGGAGGGGTCGGGACGCGCGCGAGAAACTCGTGCCGATCCCGACCCATCCACCCGGGGTCGTGCTCCGAACCCTCGGCATGACGCCCCGCACCGGCGGGGCGACGACCCGAGGAGAGACCGATGAACGTTCGCACCCGCACGTCGTACGCCGTCGCCGGCATCGCCACGCTCGCCGTGCTCGGCCTGTCCGCGTGCAGCTCGGACTCGGACACGGGGTCCGACTCGACGACGACCGACTCTCAGGCCGACACCATGACGGACGACTCGACGTCCGACGACATGACCGACGACTCGACCGAGGGCGCGGACGACATGGCGGCCGATCCCGCCGCGAACCTCGTGGGCCCCGGCTGTGCCGCCTACGCGGAGCAGGTGCCCGACGGCGCCGGGTCGATCACCGGGATGTCGACCGACCCCGTCGCCGTGGCGGCGTCGAACAACCCGCTGCTCACGACGCTCACCGCGGCCGTCTCGGGTGAGCTCAACCCGGACGTCAACCTGGTCGACACGCTCAACGGCGGCGAGTTCACCGTGTTCGCCCCCGTCGACGACGCGTTCGCGAAGATCGACGCCGCGACGCTCGACTCGCTGAAGACGGACTCCGACACGCTGACGAAGATCCTCACGTACCACGTGGTGCCCGGCCAGCTCACGCCCGACCAGGTCGTCGGGGAGCACGAGACCGTCGAGGGCGGCACGGTCGAGGTGACCGGCTCGGGCGACGAGCTCATGGTCAACGACGCGGCCGTCGTGTGCGGCGGCGTGATGACGCAGAACGCGACCGTGTACCTCGTGGACACGGTGCTCATGCCGACGATGTGATCCTCCCGGCGCGTCCAGAAGCGGGCGCGCGGTGGACCCGCGCGAGCGGGTCCCGACGGCCCCGACCGGACGGTCGGGGCCGTCGTCGTGCGCCCGTCGTGCGCCCGTCGTGCGCCCGTCGTGCGCCCGTCGTCGTGCGCTCGACGCGTGGTGGACCCATCCGCGAGGGCCGCCGGTCCGAACCCCGGGCATGGAGACGCTCATCGTCATCGGCCTGCTCGGCGGACTCATCACGGGGATCTCGCCGTGCATCCTGCCCATGCTGCCCGTCATCTTCTTCGCGGGCGGCGTGCAGGGCGCGCGCACGGGGGAGACGCCGTCGGGCACCGCGGAGACCGGGGCGGGCGGCGTCTCCCCGGGGCTGTTCGCGGGCGTCCCCGACGCGGTCCGCGTCGGCGGTCGCCCGACCGCGGGGCCGCGCGGCCGGGGCGGCCCGGGCGGCGCGCGGGAGGCCGCCGGAGCCCGGGAGGTCACGGCCCGGCCGACGCGCGGCGGGACGCTCGCCCTGGATCTGTCGACGCGCGAGGCCGCCGAGCCCGCTGCCCCGGTCGACGGCGGGCGCCGCACGACCCGGCGGGCCGCGCGCCGCTCGTGGCGCCCCTACCTCGTCATCGCAGGACTGGTCCTCAGCTTCAGCGTCTTCACGCTCCTCGGCTCCCTCCTGCTGACCGCGCTCGGGCTCCCGCAGGACCTGCTGCGCTGGGCGGGCATCGTGCTCCTCGTCGCGATCGGCGTGGGGATGATCGTGCCGCGCGTCGAGGAGGTCCTGGAGCGGCCGTTCCGGCGGATCGCCGCGCTCGGGGCGCGCCGCGGCGCCGCCCGCCAGGACCGCGGGGCGTTCGTGCTCGGCCTCGGCCTCGGCGTGCTGTACGTGCCGTGCGCCGGGCCCGTCCTCGCGGCGATCACCGTGGCCGGGGCGACGGGGAACATCGGCCCGGGCACCGTCGCCCTCACGGTGTCGTTCGCGGTCGGGGCGGCGATCCCGCTCCTGGTCTTCGCGCTCGCGGGGCGCCGCGTCGCGGAGCGGGTCCGCGGGTTCCAGCGGCACACGCGCGGCATCCGCGTCACGGGCGGCGTCGTGATGATCGCGCTCGCGGGCGCGCTCGCGCTCAACCTCCCCGCCGCCCTCCAGCGCGCCCTGCCCGACTACACGGGCGCGCTCCAGCAGCGGGTCGACGAGAACGACGCCGTGCGCGAGGCGCTCGACCTCGGCGGGCTCGTCACCGACGAGAACCGCGAGCTGTCGAACTGCTCGAACGGCGCGCCCGTGCTGGAGGACTGCGGCACCGCCCCGGAGCTGCGCGGCATCGACACGTGGCTCAACACCCCGGGCGGCGAGGCGCTGACGCTCGAGGGGCTGCGCGGCAAGGTCGTGCTCGTCGACTTCTGGACCTACTCCTGCATCAACTGCCAGCGCGCGATCCCGCACGTCAACGCCTGGTACGACCGGTACCGCGACGTCGGCGCGGGGTTCGAGGTCGTCGGGGTCCACACGCCCGAGTTCGCGTTCGAGCGCGAGACGCGCAACGTCGTCGCGGGCGCGCAGGACCTCGGCGTCACCTACCCCGTGGCCCAGGACAACGCGTACGCGACCTGGACCGCCTACCGGAACCGCTACTGGCCCGCGCAGTACCTCGTCGACGCCGACGGGACCGTGCGCCACATCCGCTTCGGGGAGGGCGGGTACGAGGACACCGAGCGTCTGGTGCGCGAGCTCCTCGAGGACGCGAACCCCGGCGTCGAGCTGCCCGAGCCCACCGCCGTCGGCGACACCACGCCGCAGGACGAGACGACGCCCGAGACCTACTTCTCCATCAAGCGCGTCGTCAACTACGCCGGCGAGCCGCGCTACGCCGCGGGGCAGCAGGACTTCACGCTCGCCGACGACCAGCGGCAGGACACGTTCTCGCTCGGCGGCACGTGGGACGTCGACTTCCAGGGCGCCACCGCCGTGTCGGACGACGCGCGCGTGCGCCTCGCGTACCGCTCGACCGACGTGTTCACGGTGCTCGGCGGCGAGGGCACGGTCACGGCCCGCGTCACGACGGACGGGCGGACCACGACCCGCGAGATCGACGTCGCCGGCAGCCCGACGCTCTACCCCGTCCTGGAGGGCGACGGCCCGACGGAGGGGCTCGTCGAGCTCGACGTCCCGCCCGGCGTCCAGGTGTTCACCGCGACGTTCGGGTGAGCGCGGACCCGGTCGCGACCGGTCGACGCCGGCGCGTGCCGACGGTGGTGCCGCGCGGGTGTACATTTCCGGCATCTGCCGTGGGACGACCTGGTCGAGGACGACCGGAGCATGCGGCAGCGACCTCGCCGACGACGGCGAGCGCATGATCGGGGGAGACGTGGGACGAACGACGCGGAGGACCACGGGGGTGCTGCTGAGCGCCGTCCTGGCCCTCTCCGGCCTGGTGGCGGGCGCGACGACGGCGAGCGCAGGACCGCTGCCGGTCGACGTGGTCGCGGACGAGGGCGCGCCCGTCGTGCTCTCGGGGAGCGACGTCCCGCGGGCGGTGCTGCGGCAGGCGCTGCCGCGGTCGGCGTCCGGGTACGGGTTCACGGGCTCGCAGGCCGTCGGCGGGTGCGATTCCGGTCTCCTGTGCACGGTCCTGGGCGAGACGCGCGTGGCGTGGGACTTCACGGAGGCGATCGGCTCGGCGGTGCCCGCGGGCGCGACCGTCACCGGGGCGACGCTCCGGACGTCGGGCGTGCAGGGTGCGCAGTGCCGTACCGCGCCGGTCACGGCGCACGTGGTGGGCGCGGTGGTCCGGTCGAGCACGTGGGCGAACCACGCCTCGACGTGGGGCCCCGCCGCCGCCTCGGCCGCCTCGGCGGGGCGCTGCGACCGCTGGGGCGCCGTGTCCTGGGACGTCACCGCGCCCGTCACCGAGGCGGTCGCGTCTGGCGGTCCCCTCGCGCTCGGCCTCTCCGGTGCACGGTCCGGGCTGGCCCTGCTCGGCGCGGGGACGACTCTCGAGCTCGCGCTCGCGCCGACGACCGGAGCATCTGCGACAGCGCTCGGGACCACGGACCCGGAGAGCGCGTGCGTGACGGGCGAGGAGCGACCGGCAGTGCGGTCGAGCACGCCGACGCTCCGGGCGGAGCTCTCCGGCGGGGGATCCGGGGCGCTCCTGGCCCGGTTCGCCGTGCACGACGTCGCGACGGGCGCCGAGCTGTGGACGACGGAGACGCCGGCCCAGTCCCCGGGGACGGTCGCGGCGGCGGTGGTGCCGTCGGGTCTGCTGCAGCACGACGGCGTGTACGCGTGGGAGGCGCGTGCGGCGACGGCGGACGGCGGGGCCTGGAGCGAGCCGAGCCGGTGCGAGTTCGTGGCCGACCTCGTGCGACCGGAGCAGCAGCCCGTGGTCACGCCCGTCGAGGGCGAGCCCGCGGTCTACCGGGAGGACACGACGGCCGGGGGAGTCGGCGTGCGCGGCGCGTTCGTGCTGTTCACCGACGAGCCGGGGGTCGTCGCGATCCGCTACTCGTTCGACTCCGACGCCCTGGACCGTTCTGCGGTGCCCGGTGAGCGGGTCGAGTTCACGCCGACGGCGAGCGGGAGCCACCGGATCTCCGCGCAGGCGGTCGACGCCGCCGGTGCGACGGGCCCGGTGCGCCTCTACCGGTTCTCCGTGACGAGCGCGGCGCCGGTGCGCTGGGCGTTCTCCGAGGGCTCGGGCCTGGTCGCGCGCGACGTCGCGGGCAGCCGCCCGCTCACCCTCGCTCACGACGGGATGTGGGGTCGCGGGTACCTCGCGGACTTCGGGCTCGACCCGTCGGACGGCGCGCTCGTGATCGGCGACGACGCGTCCGCCGCCTGGTCCGCGACGTCCGTGGCGCCGACGGCGGGCGCCTTCTCCGTGGGGGCGACCGTGCGAGCCGACGCGACCGGGGCGACGCGTGCCGCCGTGAGCCAGGTCGGCGACCGGGCCAGCGCGTTCTCGCTGGGGGTACGGCACGACGCCGCGTGCGGGACGGCGTCCGGCACGTGCTGGGCGTTCTGGACGGCGGACGCCGACGCCGACGGCTCGGCATCGACCGTCGCGCTCTCCGGCGTCGAGGTGAAGCCCGGGGCGTGGGTGCGACTGACGGGCGTGCGGGACGCCGCCGCGGGCGAGCTGCGCCTCTACGTCTGCGAGATCGGCTCGGTGGACGAGCCGGGTGCGGGCGAGACGACGCTCGCGGGGACCGTCGCGACCACGAGCCCGGGCTGGCCGTCGAGCGGTGCGCTCCACGTCGGTCGGGCGCAGCGCGACGGCACGTGGTCGGACCACTGGCGGGGCGCGGTCGACCGGGTGTCGGTCGTCGACGGCGTGCAGTCGGGGAGCCAGATGGCTCGGGAGTGCCTGAGCTGACGTTCTCGGGGTCCGTCGGCAGACCGCCGACGGACCCCGCGGACCGCGGGGGGGCTCGTCATCCCGCCCGCGCGGGCGTCCACGACCCGATCGTCGCGGTCCCGCCGCCGAGCAGGTCGAGCCCGTCCCCGACGCCGGGGATCCCGGCGAGCCCGACCACGGCCTCGGGGTCGCCCGGGTGCGGGGCCACGAGCAGCGTCGTGACGAGCGGCGGGTCGTCGGCCGTCGACCCGCCGCGCCACGAGAGCGCGGCCCAGGCCGTGGCGCCCGGCGCGAGCGTGAGCGGGGCGAGGCCGTCGTCGTCCGGCTCGAGGAGCACGTCCGTCTCCGTGCCGTCGTCGGCGACGAAGCGGACGGCGGGCGCGCCCGCGAGGACGCACTCCGCGGCGCCGTCGTTGCGGGCCGTGACGGTGAGGAACCGGCGCCCCGCCGCGGCGTCGAACCCCAGCGCGCCCAGCGCGAGGTCGTCGGGCCCGCACGCGCCCGCGGGGCGCGTCCCGGTCGTCGGGGCGGCGGCTCCCGCGACGAACCCGGAGCGCGTCGCGGACGCGCCGCCGTCGGTCGAGCCGTGGACCTGGTACGCGAGCGGCGGGCCGGCGTACGCGGCGTCGTCGAGCACGCGCGCGACGACGGCCGCGTCGCCCGAGGTGATCACCGTGAGCAGGGGGTCCTGCGGGAACGTGTCGCGCACGGCCTCGTGCACGACCTGCGTCACGCCGGGCTCCGCGGCGACGCCGACCAGGAGCGTGAGCAGGGCGTCGTCGGGGACGGTGAGCCCGTCGCCGTCGTAGGTGCCGACGCCCGAGCCCTCGACGCCGAGGCTCGTCAGCCCGCGGCCCTCGGTGCGCACGAGCGCGGCGGTCGCGACGAGGTCGCCGGCCGCGCGGACGTCGACCGACGCGGACCCCGGGGAGAGGAACACGTGCCGCACGGGCTCGTGCGCGACGAGGCGCACCGCGTCGGCGACGGCGTCGGTCCCGAGGAGCTCGGGGCGAGGCTCCCCGGTGGCCGGGTCGACGCCGCGGTCGGTGTCCGCGCCCGGACCGTGCGCGACGGCGAGCGTCCCGCCACCCGCGCCCGTGCCCTCGACGCGGAGCGACCAGCCGCCACCGCCGGGCACGGCGGCGACGATCGCGCTGGCGTCGTCGGCGGTGCGCTGCGCCTCCTCCGGCGTCGGCAGCGGGCTGACCAGCGTCACGCGCGCCGACTCGCCCGCGGTCCCCAGGGCCTCCACGGCCGCGACGCCCGGCAGCGCGCGCAGCCGCGCCGCGACCGCCTCGCGGTCGCTCTCCGGAGAGGTCGGCGAGGGCGTCTCCTCGGGTGCGCCGGCCCTGGGCGCCACGGACGAGGTCGCCGGTGCGGGCTGCTCGGCGGCGGTGCGCAGCGCCGCCGGCCCGACGACGGCGGCCACCACCGCGAGGACGCCGCCCACGCCCGCGGCGGCCACCGCGACGAGGGGGCCGCGCCGTCGCCGCGCTCGTGGTGGGGCCGTCCGCGCGCCGGGGTCGGTGGCGCGCTCGGGAGAGGGCGTGCCGTCGTCGTCCACGGCCGCGACCGTACCGGCCGCCGCGACGGCGCGGGGTGGCGCGCCGACGTCCTCCCCACGGTCCGCCCGGCGTCTTCACCGTGCCGGGAACAGGCACGACCCGACCCGGGGCCGGTCACGGCGGGGAACCGGTCTTTTCGGCGCATCGCCGGACGAGCCGGGCGCGCAGGGGCCCCGCGCTTTTACCAGGACTCCTGCGGACCGGCAACATCTGGCATGATCCGGCCATGACAGTGCGGACGGCTGCGGAGCTCGCTGCGGTCGACGACCCGGCGTGGCCGACGCTCTCGCGCATGCTGGGTCGCGGCGGCGTCGAGGTCGTGCCTGCTCCCGCCTGGTCGCTCGAGGTCCTCTACCGGCTCCAGGTCACCGTCCGCTCGACCCTCGGCGCGCTCGCCCTGCACACGGGCGGGGTCCTCGTCGACGGCGGCTGGCTCCGGATCATCGGCGGGGGCGGGGCCGGGCTGCCGGACCTCGCGACCGTCAACGGCCTCGGGGAGCCGGGCGAGGACAGCGTCGCGCCGTCCGTCCTCGTCGTCGCGTACGACGTGCTCGGCGGCACGTTCGCGATCAACGGCGGTGGGCTCCCCGGCCCGCTCGGCAACGTCCACTACTTCGCGCCCGGCTCGCTCTCCTGGCTCGACCTCGGGTTCGGCCAGGCCGCGTTCCTCGAGTGGTCCGTGAGCGGGGGGACCGCCGAGTTCTACGCGCCCGTGCGCTGGCCCGGCTGGTACGACGAGATCGGCACCGTGCGCCTCGACGAAGGGCTGAGCGTCTACCCGCCCCTGTGGTCGGAGGAGGGGCGCGACGTCGCCCGGTCGTCGCGCACGCCCGTCCCGCTCGGCGAGCTCGTGGACTGGCACTTCGAGATGGCCGAGCGCATGGCCCCGGTCGACGACTACGTGCGCGACGCCGACGAGCACCTGGACGGCTACGGCACCTGGCCCGCGGACGGCTACCGCCCCTGAGCCCTGGTCACGCGGGGTCTGTGTCGAGGAGGCCCGTGGGCACCGTCCCCAGCTTGTCGGGGTTGCGCACCACGTCGATCGCGGCCACGCGCCCCTCGTCCACGGTGAACGCGATCACCGTGAGCACCCCGGAACCGTCGCGCAGGAGCAGCCCGGGCGCGCCGTTGACGTCGACCAGGCGCATCGCCTCGGGCGGCGTGCGCAGGTAGCTGAGCAGCACGGGACCCGCCGTCGCCGCCCCGCGCACGGTGTGCCGCAGCGCGCGGACCTTGCCGCCGCCGTCGCCCCGCAGCACGACGTCGGGGTCGAGCACCGCGAGCAGGGCTGGCAGGTCGGCGTCGGAGCAGGCCGCGACGAACGCCTCGACGGCGCGGGTCTGCTCGGCGCGCGTCGCGGTCCCGCGCGGCCGCCCCGCCTCCACGTCCTTGCGGGCGCGCGCCGCGAGCTGGCGGACGGCGGCGGGCGAGCGCCCGACGACGTCGCCCACCTCGTCGAAGGGCAGCCCGAACACGTCGTGGAGCACGAACGCGACGCGCTGCGCGGGGGAGAGGCGCTCGAGCACGACGAGCAGGGCCATGCTCACCTCCTCGTCGAGCGTCACGCGGTCGGCCGGGTCCGCCGCGTCGACGGCGCTCGCGGCGACCGGCGAGGCGGCGCCCGGGGTCGTCACGACCGGCTCCGGGAGCCACGTCCCGACGTACCGCTCGCGGCGTGCCCGCGCGCTCCCGAGCACGTCGAGCGCGAGCCGCCCGACCGTCGTCGTGAGCCAGGCCGCGAGGTTGCGGATCGCGCCCGCGTCCTGGGTGCGCAGCCGCAGCCACGCGTCCTGGACGCAGTCCTCGGCGTCGGACCAGGAGCCGGTGGTCGTGTAGGCGAGGCGCAGGAGGCGCGGGCGCTCGGCCTCGAACGCGCGCGCGAGGTCGTCCGCGGCCGGGCCGGTCACCGCGCAGCCGCCCGCTCGGCGCGCTGCGCGGCGAGCCAGACCCGGAAGGTCGTGGTGCCGCGGACGTCGGGGTGCGGGTCGGTGAGGCCGCCGGCGCGCAGCGCGCGACCGAGCGCGCCGGGGAGCGGCACCCGGACGGGGACGCCGCGCGAGCCGGTCGCGGCGCGCCAGGTGCGCGCCGCGTCGCGCAGGTCGAGCACCTCGGGACCCGCGACGGTCGTGGTGCCACCGAGCGGGTCGCGCACGGCCGCGGCCGCGACGGCGGCGCCCGCCTCGGCGGCGGCGACCGGCTGGACCGGGGCGCGCAGCAGGGGCACGACGCCCCGGCGCGCCGCGGCCCCGAGCGTCGCGGCGACGAGCTCGTGGAACTGGGTCGCCGCGACGACGGTCCACGGCACGCCGCCGTCTTCAACCTCGCGCTCCTGCGCGACCTTGGCGGCGTAGTAGGCCATCGGCACATCGTGGCACCCCACCACCGACACGAGCACGTGGTGCTGCACGCCCGCGGCGCGCTCGGCGGCGAGCAGGCGCCGCGTCCCGTCGACGACCGCCGCGCGCACGTGCCGCAGCGACGTCGCGGTGCTGCTCGCATCGACCACGACGTCGACGCCGTCGAGCGCCGCGGCGAGGCCCGCGCCCGTCGTCAGGTCGACGGGGTGCTCCCGCACGTGCCTGCTCAGCGCCCGCACCTCGTGGCCGCGCGCGGCCAGCTCCGCCACGACGTGCCGACCGACGGTCCCTGTCCCACCCACCACGGCGATCCTCATGCCCGGACGACGACGCGGCGCCCCGCGATGTGACATCGCGGCGCGGGTCAGAGGCGCGGGTCTGAGGCGCCGACCGAGTTGTATACAAGTGCGCAGAGGCTGTGGCACGATGGCCGGGTGACGACGACGCCCGAGCTGCGCACCGCCGTCGGGCAGGCCATGACGGCGCCCGGCGACGCGGGCCTCGCGCGCCGCCAGTCCGGCGCCCGCGCGGTCTACGACCTCCTGCGCGGCCGCATCATCGACGGCTCCCTCGCGCCCGACGCGCGGCTCACCGAGCCCGTGCTCTCCGCCGAGCTCGGCGTCTCGCGGACCCCGGTGCGCGAGGCGCTGCGGCTGCTCCAGGCCGAGGCGCTCGTCGTCGAGCTGCCCACCGGGGGAGTGCGCGTCGCGCCGCTCGACCTCGCCGACGCGCGGCGCGTCTACGACGTGCGCGCCCGCCTCGAGGGCCTCCTCGCCCGGGACGCGTGCGAGCGCGCCACGCCCGACGACGTCGCGCGGCTCGCGCGCCTCGTGACGCTCATGGACGCGGTCCGCGACCACGAGGACGAGGTGCTGCGCATCGGCGCCCAGTTCCACGGCGAGATCGAGGCGCTCGCCGACAACCGCTGGGGCTCGGCGCTCCTGCGCCAGATCCGCGGCCACGTCGACCGGTACCGCGCGCTCGCCGCGCGTCGTCGCGTCGGCACCACCGACCACGTCGACGAGCACCGCGCCGTCGCCGACGCGATCGCGAGCCGCGACGCCGCCGCCGCCGAGGTGGCGATGCGCGCCCACATCGAGCGCAGCGCCGCCCTCGCCGAGCAGTCGCTGCGCGGCGCGGGGTCGACGACCGACGACCTCCCCTGACCACCGCCCACCGCACGACGGAGACACTGATGCCGTACACCCACCACCTGCGCGTCTACCCCAGCGCGGAGCCGCTCGACCGCACCGACCAGCTCGCGTGGAAGCTCGCCGAGCTCGCGACCGACCCGGTCGAGGTCACGCCCGAGGTCGTCGACATGGTCGTCAACCGGGTCATCGACAACGCGGCCGTCGCCGCGGCCAGCCTCACGCGCGGCCCGGCCGTCGCGGCGCGCGGCCAGGCGCTCGCGCACCCGTACACGCCGGGCACGACGGTGTTCGGCTGCGAGCTCACCACCCGCACGAGCCCGGAGTGGGCGGCCTGGGCGAACGGCGTCGCGGTGCGCGAGCTCGACTTCCACGACACGTTCCTCGCCGCCGAGTACTCCCACCCGGGTGACAACATCCCGCCGATCCTCGCCGTCGCGCAGCACGCCGGGTCCGACGGCGCCGCCGTCGTCCGCGCGATCGCGACCGGGTACGAGGTCCAGGTCGACCTCGTGCGCGCGATCAGCCTGCACCGGCACAAGATCGACCACGTCGCGCACCTCGGGCCGTCGGCCGCCGCGGGCATCGGGACGCTGCTCGGCCTCGACACCGAGACGGTGTTCCAGGCGATCGGCCAGGCGCTGCACACGACGACGGCCACGCGCCAGTCCCGCAAGGGCCAGATCTCCACGTGGAAGGCGCACGCCCCGGCGTTCGCGGGCAAGGTCGCGGTCGAGGCCGTCGACCGGGCGATGCGCGGGCAGACGTCGCCCGAGCCGATCTACGAGGGCGAGGACGGCGTCGTCGCGTGGCTGCTCGACGGCCCGGACGCGGCGTACGACGTCGTGCTCCCGGCCCCGGGCGAGCCGAAGACCGCGATCCTCGACACGTACACCAAGGAGCACTCCGCGGAGTACCAGTCGCAGGCGCTCATCGACCTCGCGCGGGCCCTGCACGACGAGCACCCGTGGCTCGCCGACCCCGAGAACGTCGCGTCGATCGTCATCCACACGAGCCACCACACGCACTACGTGATCGGCTCCGGCGCGAACGACCCGCAGAAGTACGACCCGACGGCGTCGCGCGAGACGCTCGACCACTCGATCCCCTACATCTTCGCGGTCGCGCTGCAGGACGGCGGCTGGCACCACGTCGACTCGTACGCCCCGGAGCGCGCGGGCCGCCCCGACACCGTCGCGCTGTGGGCCAAGGTCACGACGGCGGAGGACCCCGAGTGGACGCGCCGCTACCACTCGACCGACCCGGCCGAGAAGGCGTTCGGCGGGCGCGTGGAGATCGAGCTGGCCGACGGCGGCCGCCTCGTCCGCGAGATCGCCGTCGCCGACGCGCACCCGCTCGGGGCGCGGCCGTTCGGCCGCGAGCAGTACGTGAAGAAGTTCCGCACGCTCGCCGCGGGCGTCCTCGAGGACGCCGAGATCGAGCGTTTCCTCGACCTCGCGCAGCGGCTCCCGGAGCTCACGCCCGCGGAGGTGCGCGAGCTGACGATCGTCGGGCGGCCCGGGCTCCTCGACTCCGTCCCCACCCCGACCGGCCTGTTCGAGCTGGGGCGCGACGACGCCGGCGAGGCGCCCGCCGCGTTCGAGGGCGAGGGCTTCACCATGCACGAGGCGGACGCGACGACCGAGGGAGAGGCCCGCTGATGCTGTACAGCCAGGTGACGCCGTCGGACAAGCGGCGCGCGTTCCGCGCGGCGCTCGACGCCGCGGCGACCACGGGGGAGCCGCTGCGGCTCCCGGGCGCGTTCAACCCGCTGTCCGCGCGCCTGATCGAGGACAAGGGCTTCGAGGGCGTGTACGTGTCGGGGGCCGTGCTGTCGGCCGACCTCGGCCTGCCCGACATCGGCCTCACGACCCTCACGGAGGTCGCGGGGCGCTCGCAGCAGATCGCGCGCGTCACCGACCTGCCCGCGCTCGTCGACGCCGACACCGGCTTCGGCGAGCCGATGAACGTCGCGCGCACCGTCCAGGCGCTCGAGGACGCGGGCGTCGCGGGCGCGCACGTCGAGGACCAGGTGAACCCCAAGCGGTGCGGCCACCTCGACGGCAAGGAGGTCGTCGGGCTCGACGAGGCGGCGAAGCGCGTGCGGGCGGCCGCCGACGCGCGCCGCGACCCCGGCTTCCTGATCATGGCGCGCACCGACGTCCGCGGCACGATCCCCGGCGACGCCGGGCTGCGCGCCGCGATCGACCGCGCCAAGGCGCTCGTCGACGCGGGGGCCGACGCGATCTTCCCCGAGGCCATGAAGGACCTGTCGGAGTTCGAGGCCGTCGCGTCGGCCGTGGACGTGCCCGTGCTCGCCAACATGACCGAGTTCGGCAAGTCCGAGCTCTTCACGCGCCGCCAGCTCGGCGACGCGGGCGTGCGGCTGATCATCTACCCCGTCACGCTCCTGCGGGTCGCGATGGGGGCCGCCGAGCGCGCGCTCGACGAGATCGCCGCGACCGGCACCCAGGCGGGGCAGGTCGAGGGCATGCAGACGCGCGCGCGCCTCTACGAGCTGCTCGACTACGCCGCCTACAACACCTTCGACGAGGGCATCTTCACCTACCGGCCCTGACGACCGGCCGGTGCCGCGCGCCCG
This sequence comes from Cellulosimicrobium sp. EB106-03-01-XG111, assembly GCF_058792115.1. Classification (NCBI taxonomy): domain Bacteria; kingdom Bacillati; phylum Actinomycetota; class Actinomycetes; order Micrococcales; family Promicromonosporaceae; genus Cellulosimicrobium; species Cellulosimicrobium sp. EB106-03-01-XG111. The sequence goes on from NZ_JBYTEQ010000005.1 coordinate 26,860, forward strand.
TGGGGCCGCGGCGCCGGCATCTCCCCGCGACCCGTGCTGCACGAAGGAGTGACCGCATGACCACCACCGCACCGACCACCGACGCGCCCGAGATCCGCAAGGGCCTCGCGGGCGTCGTCGTCGACGTCACCGCGATCTCGAAGGTCAACCCCGAGACGAACTCGCTTCTGTACCGCGGCTACCCGGTCCAGGACCTCGCCGCGCGCCGCAGCTTCGAGGAGGTCGCGTACCTCCTGTGGCACGGCGAGCTGCCCACGCCGGAGCAGCTCGCCGAGCAGACCGCCGTCGAGCGGGCGCACCGCGCGCTGCCCGGCCACGTGCGCAACGCCATCCTCGAGCTGCCGACGACGTGCCACCCCATGGACGTCGTCCGCACCGCCGTCTCCCAGCTCGGCGCGCACGACCCCGACGCCGAGGACTCCTCGCCCGAGGCCGAGCAGGCCAAGGCGGTCCGCCTGTGGGCCGTGCTGCCCGCCGCCGTCGCGCTCGACCAGCGCCGTCGGCGCGGCCTCCAGCTCGTCGAGCCGCGCGACGACCTCTCCTACGCCGAGAACTTCCTGTGGATGACGTTCGGCGAGGAGCCCGAGCCCGCCGTCGTGCGCGCGTTCGAGGTGTCGATGGTGCTGTACGCCGAGCACTCGTTCAACGCGTCCACGTTCACGGCGCGGGTCATCACGTCCACGCTGTCCGACCTGCACTCCGCCGTGACGGGCGCCGTCGGCGCGCTCAAGGGCCCCCTCCACGGCGGCGCGAACGAGGCCGTCATGGCGACGTTCGCCGAGATCGGCACCGCCGACCGCGCGGCGGCGTGGCTCGACGACGCGCTCGCCCACAAGCGCAAGATCATGGGCTTCGGGCACCGCGTCTACAAGCACGGCGACTCGCGCGTCCCCACCATGCGCGCGACGCTCGACGACCTCGTCGAGCACTACGACCGCCCGGACCTCCTCGAGCTCTACACCGCGCTCGAGACCGCGATGACCGAGCGCAAGAACATCCTGCCGAACCTCGACTACCCGGCCGGCCCGGCGTACCACCTCATGGGCTTCGACACCCCGATGTTCACGCCGCTGTTCGTCGCGTCGCGCGTCGTCGGCTGGACCGCGCACGTCATGGAGCAGCGCGCCGCCAACGCCCTCATCCGCCCGCTCAGCCAGTACGTCGGCTCGCCCGAGCGCGCCCTCCCCTGACCACCACCCTCCCCCCGGGCCCTGCGCCGAACAGGTGGTCTGGGCGCGTCCCGCCGGCCGGACGAGCCGAGACCACCTGCTCGAACCGCCGGGACCGCCTGGTCGGCCGACGGAGGGCGTCAGTGGACGAACGACTCCAGCTCGGGGCGATCGGGCGGGCCGTCGCGGTGGATCAGTGCCTTGACGTCCTCCATGCGGTCCCAGACGTTGACGGCCATGCCGGCCTCGACGCGGCCGTCCTTGAGCCAGAACGCGACGAGCTCGCGGTCGGGGACGGAGCCGGAGAGCACGACCTCGTCGTAGGCGTCGGGCCCGGCGACGAAGCCGAGGTACTCCATGCCGACGTCGTACTGGTCGGAGAAGAAGTAGGGCAGCTCGGGGTAGGGGTCGGTCGCACCGAGCATCGCGCGGGCGGCGTGCGGGCCCTGGTGGAGCGCGGTCGCCCAGTGCTCGACGCGCAGCGACCGCCCGTAGCGTGCCGAGGGCACGCTCGCGATGTCACCCGCGACGAAGACGTCGGGGTCGGTGGTCTGGAGCGTCGCGGACGCGACGACGCCCCCCGTCGCGGAGTCGAGGGCGAGCCCGGCGTCCCGCGCGAGCCCGACGTTCGGGACCGCCCCCACGGCGACGAGCACGAGGTCGGCGTCGACGTGGGTGCCGTCGGCGAGGTCCACCCCCGTCGCCCGACGACCGTCGCCGGAGATGCCCATGACCTGGGCGCGGCGGTGGAGGTGCACCCCGCGGTCGGTGTGGACCTGCCCGTACAGCTCGCCCATCTCGGGCCCCAGCACGCGCTCGAGCGGGTGGGTGCCGAGCCCCATCACGGTGACCTCGAGCCCGAGCGTGCGGGCGGACGCCGCGACCTCCAGCCCGATCCAGCCGTCGCCGACGACGGCGAGCCGCCCGACGCCGTCGTCACGGGCCGCCCGCAGCGCGCCGGACAGGGCATCGCTGTCGTCGAGCGTGCGGAGCTCGTGGACGCCGTCCAGGTCGCCGCCGGGCAGGGGAATCCGGCGGGGGTCCGAGCCGGTCGCGATCAGCAGCTTCTCGTACGGCAGCGTGCGGCCGTCGTCGAGCGTCACGCCCCGCCCGGCGAGGTCGAGGGCCGTCGCCGTGGTCCCGGTGAGGAGCTCGACGTCGTGCGCGGCGTACCAGTCCGCCGCGAGCGGGAACACGGCGTCACGCTCGGCCTCACCGCGCAGGTAGTCCTTGGACAGCGGCGGGCGCTCGTACGGGCGGTGCGGCTCGCGCGCGACGACGGTGATCCCGCCGTCGTAGCCCTCCGCGCGCAGCGTCTCGACCGCCTTCGCCGCGGCGAGCCCTCCTCCGACGACGACGTGACGTCCAGCGCTCATGGCGACCTCCGCGGTGGTTCGGGACTGCGGACGGCCTCAGTCTCGCGCGAACCGGGGCGCGCCGCCGGGGGAGCGGCGGTGGGAGAACGACGAGAGGCCCGGGATCCTCGCGGATCCCGGGCCTCTCGGCTGGTCGGGGTGACAGGATTTGAACCTGCGACCTCTTCGTCCCGAACGAAGCGCGCTACCAAGCTGCGCCACACCCCGGCTGCTGGCCCACGTGACGGTCGACGAGGAGACCTCGTCTTCCCCGCGGGAAGCCTGCCCAGAATAGCCGACGAAGTGCCGTGCCACGAAACCCGATCCCTGTAACCCTGACGACACCCCCCACCCCGCTCTCGCCGAGCACGGGATCAGCGACCGAAAACCCGCGATCATGGTCGCCGACCCCGTGCTCGGCGGAGGGGTGGGGCGTCGTCGTCAGCGCGACGTCAGGGTGAGCAGCGTCGCCTCGGGGCGGCACGCGAACCGGATCGGCGCGTAGGGCGACGTGCCTGCGCCGGCGGAGACGTGCAGCCACGTCGAGTCCTCGCCGCCCGCGGCGTCGGGGCGGGGGCCCGGCCAGCCGTGCAGGCCCTTGGCCCGCTTGCGGTCGATGTCGCAGTTGGTCACGAGCGCGCCGAACCCGGGGACGCAGAGCTGCCCCCCGTGGGTGTGGCCGGCGAGCACGAGCTCCGCGCCGTCGTCGTGCATCTGGTCCAGCACCCGCCGGTACGGCGCGTGCGTGACCCCGAGCCGGAGCACGCCGCCCTCCGGCGGAGCGGCCGGAGCCTGCGACGCGGGCGCGGGGAAGACGTCGCGGTCGAGGTGCGGGTCGTCGACGCCCACGAGCTCGAGGCGGACGCCGCCGACGTCGAGGACGTCACGACGGTTCGTGAGGTCGACCCACCCGGCGTCGCGCATCGCGCCGGCCATCTCGGCTGCGGGCAGGAGGCGGGCCTGCGACGCGAACGGCAGCCGCGCGTCGGGCAGGAGGTAGCGCGCCGGGTTCTTCGGGACGGGGGCGAAGTAGTCGTTCGAGCCCAGGACGAACGCGCCGGGCACCGCCAGGAGCGGGGCGAGGGCGTCGAGCAGCGGCTCGAGCGCGTCGACGTGCGCGAGGTTGTCCCCGGTGTCGACGACGAGGTCGGGCTCGAGCTCGGCGAGCGAGCGCACCCACTCGATCTTGCGCCGCTGGGTCGGGACGAGGTGCAGGTCGGAGACGTGCAGCACCCGCAGGTCGCGCGAGCCGGGCGGCAGGACGGGGACGGTCGCCTCACGGAGCGTGAAGAGCTTCGTCTCCACGTGCGCGTACGCGACGCCCGCCACACCGACGGCGGCCAGCGCGCCCAGCCCACGCAGGGCCCGGCGCGCCCCGTCGGCGCTCAGCCGTTCCCCCCGCCGCCGAGGCTCTCCAGCCACGCGCCGAGGTCGCTCTCGCGGCCCGCGCCGTTGCTGCGGTCCCCGCGGTCGCCCCGGCCGCCGTCGGCCTCGTTGTCCGGCTGCTCGTCGGGCTGGTCGCCGCCCGGCTGGTCGCCGCCGGGCTGCTGACCGCCCTGGTCACCGCCGCCCTCGGGCGTCGAGGGGGAGGGGGTGCGCGGCGGGGGTGTCGGGGCGTTGACACGGCCCCAGTCCGGCTCGGCGAACCCGGGTGCCGGCTGGCCGGCGAGGATCTGGTTCATGTAGTCGCGCCAGGTCGGGGCGGCGAGGCTCGACCCGTACCAGTAGGGACGCGTCTTGCCGTTGATGGTGAAGCGGCCGTTCATCTCGACGTCGTTCTCGGCGTTGCCGATCCACACGGCCGTGGCGACCTGCGGCGTGTAGCCGATGAACCACGTGTGCTTGTTGAGGTTCGCGGTACCGGTCTTGCCCGCGGCCGGCCGGCCGTCGGCGAGCGCGTTGCCGCGGCCGGAACCCTGGGTGAGCACCTGCTGGAGGGCGTACGTGACCGTGTTGGCGATCGTCGGGTCGATGGCCCCGGGCTGGCAGTTCGCCGACGGGACGGGCAGCTCCTCGCCGTCGCCCGCGACCACCTTCGTGATGGCGATCGGCTGGCAGTAGGTGCCGCCCGCGGCGAACGTCGCGTACGCGGCGGCCATGTGCATCGGCGACGAGTTCTGGGTGCCGAGGATCATCGACGGCACGATCTCGATGTCGGTCTTGTCCTTCGACGACGGCGTGAAACCGGCCGCCTTCGCGGTGTCCGCGACGCCGCAGAGGTCGAGCTGGGAGGCGATCGTCGTGTAGGCCGTGTTGACCGAGTTGTACGTCGCCTTGAGCACCGTCATCGAGCCGCTGCCCGGGCCGTCGGAGTTCGCGGGCGTCCACGGGTCGTTGCCGAGGCGCTTGCAGCTCGCGCGGAAGTCCCGGCTGCCGATCCAGGTGCGCTTGTTCGCGTTGACCGTGTCGTAGAGCGAGTGCCCCTCCTTGAGCCACTCGGCGAGGACGAACGGCTTCCAGGTGGAGCCGGGCGAGAACCCGCGCGAGCCGCCGTGCGCCTCGTCGGTGCTGTAGTTCACGGCCGTCGTGTTGGGGGCGGGGTCCTGCGTGTTGTCGAACGCGCGGTTCTGCGCCATCGCGAGGATCTTGCCGGTCCCCGGCTCGATCGACACGATCGCGTCCTCGATCTGGCTCGGGTCGTCCGCCGGGACCGCAGCCGCCGCGTGCTGCTCCGCGGCCGCCTGCATGTTCGGGTCGAGCGTCGTGTAGATGTCGAGCCCGCCGCGGTACAGCAGCGCCTCGCGCTCGGCCTTCGTCTCGCCGAACACCGGGTCCGACATGATGACCTTCGTGACGTAGTCGCAGAAGAACGCGGAGCCGCCCGACGCCTGGCAGCCCGCCTCGAGCGGCTGGATGTTCTGGAGCGTCTCGGCGATGGGGGTGGCCAAGCCCTTGTCGTACTCCTCCTTGGTGATGTACCCCTGCTGGTACATCGTGTTGAGGACGACGTTGCGGCGGTTCTGGGCCTTCTCCGGGTCGGCCGTCGGGTCGTACGTGGACGGCGCCTTGGTGATGCCGGCGATCGTGGCCGCCTGGAGGTAGTCCAGGTCCTTCGCCGAGATGCCGAAGTAGTGCCGCGCGGCCGTCTCGACGCCGTACACGGAGCGTCCGAACTGGGCGATGTTGAGGTAGCCCTGGAGGATCTCCTCCTTGCCCATCCTCTTCTCGAGCGAGATGGCGAGCTTCGCCTCGCGCGCCTTGCGCCCGAGCGTGTCGGCCTTGGCCTCGTGCTGCGCCATGACGTCGCCGTCGCGCACGGCCTGCTCGATGAGGACGTTCTTCACGTACTGCTGCGTCAGGGTGGAGGCGCCCTGCGTCGAGCCGCCCGTGAGGTTGTTGACGAACGCGCGCGGGATGCCCTCGACGTCGACCCCGCCGTGCTCCCAGAAGCGCTTGTCCTCGATCGCGATGACCGCGTTCTTCATGGGCTCGGAGACCTGGTCCAGCGGGACGACGATGCGGTTCTCCGTGTAGAACGTCGCGAGCCGGGTCGTGCCGTCGTTCGCGTAGATGCGCGACTGCTCGGACAGCGGGCCCGGCTCGAGGTCGGCCGGCAGCTCGTCGAACACCTCGACGGCGGTGTCGGTCGCCGTGTTCGCCCCGGCGGCGAGCGGCACGAGGAGCCCGGCCGCGAGCACCCCGCCGACGCCGGAGACCAGCACGAACGCCAGGAAGAGGGCGACGAGCTGGTACGCGTTGATCTGCCGGCCGCGAGGACGCACAGGGGAAGCCATGGTGCCAACCCTACGGGAGCAGCGCCCGGAGAGCCCCGGAAAACCGGCTCTCCCGGGTGTGCGGGTTGTGTAAGCATCCCGGGGCGGCACGCCCGTCCGGCCGCGCCGCGGCCCGTGCCGTCCGACTACGCTCGCCCCATGGCAACCACCTGGGAGTACGCGACCATCCCCCTCATCATCCACAACACGAAGGCCGTCCTCGACCAGTGGGGCTCCGACGGCTGGGAGCTCGTCCAGGTCGTGACCGGCCCGGACGGCAACGGCCTCGTCGCCTACCTCAAGCGCCCCACCGGGGAGAAGTAGTGCCGGGCGTCCCCGCCGGGGCGGTCGCCGCGCGCCTCGCGGAGCTCGGGATCACCCTCCCGAGGGTGGCGGCCCCGGTCGCCGCCTACGTCCCCGCGGTGCGCTCCGGCCGGTACGTCCACACCTCGGGCCAGCTCCCGTTCGTCGACGGCGCGCTGCTCGCGACCGGCAAGGTGGGCGACGGCGAGGGCCTCGTCGCACCCGCCGACGCCGCGGACCTCGCGCGGGTGTGCGCGCTCAACGCGCTCGCGGCCGTGCACGACGTCGTCGGGAACCTCGACGACGTCGTCCGGGTGGTCAAGGTGGTCGGTTTCGTGGCGAGCGACCCGTCGTTCACGGGCCAGCCCGGCGTCGTGAACGGTGCGAGCACCGTCCTCGGCGAGATCTTCGGCGAGGCCGGCGTGCACGCCCGCAGCGCCGTCGGCGTCGCGGTCCTGCCGCTCGACGCCCCGGTCGAGGTGGAGCTCGTCGTCGAGCTCACGAAGTAGCCCGCAACGCCCGCACGAGGACGGGGTCGGCGACCGGATCCTGAGGATCTCGGTCGCCGACCCCGTTCTCGTCCGCCCTCGCGTCGTGGTCGACGACGGCCGTGTCAGACGGCGGTCGGCTCGCCCGGGTGCGACCGGGCCCGGGCCGGCGCTCCGCCCACGGCGGCGAGCTGAGCCCGGTGCGCCGCGCGGACGGCGGCGAGCTCGTCGAGACGGTTGACGACCCACCGGGTCGCGAGGGTCAGCGCCGCCGACAGCCCGACCACGCCGAGCACGTTGCCGAGGTTCACGGCCGTGGTGTCGAGCGCGCCGGACCAGAAGACGTCCGACCGGCTCAGGGTCGTCGCCAGGAGCGCTCCACCCAGGACCGGAACGGCCTGCCGCACCGGGCGGACGAGCACCAGCAGCGCCACGGCGCTCAGCCAGAGCACGACGACGGCGTTGAACGAGAAGAAGACGCTCGGGGACACCCAGACGTGCTCCTGCGAGACGACCGAGGCACCGCGACGCGCCGACAGCGCGAGGGTGGCCGCCGTCATCCAGAACGCCACCGCTCCTGCTCGCGCACCGAAGACGGGCGCCGTCTGCCGCACCCGCGCGGCGAGGGCCAGGAGGAAGGCCAGCAGGACGACGACCCAACCCACCGCCTGGAACGCGACGAACGCTCGCTCCGCTGCGACGAGGGACCCGACGGCCACGACTCCTGCCGTGGCCGCGAGCGCAGCGAGCACGAGCCCGGTCCGCCGTGCTCCCACGGCCACGGCGACGAGCGCGGCGAGCCACGCCAGCCAGGCCGGTGCGAGGGGCACCGCGACCAGAGCCGCCACGGTCGCCAGCAGCACCGGGGAGGAGAGCGACCCCAGCACCTCCCGCGCCGAGTCGTTCGTCACCGCCTCGATGGCGCGCACGAGGTCGTACGCCGCGGGGGCGGCGAGCACGGCGGTCAGCACGACGAGCACGACGACCGAGGCCGAGGCGCGCTGGCGCTCCGTCGGGCCCAGCGGCGCGAGCAGCCACTCGCGCGCGGCGGCACGCAGCAGGTCCCACCGCTCGGCCCGCGTCGGCCGTGACTGCCCGGGCTGCGCGGCGTCGACCAGGTGCCCGAGCATCTCGGCCTCGTGCGCCCGCCGGTAGGTGTACGGGAAGAGGCGCAGCAGCCGCCGGTAGTCCCGCACGAGGACCGGCGCGACGAGCACCGTCCCGACGGCGTCGGTGTCGTCGTGACTGTCGAGGTGGCTCATGCCGGCACCGCCCCGCCGTCGAGCGACCCTCCGGCGCGCCCGGGCGCGGGGCGGGTCGCCGTGCGGTCTCCCGCCGGGGCGGCCGTGCGGCGTCGGGCACCGAGACGCTCGAGCGCGCGGCGGGCCTGCGCCTCGGCGCGCTCGGCCTCGGCGGCGAGGCGCGAGCCACCCTCGGGGGTGAGCCGGTAGTACCGGCGCAGCCGTGAGTCGACGACCTCCTCGTGGTCGACCTCGACCAGACCGGCGGCGACGAGCCGGTCGATCGCGCCGTACAGCGTGCCGGCGCGCAGGGTGATCCGCCCGTCGGAGCTGGACTCGACGTCCTGCGCGATGCCGTACCCGTGCAGCGGCCCGGCGGCGAGCGCGGAGAGCACGAGGAACGCGGGTTCCTGGAGCGGTTTCGATGCCATGCCCGCGACCATACTCTCGTCACGAAGGTATCAGGCGAACCCGCGACGCACCGCGTGTCGCCGCCCGCGACGCACCGGCGACGCACCGGCGACGAGCACTCGACCACGAGCTTGCTGCCGCGAAGGGCTCCGGAGCGCCGACAACCTCGTGATCGGCATAGTCGCGAGCGCGCGTGGCGCAAACCTTCACAGTCACGACGTTCTGTGAAACTATCTGCCACATACTCGACGACCCGGAGGATCAGCAATGACGCTCGACGGCTCCCCCACGTCTCCCGCCCCGGCAGCGGCCGGCGTCGGACGACGACAGTTCCTCACCCTCGCCACGGCCGGCGTCGCGGCGAGCACGCTCACCGTGACGGTCGGCTCCCTCACCCCGGCCGCCGCGCTGACGACGCCCGGTGCGGCCCACGCCGCACCGACCGCGGCCCCGGCGCCCCGCAAGCGCGAGCTGCGCGCGATGTGGATCTCGAGCGTCGTGAACATCGACTGGCCGTCGGCGTCCGGGCTCTCGGCCGAGCAGCAGCAGGCCGAGCTGCTGGGCTGGCTCGACGTCGCGCGCGACTTCCGCCTCAGCGCCGTGTTCGTCCAGGTGCGCCCGACGGCCGACGCGTTCTGGCCCAGCCCCTACGAGCCGTGGTCGCAGTACCTCACGGGCGTGCAGGGCCGGGACCCCGGCTACGACCCCCTCGCGTTCGTCGTCGAGGAGTGCCACCGGCGCAACCTCGAGATCCACGCCTGGTACAACCCGTACCGCGTGTCGATGCAGGCCGACCCGGCGCAGCTCGTCCCCGAGCACCCCGCCCGGCAGCACCCGGAGTGGGTGTGGGCCTACGGGGGCAAGCTCTACTTCGACCCGGGCCTGCCCGCGGCGCAGGAGCACATCAAGAACGCGATCCTGCACAGCGTCGAGAACTACGACCTCGACGGCGTGCACTTCGACGACTACTTCTACCCGTACGCCGTCGCGGGCGAGACGATCCCCGACGCGGCGACGTTCGCCGCCCATGGCGCGGGCTTCGACCGGGTCGAGGACTGGCGCCGCCACAACGTCGACACGTTCGTGCAGTCCATCTCGCAGCGCATCAAGCAGGCGAAGCCGTGGGTCAAGTTCGGCATCAGCCCGTTCGGCATCTGGCGCAACGCGTCGACGGACCCGCGCGGCTCCCAGACGAGCGGCTCGCAGTCGTACGACATGCAGTTCGCCGACACGCGCAGGTGGGTCCTCGAGGGCTGGCTCGACTACATCAACCCGCAGGTCTACTGGCAGCTCGGGCTCGCCGTCGCGGACTACGCGAAGCTCGTCCCGTGGTGGGCCGACGTCGCCGCGCAGTCCGGCACGCACCTGTACATCGGCGAGGCGCTGTACAAGGTGACGTCGGGCGTCTTCACGGACCCGGCCGAGCTGTCGAACCACCTGACGTTCTGCCAGGAGCAGGAGCACCCGGTGCACGGCAACGTGTACTTCTCGGCCAAGCACGTCCCGGCCGACCCGCAGGGCTCGATGACGCGCGTGCGCGACGACCACTACCGGTACCCGGCGCTCGTCCCCGCCATGCCGCACCTCCCGGGCACGAAGGTCCGCACCCCCGTGCTCGCGTGGGCCGGCTGGCGCGACGACGGCGTCCGCGTGCACTGGACCGACGCCGGGGGCCGCCGGTTCGCGGCGACGTCGTTCGCGATCTACCGTGCCGACGGGTGGGTGCAGCACGTGGACACCGAGAACCCGGCGAACCTCGTCGCGACGCAGCGGGCCGAGGGCCGGGTGGTCCAGGACTTCCTCGACCCGACCGCCGTGCGCGGGCGCCGGTACACGTACGCCGTGACCGCGCTCGACCGCGTCTGGAACGAGTCCGCACCGAGCAGGGTCCGCTGGTCGGTGTGACGATCGTCGTGCCGGGCCTCGGCCCGGCACGATCGCCCTTCGCCGGAACTGGGGCCGCGCGAGGGGCAGGCCCGACGGCGCGTGGTTCGCTGGGTGCGCCACGCGCCGTCGGGGTTCCCCGGCCACCCGACCGTGGGAGCCGGGTGGCACAGTGGGACGCGTGAGCACGCCCGACCTCCGCCCCGCCGACTCCTCGACCGCCGGAGCGCCGGCCCCGCCGTCCGACCTCCCGCCGCTGCGCACCGTCGGGTGGGTGAACGTCCGCGACGGGCGCCTGCTCGCGGTGCGGACCACCGGGAAGGACCGCTTCTTCATGCCGGGCGGCAAGGTGGAGCCCGGCGAGACGGACGCCGAGGCGCTGGTGCGCGAGATCCACGAGGAGCTCGGCGTGCGCCTCGACCCGGAGACGGTGCGCCCGGCGTTCGTCGCCGAAGCGCCGGGGCACGGCCTGGGCGGGCGTGTCGTGCGGATGCACTGCCTGTACGCCGAGCCGCTGCCCGGGTCCCCCGAGCCGGCGCCGGACGCCGAGATCGCCGAGCTCGCGTGGCTCACGCCGGCCGACGCGGACCGCGTCCCGCCCGCCGGCCGCATCGTCCTCGAGCGGCTCGCGGACGTCCTCTCGGCCTGACCGCGCGCCGGGCCGGCAGGCCGCCCGCACCCGGCATGGGGACCTCGCCCCATGGGCACCCCGAGACGCGGGGGCGCCCGCCCACGTACGCTCCGGGAGCACGATCCGCCGCGACAGAGGGACGACCATGGGGTTCTACGGTGCCGACATCGGCGAGCTGCGCAGGCTCGCGCAGAGCCTGACGACGGCGTCGGAGTCGCTCGAGACGACGCGCGGCGGCCTCCAGTCCACCGTCAGCGGGGCCCGCTGGTCCGGCCCCGACGGCGACGAGCTGCGCGGCCGCTGGACCTCGGAGCTCGGCCCCGCGCTCGCCGCGGCCGCGGCCACGCTCCGCGACGCGGCCGACAAGGTGCGCACGAACGCCGACCAGCAGGAGAGCGCCAGCTCCGACGGCACGGGCGGGGGCGGCAGCGGCCCCGGCGGGTCCGGGTCGGGCTCCGGTGGGTCGGGCTCCGGTGGGTCGGGCTCCGGCGGCTCGGGCGACGGCGGCGAGAGCGGTGACGGCTCCGGCGGCCCGACGGTCTCGGTGAAGGGCAGCCAGAGCGGCGGCTCCGACAACGGCGGCCTCGGGAGCCCCGCGACCGAGGGCACGGACTCGAAGGTCGGCTTCGGCGTCTCCCACGACCCGGACAGCGGCGAGACGACGTACTCCGGCAGCGGGTCGCTCGCCGACTGGTTCAAGACGACCGACGGCTCCAAGGTCTCGTTCGGCGTCAACGGCGGCGCCGAGTACACGGTCGGGGAGAAGTCCGAGGACGGCTTCACCACCTACACGTCGAAGTCGGACGTCTCGATCGGCGTCGAGGGCGGCGTCTCGAAGGGCGGCACGGGCGTCAGCGGCGGGTACACGACCGGCGTCACGTCCGAGTACACCCTCAAGATGCCCGACGGCACGGACGTCGACCCCGGGTCCGTCAACCCGTTCGACCCGCGGAGCATGCCGGTCGGCTCGTCCGTCACGATGGACGGCGGGAGCTACGCCAAGACCGAGCTCGACGCCGCGTTCCGGCACATCGCGCTCGAGTCGTCCGTCAAGGACTCCGAGGGCGTGAGCAGCCTCATCGAGCGCACGGGCGACGACACCGTCCGCGTCACCGCGGGCCCGACGGAGGCGATCGCGAACCACGCGGGCCTCGGCCTCGACTTCGACGCGGTGAAGGTCATGCTCGGCAACACGACGTCGCTCGACGGCGCGTCCCTGCGCAGCGCCGAGTTCGACCTGTCGACGCCGGAGGGCCAGGCCGCCTACGACACCTACCTCGTCACCGGGGAGATCCCCGGCGACCCGTCGACCGGGATCTCCGGCACGACCACGATCGAGCGCGTCAACTACGACTCGACGTCGACCGTCGGCTTCGACACGCCCGTCGGCGGCGCCGAGTGGCAGATCGGCCAGAACACGGGGTCGCTCGTCGCGACGACCTATCCCGACGGCAGCACCGAGCAGCTCATGACCGCGACGTACGGCGACCGGGGCGACTTCCGCCTGTCGCAGTCGTTCGACGCCTCCGGGACGGAGGACCTGTCGGCGCGCACGTACTCGTTCGACGTCACGGCCGACGACATGTCGTCGCAGTACTTCAACACGCGCGACTTCTCCGGCTTCTCGCCGTCCGGCGACGTGTCGCCCGGCCAGCAGGTGACGATGACGCTCACCGAGTCGCAGATGAACCGCCTCGCCGACAGCGTGCGGACCGCCGTCGAGAACGACGCCCTCGGCATGCAGACGCGGGCGATCGTCACCGACTACGACATGCAGCCGCTCTCGGACCCGTACCAGCTCGCCACGAGCCTCGCCCGGGCAGCCGACTCCGACCTGGACCTCGTCATGATGATCAGCGAGATCAACGCCGCGGGCGACGGCTCGGTCACGGACCGGTCCGCGGCCCGCTTCCCCGGCACGGTGACGCTGGGGAACTGACGCCGCGCCCGCCGGAGGGGCGCGGCGCCGGACCGGCTCAGCGCGGCTTCTGCGCGGACAGGTACGCGGTGGAGACGAAGCCCGTCCTGCCCCCCGCGGTCACCTTGAGCCACCCCTTCGAGGCGGTGCCCGCGTGCGTCACCGCGGTCCCGCGCGCGAGCCGCGCGACGACCTTGGACGACGTCGACGCCGACGCCCGCAGGTTGAGGCTCGAGGCGGTGACGTATGACGTCGCGGCCTTGGGCGGCGCCGGGGCAGGGGCCGGCTTCGCGGGCGCCGCGGGGGCGCTCGCGGAGGTGTACTGGGCCGAGACCCACCCGGTCCGGCCGTTCGCGGTGACCTTCAGCCAGCCGCCCGACGTCGACGCCACGGAGAGCTTCGTGCCCTTCGGGAGCCGTGCGACGACGGCCGAGGAGGTCGACGCCGACGCCCGCAGGTTCAGCGACGCGGCGGTGACGTACCGGGTCGTCGGCTGAGGTGCCGGCGGCTTCGGTGCCGGCTGGGGTGCCGGAGGCGTGGTCGCCGGGGGCGTGCTGACCGGCGCGGGCTTCGTCGGCCCGATGCTCGCGGCCGGGACCCAGCCCGTCGTCCGCCCCGACGTCACCCGGCGCCAGGTGCCGCTCTCGTCCCCGGGCTTGCCGACGACGGTCGCCCCGCGCGCGACGCGGGCGACGACGGCGCCCGTACCCGCCCCGGCACGCACGTCCACGGCGGCGTTCGTGTAGTAGGTGCACGACGTCGCGGTCGGCCGGGCGGCCACCCGCGTCGCGTTGCGCCCGAGGTCGACGCCCTTGCCCGTGAGGTAGGCGAGCGGGTCGGTGTGCGAGGCGCCCGAGCCGTAGGTGCCGTTCCAGACCTCGAGGTGCAGGTGGGGGGACGTCGAGATCCCGGTGGACCCGACGTCGGCGATGCGCTGCCCGGCCTTGACCGTCTGCCCGGCCTTGACGTACTTGTCGCCGTCGATCACGTGCCCGTACACGCTCGAGACCGTCTTCCCGCCGATCGTGTGCCGCAGGACGACCCACTGCCCGAAGCCGCTGACGCTGCCCGCGCGGAGGACCGTGCCGTCCGCGATCGCGTTGATCCGGGTGCCCGACGCCGCGCCGAGATCCTGTCCCAGGTGCCACGTCGACGCGCTCGCGACGGGCATGCACCGGGGACCGTAGTAGGACGAGACCGAGTAGGTGCGCGCCCCCAGCGGCGTCACGACGGCGGCCGCAGCGCTCGCGCTCGGGGCGACCAGCACGCCCCCCAGGCCGGTGGCGAGCGCCGCCACCATCGCCGTACCCACGACGCCCGACCAGCGCCTCGCGTTCCGAACCATCCCCTGCCCCCTGAAAGATCTGACATACCCGGCGTGTCGGGTTGACACGCCTCGAGCACGGTAAGGCCGCCACCAGGGCACCGCCAGATGGACGACTGTCCAACACGGCTCGGGCGTACCGTCGGGTCATGACCAGGGGGACGGGGCACGCCGACGAGGGCTTCCTCGCCGCGACGCTGCCCGTCCGGGACCTCGCGGTCGCGTCCGTCGCAGCCGTGCGGGACGCGGCGGCGCGGGCGGGCGGGTTCGACCCCGGACCGCCCCCCGACCCCGAGCGCGTCGCCGCGGCGTTCGCGAGCGACCGGCTGCTGCGGGTCGACGGCGCGCCGGTGGACGGGTTCGCGCCGCTGTCCGGCTTCTTCCGCACGGCGGACGGCTGGGTCCGCACGCACGCGAACTACCCGCACCACCGGGCGCGGCTGCTCGCGCTCCTCGACCTGCCCGTCGCGGTCGCGGACGCCCCGTCCCGGGACGACGTCGCGGCGGCGCTCGCCGCGCGGTCGGCCCAGGAGGTCGAGGACCGCGCGGCCACGGTCGGCGCGATCGCGGTGCGCGTGCGCTCGGTGGACGAGTGGCGCGCGTCCGCGCCCGGTCGGGCCGCGGCGTCGGGCCCTCCCGCGCGGACCACGGTGCGCGACGACGCCGCTCCCCCGCGCCCGCTCGCCCCCGGGCCCCGGCCGCTCGCCGGCCTCCGCGTCCTGGATCTCACCCGCGTCATCGCCGGACCCGTCGCGACCCGGACGCTCGCGCTGCTCGGCGCGGACGTCCTGCGCGTCGACCCGCCGGGGCTGCCGGAGATCGAGGTCCAGCACCTCGACACCGGGCAGGGCAAGCGGTCCGCGCTGCTCGACCTCGCGACCCCCGACGGCCGCGCCCGGGCCCAGGAGCTCCTCGACGCCGCGGACGTCCTGGTGACGGGCTACCGCCCGGGCGCGGTGGAGGGTTTCGGCCTGCGACTCCCGCCCGGTGCGGTGCACGCGCGCGTCAGCGCGTGGGGCGACGACGGCCCGTGGGCGCCGCGGCGCGGCTTCGACTCGATCGTGCAGGCGGCCAGCGGGATCGCGCTCGTGGAGGGCACCCGGGACGGGACCGCGGGCGACCCGGCGCACGACACCGCCGTCGCCGATCCGGGCGCCCTGCCCGCCCAGGCGCTCGACCACGCGACGGGCTACCTCCTGGCCGCGGCCGTCGTGGACGCCCTCGCCGACCGCGCGGCCGACGGCCGCGGGCGCGAGGTCGACGGCGCGCTCGCCCGCACCGCGCACGCGCTGCTCTCGGCCCCCGGGCGCGACCCCGCGCACGGGCCGCCGCGGACGCCGGGGGCGCGGTGCGTCGTCGGGCACCGGGTGCGGCTCGACGGCCGGGACGTCGAGACGACGACGACGCGGCCCGCGCTCGACCGCCTCGCGGGCGAGCCCGTCGACGACTACCCGGCCCCGGCCCGGCCGTGGGGCGCGGACGCGCCGCGGTGGGCGACGCCGCGCGGTGCGGCGGGAGCCGACGGCTGAGCGGGTCGCCGGACGTCAGGCGTGGTCGAGGCGGCGCAGGATCGCGCCCTCGCGCAGCGCCCACGGGCAGATCTCGACCTCGTCGACGCCGAGCGCGCGCATCGTCTCGACCGCGACCACCCCGCCGGCGACGATCTGGAACGTGCGTTCCGGCGTGATGCCCGGCAGCGCGGTGCGGCCCTCGGCCGTGATGCGCGCGAGCCGCGGCACCCAGTCCGCGAGCTGCGCGCGGCGCATCCGCCACCGGTCGTCGGGGCCGACGGCCTCGGTCTGCATGCCCGCGAGCCGCGCGAGCGAGCGGAACGTCTTGGACGTCGCGACGACGTGGTCCGGCCGCGGGAGCCGGGCGAACCGCGCGACGGCGGGCGCGAGCGTCGCGCGCACGTGCTCGCGCAGCGCCTCGACGTGCTCGGGCGCGGGCGGGTCGTCGGGCAGGAAGGCCATGGTCATGCGGCCCGCGCCGAGCGGGAGGGACACGGCGAGGTCGGGCTCCTCGTCGACGCCCGACGCGATCTCGAGCGACCCGCCCCCGATGTCGAGGACGAGCAGCCGGCCCGCGGCCCAGCCGTGCCAGCGGCGCGCGGCGAGGAACGTCAGGCGCGACTCGTCCTCGCCGGAGAGCACGTGGACCGGCTGCCCGACGCGCTCGCCGATCGCCGCCAGCACGTCGGGCCCGTTGGTCGCGTCCCGCAGCGCCGACGTCGCCATGGGCAGCATCTCGTCGACGGCCGACTCGCGCGCGAGCGCCATCGCGTCGTCGACGGCGGCGAGCATCGCCGCGACGCCCTCCGGGGACAGCGACCCGTCCGGCCGGAGGTAGCGCATGATGCGCACGACCGTGCGCGCCCCCGCGGCCTGCACGGGACGCGCCCCGTACGCGGCGTCGACGACGGCGAGGTGCACGGTGTTCGAGCCGATGTCGAGGACGCCCAGGCGCGTGGTGGTGCTCACGCGGCGAGCCTAGCGGCGCGGCGAGGGCCGCCGTCGGGCGTGCTGCCCGACGACGACCCTCGACCGGTGCGCGGCGCGCACCCGCGGTGACCTGCCGGTCAGTCGCAGACCAGCGCGTCGTACGCCGCGTCGACCGTCGACGTCGTGCCGTCCGCGGCGACCACGGTGACGGTCGCCGTCCCGGCCTCGACGGACGTCGCCCGCGTGGTGAACGACTGGTAGGCGCTCTTGCCGGGCTGCACCTGCCGGACCGTCCGCTCGCCGAACGACGTCGTGAGGGTCACGTCGACGGGCGCGTCGGCCGTGCTGGTCGCGCGGACCGCGACGAACGCCCGGCCGCCGAGGCAGCGCGCGCTCGCCTCGACCTCGACCGGTGCGGGCGGGACGACGGCGGAGACCGACGGGATGCGGTCGGCCGCCCCGGTGCCCCACGTGAGGCCCGCGCTCGTGTCGGAGAGGTCGAAGTCGAGCGTGCCGCCGTCCTGGAGCGCCGCGACGTCCAGCCACGCGGCGGTGTGCGCGACGCCGTCGACCTCCAGCCCGGCGACGTAGCTCGGGAGCTTCTCGTTCGCGCCCGCCGCGTCGATGCGCAGCGTCGCCCCGGCGTCGGTCGTGACCGTCGCGGACTGCACCTTGGGCGCGTTGAGCGCGAGGATCCCGGAGCCCGGCATGACGGGCTCGAACCCGAGCGACGCCATGACGTACCAGGCGGCGAGCGTGCCGAGGTCGTCGTTCCCGACGCCGCCGCCCGGGGTGTCCGGGAAGCGGTTGAGGTTCGCGGCGAGGACGTCGTTCGTCTTCCACGGCTGGCCCACGTAGCCGTAGAGCCACGCGTTCATGATCGTCGGCTCGTTGCCCGGGTTGTAGCGGATCGTCGTGTAGTACGAGCTGCCGCCGTTGGCCCACGTGCTCGGGGAGACGCCGGGGTTCGCGTCGAGCGCCGGCTGGTCGAAGTAGTAGTCGAGGCGCTCGACGAAGCCGTCCTCGCCGCCCATGACCTCCTGGAGGCCCGTGACGTCCTGCGGCACCATCCACTGGTACTGCCACGGCACGCCCTCGTGGAAGCCGGAGCGCGTGACGTCGGTCAGCTCGGGCAGGGTGACGAACTCGCCCGTCGGGCGCTTCGCGTTGACCATGCCCTGGAAGCCGCCGGAGAGCGGGACGTCCGGGTTCCAGAGGTTGCGCCAGTTGCGACCCCTGTCGAGGAACGCCTGACCGCCCTCGCGGCCCGTGCGCTCGGCCGCGGCGCCGAGGCTCGCGTCGGCGAGCGCGAGCTCGAGCGTGGCGGAGCCGCCGTGGCGGTACTCCTCGAACTGGCCGCCGAGGCCGCCCTCGTTCTCGGGGTAGAACGGCACGTGGCCGTGCTCGGCGTAGAACTCGGTGCTGCGCCGCCCGACGGACGCGACGCCGTCCGGCGGGGTCGTCGTGGCGTTCTCGACGAGGTAGTCCCACAGCTGGTCCGCGATGTCGTCCGGGACGGTGCCGAGCGCGAAGTTCTCCGCGAGCCACGGCGTGACGGGGTCGCCCGCCATGATGTTGGTCTCCAGCGCGCCGAGCGACCAGCGCGGCAGCCAGCCGCCCTCGACGCGGTGCTGGTACATCGAGCGCACGATGTCCTGCGCGCGCTCGGGCAGCAGGAGCGCGTGCAGCGTCGCCTGCGTGCGGTACGTGTCCCAGAGCGAGAAGTTCTGGTAGTAGTCCCAGCCGTCGGCCTGGTGGACGTCGAGGTCCATGCCCCGGTACCGGCCGTCGACGTCGCTGCCGATCGTCGGCGAGAGAAGCGTCTTGTAGAGCTGGGTGTAGAAGATCCGGCGCTGGTCGGGCGACGCGTCGATCGCGGCACGGCCCAGCTCGGCGTTCCACGCGTCGCGGGCCTCCTCGCGCACGGTGTCGAACGCGACCTGCCTGCCCTCGTCGGTGGCCTCGGCCGCGCGGTTGGCGCGCGCGCCGTCGACGCTCACGAACGACACGCCCACGCTCACCTCGACGTCGCGGTCGGTCGTGGTGTCGAAGACCGCGACGGCGCCGTTGTTGCCGCCCGCGACCTCGCTCGTCGTGGAGCCCGCGACGTAGCGCGCGTCGGTCCCCCACGTGCCGCTCGACGCGACCGGGCGGTCGAACGTCGCGCTGAAGAAGTACCGCTGCTTGTCCGGCGTGCCGCCGCAGAAGCCGCCGTTGTCGACCCAGCCCTCGAGCGTGCGGTCGTCGACCCACGTCACCGAGCTCGCGCCGGCGTCGCGCAGCGTCTGGCCCACGTTGAACGACAGGTGCGACGTCGTCGAGGCGGGGAACGTGTAGCGGTGCGCGCCGACGCGCGTGGTCGCGGTGAGCTCGGCGTGCACGTCGTTCGCGAGGGTCACCTCGTAGAACCCGGCCGACGCGTGCTCGGTGCTCTTCTGGTCCTTGATCGCGATGAAGGAGCGTGAGGTGCGCGGGGTCGCGCTCGTGTCCGGCGTGACGAGCAGCTCGCCCGCCGCGGGGCAGCCCGCGCTGTTCACGTGCCGGTGGCTGAAGCCCCACACGCGCCCGGCGTTCGTGCTGTACGACGTCGAGGCGTAGGAGTTCGTGTTGTCCGGGCTGAGCTGGACCATGCCGAACGGCACGGTCGCGCCCGGGTAGGCGTTGCCCTCGCTCTCGGTGCCGACGAACGGGTTGACCTCGAGCGTGAGGTCGTCGCTCGCGGCGGCGGTGACGGTGCCCTCGTCGGCGGGGGCGGCGCCCGCGGCGGCGGGCAGCAGCGTGCCCGGCGCGACGGCGAGCGCGAGCCCCGCGGCGAGCAGGGCGAGTCGTGGTCGTCTCATGCCATGTCCTCTTCGACGTGCGACCGGGCGTCGTCGCCCGGGGCGCCCCGGGGCCGTCGGTCAGGCGCCGCCCGGGCCGCTCGTGGCGGGGCGACGGTGCTCCTGGTCGACGACGGGCGTCCGTCGGCCACCCTCTCCCGGCTATGACTGCGCTGTCAATCGGATGCCCGAGGCAGCGGGTCCGTCGAGCGGACGGGGGTCAGCGCACGCCGGCGGCCTCGTGGACGAGCGCCTGGGCGTCCGCGACGACCGCGCGCTCCTCGGCCTGCGCCGCGGCGACGGCCTCCGCGCGGGCCGCGACGATCGCGCGGTGCAGGTCGGCGTGCACGCGGCGCCGCACGCCGCGCGCGATCTCGTCGGCCTCGTCCGGCTCCACCGGGTCGCCGTCCGCCTCGCGCAGCGCGACGACGTCGGCCACCTCGAGCGCGACGCGCCGCTCGGCGTCGGCCAGCAGGGCGACCACCGCCGTGTCCGCCGCCCGGCCGAGGCGCGTCTCCTCGAACGCCCGCGTCGCCTCGTCGACGATCGCGCGGGCCTGGGTCACGAGCTCGGACGCGATCGACGGCGAGTGCGCCGCGAGCGTCGCGAGGTCGTACAGGAGCACGCCCTCGACGTCGGCCACGCGCGGGTCGACGTCGCGGTGCAGCGCGAGGTCGAGCACGACCGTGGGGCGCGCGACGGGCTCCTCGCCCGCCCGCACCGCGGCCCGCTCGCGCGCCCGCACCACCGCGGCGGCGTCGAGCACGTGCTCGATCGCCTGCTCCCGCCGCTCGGCGCCCGGGCGCGCGGCGTCCGCGGCGAGCGCCCGCCCGCGCGCGCCGCTGCACGACACCACGAGGTCGGCGTCCTCGAGCGCCGCGACGAGGTCCGTGACGGCCTCCACACCGCGCGCGGCGGCGAACTCCTCGGCGCGGCCGGACTGCGAGTAGACCCGCACGTCGTCGCACCCGAGCGCCCGCAGCGCGGCGAGGCTCGCGCCCGCGTACGACCCGGTGCCGATGAGGACGGCGCGCACCTGCGGCCACGGCGGCAGCTCGGCCGCGGCGAGGTCGAGCCCGAGCGCGACGACGGAGCGACCGGCCCCGCCGAGCGTCGTGTGCGTGCTGACCTTCTTCGACGTGCGCGACGCCGTCTGGAAGAGGAGC
Source organism: Cellulosimicrobium sp. EB106-03-01-XG111 (assembly GCF_058792115.1). Lineage (NCBI taxonomy): Bacteria > Bacillati > Actinomycetota > Actinomycetes > Micrococcales > Promicromonosporaceae > Cellulosimicrobium > Cellulosimicrobium sp. EB106-03-01-XG111. Next base: position 47,723 of record NZ_JBYTEQ010000005.1, read on the forward strand.
TCGAGCGTCGAGGACGTCACGCCGTCGGCGTGCGCGGTCTCCAGCGCCCGCTTGACCTGCCCGGCGATCTCGCGCTCCCCCACGACCATCGAGTCCAGGCCCGACGCGACGGCGAACAGGTGCTCGGCGACCTCGGTCCCGGCGCGCGTGCGGAACGACGCGAGCGCCTCGGCCACCTCCACGCCCGACGCCTCGGCGACCATGCGCGCGACGTGCTCGGTCGCGTGCTGCACGCCGGTGCCGTCGAGGGGGGCGTCCACGTCGAGGTACAGCTCGAACCGGTTGCACGTCGCGAGGACGACCGCACCGGTGATGACGTCGCACGCCGCGACCGCGGAGCCGCCGATCGAGTGCGCCCCGGTGGAGAGTCGTTCCAGGGCGTCGAGGTCCAGCTCGTGGTGGCTGGCCGTGAGGGAGAGAAGAGCCACAGTGCCTCCGATTTAATCATTCCCCCGGGAGAGAGGCAGAATCGGTAGCTGTGATTCCTGTCGCCCTTTCCCCGGGCCATCCCCTGACCGACGGCCGCACGGACCGCTCCCCGCTCGTGCAGGCCCTGCGCGCGGGCACGACCGGAAAGCGCCCGGAAATCACACCCGTGTGGTTCATGCGCCAGGCGGGCCGATCGCTGCCGGAGTACCGCGCCGCGCGCGAGGGCGTGAGCATGCTCGACTCGTGCCTGCGCCCCGACCTCGCCTCGGAGATCACGCTCCAGCCGGTGCGCCGGCACGGCGTGGACGCCGGGATCTTCTTCTCGGACATCGTGGTGCCGCTGCGGCTCGCGGGCGTCGAGGTGGAGATCGCGCCGGGCGTCGGCCCCGTCATGGGCCAGGCGTACCGCACGCCCGACGACGTCGCCCGGCTCGTCGAGAGCGAGCTCACCGAGGACGCGCTCGCCCCGATCCGCGAGGCCGTCGCGCTGACCGTCGACGCGCTCGGCACGACGCCCCTCATCGGGTTCGCCGGTGCGCCGTTCACCCTCGCCGCCTACCTCGTGGAGGGCCGTCCGTCGCGCGACCACCTCGCGGCGCGCGCGCTGCTGCGCGGCGACCCCGAGACGTGGCAGCGCCTCGTGGACTGGGCGGCCGACCTCACCGGCACGTTCTTGCGGACGCAGGTCGAGGCGGGCGCGAGCGCGGCGCAGCTCTTCGACTCGTGGGCCGGCTCGCTCTCGCTCGCGGACTACGCGGCCGGCGCCGCCCCCGCGAGCACGCGTGCGCTCACCCACGTCGCGGACCTCGGCGTGCCCGTCGTCCACTTCGGCACGGGCACGGGGCACCTGCTCCCCGCCATGCGCGACGCCGTCACCGCGGCCGGGGTGCAGGACGTCGCCGTGGGCGTCGACTACCGCACCCCGCTCGACGACGCCGCCCGGCTCCTCGCCGACGGCCACGCCCCCGTGCCGGTGCAGGGCAACATCGACCCCGCGCTGCTCGCCGCGCCGTGGGACGTGCTCGAGGCGCACGTCCGGGACGTCGTGCGCCGCGGGCGCACCGCCCCGGGGCACGTGGTCAACCTCGGCCACGGCGTCCCCCCGGACACCGACCCCGACGTCCTGACGCGCGTCGTCGCGCTCGTCCACACGCTCGCGGACGACGCTCCCGACGCCGCCACCGAGGAGGCGACCCGACGGTGAGCACCGAGCCGACGACGCCCCGTCCGTCCGGACCCGCCGCACCGGAGGGGGTCGAGACCGCGGACGCGGTCGTCGTCGGCGCGGGCGTCGCCGGGCTCACCGCCGCGCGGACCCTGCGCGCGCAGGGGCTGCGCGTCGTCGTGCTGGACGCCGCCGCGGTGCCCGGCGGACCGGTCCGCGGCGGGGACCTGCCCGGCCTCGACGGCGTGCGGGTCGACCTCGGGGCCGAGTCGTTCGCGGCGCGCGGCACCGCCGTCGGCGACCTCGTGCGCGAGCTGGGGCTGGACGTCGTCGAGCCGTCGGGCGCGGGGGCGTGGGGCTACGCCGCCGGGCACTCCTACCCCCTGCCGCGCGCGGGCGTCCTCGGGATCCCGGCGGACCCCTGGGCACGGGACGTGCGCCGCGCCGTCGGCCTCGGCGGGGCGCTGCGCGCGAGCCTCGACCGGGTGCTGCCCCGCCGGTTCACCGACCTGCGGACGCTCGAGACGCTCGCGCGGTCCCGCATGGGGGCGCGCGTGACCGAGCGGCTCGTCGCGCCGGTCGCCTCCGGCGTGCACTCCGCCCCGCTCGACCGGCTGGACGTCGCCGCGGTCGCGCCGGGGCTGCGCGAGGCGTTCGAGCGCGAGGGGTCGCTCGCGCGCGCCGTCGCGTCGATGCGCGCGCTCGCCCCGGCCGGGTCGGCCGTGCGCGGCATCGACGGCGGCATGCACCGGCTCGTCGAGGGGCTCGCCGTGGGAACCGACGTCCGGCTGCGCCACGAGGTCACGGGCATCTCGCGCGCCCTGGCCCCGGACGGGGGGCCCGCGCCCTGGCTCGTGCGCGCCGAGAAGCCGGGCGGGCCGGTCGACCTCGCCGCGCCGCGCCTCGTCGTGACGACCCCCGCGCTCGTCGACGCGCTCGGGCCGCTCGTCGGGACGGCGGCCGACCTCCTGCCCGACCCGGAGCCGGGCGCGGACGTGCGGCTCGTGACGCTCCTGCTGCGCGCCCCCGAGCTCGACGACGCCCCGCGCGGGACCGGCCTGCTCGTCGCCCCGCCGCACCGCGACGCCGGGCGGGCGGCGCCGCCGTCGGACGTCGAGGCCAAGGCCCTCACCCACTCGACCGCCAAGTGGCCCTGGCTGCGCGACCGCGTCCGCGCCGCCGCCGGACCGGGGCACCACGTGGTGCGCCTCAGCTACGGGCGCATCGGCGCGACGACGGAGCCCGACCTCGACCGCGTCGTCGCGGACGCGTCGCGCCTCTTCGGCGTCGACCTGCACGGGCGCGTCCTGGGCCACGTCGTCACGCGGTGGAACGGCGCGCTGCCCCCGCCCACGCCCGCGTTCCGGCGCGAGGTCGCGGCGTTCGTCGCGCGCGTGGACGCCGTGCCCGGGCTGGCCGTGACCGGCGGCTGGATCGCCGGGACGGGGCTCGCGTCGATCGTCGGCCACGCCCAGGAATGCGCACGCGACCTCGCGTCCACGGAGTAAGGGAATCCTTACCGGATTGCGCGTCGGAAATGCCCCGAGAATTCTCTGCGAATTGACCTGACACGTTGTCCGGAAGTTCCTGACCGAGCGTCAGGACCGCGTCACTCCGCGCGCCATTCCCGCGCGGTGACGTGCGCATTTTCGTGGAATGCCGAAGTGGGGAGAGACTGGTTCCGTGAGTCCTGCAGGTACGACGCCCCTCCGCGTGGGCACGCGCGGCAGCGCCCTCGCGACGACCCAGACCGGCCACGTCGCCCGCCGCCTCGAAGAGCTGACCGGCCGCGACGTCGAGATCGTGCGCATCCGCACCGACGGTGACGTGCTCACCGGCTCGCTCGCCCAGATGGGCGGGACGGGCGTCTTCGTGACCGCGCTCCGCGAGGCGCTGCTCGACGGCCGGTGCGACGTCGCGGTGCACTCGCTCAAGGACCTCCCGACCGAGCCCGCGCCGGGGCTCACCGTCGTCACGCCCGAGCGCGAGAACCCGCGCGACGTCCTGTGCGCGCGCGGCGGCCTGACCATCACGACGCTCCGGCGCGGCGCGCGCGTCGGCACCGGGTCGCCGCGGCGCGCCGCGCAGCTCCGGTCAGTCCGCCCCGACCTCGACGTCGTCGACATCCGCGGCAACGTCGACACGCGCCTCGCCCGGGCGCTCGGCGAGGAGGCGGACCTCGACGCCGTCGTGCTCGCGTACGCGGGCCTCGCCCGCCTCGGCCGGCTCGAGGCCGTGTCCGAGGTCATCGACACCGCGATCATGGCTCCCGCCGCCGGGCAGGGCGCGCTCGCCGTCGAGGTCCGCACGTCGTCGCTCGACGACCCGGTCCTCGCCCGCGCCCTGCACGACCTCGACCACGAGCCCACGCGCCTCGCCGTGCTCGCCGAGCGCGCACTGCTCGGCCGGCTCGAGGCCGGGTGCGCGGCGCCCGTCGGCGCGCACGCCGTCGTCGAGGACGGCGACGTGGCGCTGACCGCCGTCGTCGCGCGGGTCGACGGCGCCGAGCAGCTCACGCACTCCGCGCGCGCCACGCTCCCCCCGAGCACCGGGTCGCTCGCCGCTGCCGCGACCGCCCGGGACGACGTCGCGCGCGGGCTCGGCGCGCGCGTCGCCGACGCGCTCCTCGCCGACGGCGCCGCGCGCCTCGCGCCGCTGCGCGAGACCGGAGCGGGCACCCCCGTCCTCGACGCCCCCGCCGCGGAGGCCCCGGCGACCGACCGCGCCGTGGAGGCTGCCCGCGAGCAGCTCCGCGACGGCGGCTACCGCGGCGCGGCGGAATGAGCCCCGGACCGCTGCGCGACCCGTCGCGCGGGCCCGCGCCCGTGGTGCCGCCGCTCCCGGCGCGCGGCCCCTCGGACGCCGCGGAGACCGTGGGCGCAGCGGACGGCGTGGGCGCAGCGGACGCCGTCGGCGCCGCGGGTGCAGCCCGCCGGGCCGACGCGCTCGCCGGTCGGACCGTCCTGGTCCCCCGCGCGCCCGAGCGCGCCGCGGGGCTCGCGACGACGCTCCGCGACGCGGGCGCCCACGTCCTCGTCAGCCCGGCGATCGAGCGCGCGCCCGTCGAGGACACCGCGCCCGTCGACGGTGCCCTCGCCCGCCTGGCCCACGGCGACTTCGCGTGGGTCGTCGTGACGAGCGTCAACGCGATCGACGAGCTCCTCGCGAGCGCCGCCCGCCGGGGCGTCGACCTCGCCGATGCGGCCAGCCGGGCCCGCTGGGCCGCCGTCGGGCCCGCGACGCGCCGCGCCCTGGAGGCGGTCGGCATCAGCGTCGAGCTCGAGCCCGACGAGAACTCGGCCCGCGGCCTCGTCGCCGCGTTCGCGACCCTCTCTACATCGGACCGGACCTCTCCTTCGGCCGACCAGGGCTCTCCCTCGGGGGACCACACCTCTGCCTCGCGAGGTAGCCGTGTGGTCCTGCTGCCGCAGGGGGACCTCGCCGCGCCGACGATGCACGACGGCCTGCACGACCTCGGGTACGTCCCGCACGTCGTCACCGTCTACCGCACCGTCACGCACACGCTCGCGCCGGACGTCGTCGCGGCGTGGCGCGCGGGCGCGGTGGACGCCGTCGTGCTGACCTCCGGGAGCGTCGCGCGCGAGATCGCGCGCCAGCTCGGGCCGCGCGACGACGTCGTGGGCGTCGCGATCGGCGACCCGACCGCCCGGGCCGCGCGCGACGTCGGGCTGCGGCTCGACGCGGTCGCGGACCGCCCGACCGACGCCGCGCTGGCCGCCGCGCTCGTCGGCGCGCTCGCCGCCACCGGCTCCGCCACCCGCACGACCGCCGAGCCCGACGACCCGGCCGCTCCCCCCGCCGCGGGCACGACCCCTGCCGACCCGACCCCCGAAGGAGACCCCTCGTGACCCACCAGCTCCCCGTCGGGCACCACCGGCCGCGCCGCCTGCGCACCAGCCCGCGCGTGCGGCGCCTCGTGACCGAGACGCGCGTGCACGCGTCCGACCTCGTGCTTCCCCTGTTCGTCAAGGAGGGCCTCGACGCCCCGCGCCCCATCTCGTCGATGCCGGGCGTCGTGCAGCACACCGAGGCGACGCTCGCGGACGCCGTGCGCGACGCCGCGCGCGCCGGGGTCGGCGGCGTCATGCTCTTCGGCATCCCCGCCGAGCGCGACGCGACCGGCACGCAGGCGGACGCCGCGGACGGCATCCTGCAGCGCGGCATCCGGGTCGCGGTCGAGGCGGCGCGCGAGCACGCGGGCGGCGGGCCGGTCGTCATGGCGGACACGTGCCTCGACGAGTTCACCGACCACGGGCACTGCGGCGTGCTGGCCGAGGGCCGGGACGGGGGCGTCGTCGTCGACAACGACGCGACGCTCGACCGCTACGCCTCGATGGCCGTCGCGCAGGCGCGCGCGGGCGCGGACGTCGTCGCGCCGTCGGGCATGATGGACGGCCAGGTCGCGGTGATCCGCGAGGCGCTCGACGGCGCCGGGTTCGACGACGTCGGCATCCTCGCGTACTCCGCGAAGTACGCGAGCGCGTTCTACGGGCCGTTCCGCGAGGCCGTGGACTCGGCCCTCCAGGGTGACCGCCGCACGTACCAGATGGACGCGGGCAACGCCCGCGAGGGCCTGCGCGAGGCCGACCTCGACCTCGCCGAGGGCGCGGACATGGTCATGGTGAAGCCCGCCGGGTCGTACCTCGACGTCCTCGCGGCGGTCGCGGAGATGTCGCCGGTGCCGGTCGCGGCGTACCAGGTGTCGGGCGAGTACGCGATGATCGAGGCCGCCGCCGCGAACGGCTGGATCGACCGGCGGGGCGCGATCACGGAGTCGGTGCTGGGCATCAAGCGCGCCGGCGCGGACGTGATCCTCACGTACTGGGCGACGGAGCTCGCGGGCTGGCTGGACGAGAACGACGGAAGGACGCGGGCATGACGGACACGGGCGGTTTCGGGACGGCGGAGGCCGTGCAGGCGCAGGACGCGGCGCTGTTCGGCGCACCGGGCGCGGGCGGTGCGGACAACCACGCGGCGTTCGTGCGCGCGCAGGGCGTGCTCCCGGGCGGCGTGAGCTCGCCCGTGCGCGCCTACGGGTCCGTGGGTGGCGACCCGCGGTTCCTCGCGTCGGCGCGCGGCCCGTACGTGACCGACGTCGCGGGGCGCGAGTACGTCGACCTCGTGTGCTCGTGGGGTCCCGCCCTGCTCGGGCACGCGCACCCCGACGTCGTCGCCGCGGTCCAGGAGGCTGCGGCCCGCGGGCTGTCGTTCGGCGCGCCGACGCTCGGCGAGGTCGAGCTCGCCGAGGAGATCCGCCGCCGGGTCCCGGCCGCGGAGCGCGTGCGCCTCGTGTCCACGGGCACCGAGGCCACGATGACCGCGATCCGCCTCGCGCGCGGCGTGACCGGACGCGACGTCGTCGTGAAGTTCGCCGGCTGCTACCACGGGCACGTGGACGCGCTGCTCGCGGAGGCCGGGTCCGGCGTCGCGACGCTCGCCCTGCCCGGCTCGGCCGGGGTCACCGAGGCGACGGCGGCCGAGACGCTCGTGCTCCCGTACAACGACCTCGCGGCTGTCGAGGCGGCGTTCGCGGAGCGCGGCTCCGAGATCGCGGCCGTCATCACGGAGGCGTCGCCCGCGAACATGGGCGTCGTCCCGCCCGCGGAGGGGTTCAACGAGGGCCTGCGCCGCATCACCGCGGCGCACGGCGCGCTGCTGATCCTCGACGAGGTGCTCACGGGCTTCCGCGTCGGGCCGAGCGGCTGGTGGGGCCTCGAGAACGCGGTGCTGCGCGGCCAGGGCGCGGAGGGCTGGACGCCCGACCTGTTCACGTTCGGCAAGGTCGTGGGCGGCGGGATGCCCGTCGCCGCGGTCGGCGGGCCGGCGAGCGTGATGGACCAGCTCGCGCCGCTCGGCCCCGTCTACCAGGCGGGGACGCTGTCCGGGAACCCCGTCGCGGTCGCGGCGGGTCTCGCGACGCTGCGGCTCGCCGACGACGCGGTGTACGCGCGCGTCGACGAGGTCGCGGGCGTGCTGTCGTCGGCGGTCGGCTCCGCGCTCGACGCGGCGGGCGTGCCGCACCGCGTGCAGCGCGCGGGCTCGCTCTTCTCCGTGATGTTCGGCGAGCTCGCCGCGACCGCGGGCGTGCGCGACTACGCGCAGGCCCAGGCGCAGGAGACATTCCGGTACCGCGCCTTCTTCCACGCGATGCTCGACGCGGGCGTGAGCCTGCCGCCGTCGGTGTTCGAGGCGTGGTTCGTCTCGGCCGCCCACGACGACGCCGCCGTCGCCCGCATCCTCGACGCGTTCCCCGCCGCCGCCCGCGCGGCCGCGGAGGCCCGCCCCGCCTGACGGCGTCCGGCCGGAGCATCCCACCCGTCGAGCACGGGGTTGCTGGCGTTCTGACGCTCAGGACGACAGCAACCCTGTGGTCGGCGGGGCGGGCGGCCGACGTCTCGCGCCCGGCGACCGCTCGTCGACAGGTCAGAGGCGGGGGTCAGCGCGGTGCACCGCGTCGACGCGCGACGTCGTGTCGATCCACCATCCCAGCCGCGGCTCGACAAGCTCCGCGAGCGAGATGATCCCCTGGTACTCGCGCGCGATGTCGAGGGCGAGCAGTGGCTCGTGGTGCGCGATCCGGTTGCGCAGGTCGCTCACGGCCGTCAGCTGCGTGTGGAGCGCGGTCCGCTGTGCGGTGGGAAAGGCCCTCTTCAGCGCGGGCTGCCACAGGGTGCGGTTGTAGTTGTCGGCGAACAGGTACGGCCAGAAGCCGAACGTGATCTCCGCGATGACGTGACCGTGTGTGGGCACCCGGCCGTGCCGGGACGCGAACTCCCGCGCCTTGGCGATCCTGGCCCTCGTCCCTCCGTTGAGCGGCACGCTGGACGGCGAGTCGAGCCAGTCCACCCCGGCTCCCGCACGCTGCGTCAGCGCGTCGTCGATCCGGTTGCGTACCGCGACCTCCAGGTAGTGGATCGCCTCGAACAGCGCCATCGAGATGTCCAGGTTCCACCTGTACAGGTCGACCGCGGCCGGCAGGTCACCCCCGGACGCCTGCTCGTACGTGGACATCCGCGGTCGTGACAGCAGCCCGACCATCGTGCGTTGGACGGGCGGGTACATCGACATCCGTGGGCCCCCTGTTGAGCGACGTGCGTGCGAGTCGCTAGACTGTAGCCAACAGAGAGCCCCGGGAATCATGGCGACTCGCTTCGGTGAGGGACCCCCCGGGGCCTTGTTGTCTCCCGGCACAGACAGTCGCGCGCGAAACCGCGCACCGCCACGCCTCCCCACGACGAGAACCTCGGCGATCGCTCCCCGAGCCGGTCGACACGAGCACGTCGCCGGGTACGGCCGGCTTCCCGACGCGCTCACCCGGGCGAAGCCACCCGATCGGAACGACCGGCGCAGCGGCCGTGAGACGCACGGTCGCTCTCGCGGCCACGACGCCCAGCTGATCGGACCGCGCCGGCCTCGTCGCGGGCCGGCGTGGGTCAGTAGGTGCCGGGTGCTGCCGCGCGTCCGGCCTGTCGGCCGAGCGAGCGGATCTGGACGCCGAACGCGATGAGCATGACACCCCAGACGATCGCGAAGAGCGCGAGCAGCCACACGATCGACACCAGGCCGGCGTTGACGTTGAAGAGCACGAGCAGGCCGAACACGATGCCGAGCAGGCCGGCGACGACGCCCCAGCCCCACCCGCTCCCGGGGACCTTGCGCAGGTCGAGGCTCGCGACCGTCTGGAACAGGCCGTAGACCACGGCCCAGAAGCCGACGATCCAGGTGAGCACGATCGCCGTCTTGCCCGGCCACGCGAGCAGCACGACGCCGACCGCGAGGCTCAGCACGCCCATCGTCACGAGCAGCGCGGTGCCGCTCCCCGTGCCGCGGCGCCGGATCCCCTCGACGATCTCGACGATGCCGTCGACAACGGCGAAGATGCCGATCACCCAGATGACGACGGCCGCCGTCTTGTCCGGCCACGCGAGCGCGACGATGCCGAAGAGGATGGCGAGCACGCCGCGGATCACCGGCCAGTACCAGACCTGCTTCGCGGTGCGCGAGAAGGCGGTGAGGATCGGGTCCTGGATCGTCATGGGTCACTCCCCTGCCGAGGTGACGGGCCGGCTCCCGACGGCCTGGGCCCGGGCGCCTCCCGCTTCGCCTCCATGGAACACCCGGCGGTGCCGCGTGTCGCGGCGAACCGCGCGTCTCGCCCGTACGGGGTGACCCGGGCGCGGGCCGGGTCGCGCCGCTCAGGCGCGGGCGGGGTGCGGTGCGAGGGCCGGCGAGGGCGAGCGACGTCGTCGGCCTCTCCAGACGACGAGCGCCGCGAGCGCGAGCACGCCGGCGAACGCGAGGACGGGCCCGGCGAAGAACGGGCCGATCCGCTTCTCGGCGACCACGGCGTACGTCGGGGTGTGGGCGACGTCCGCGGCGGCGGGCGCGAAGGAGAAGTCGGAGACGATCTGGGTCGCCGGCTCGGTGAACACCTGCTCGTGGGCCGTGACGAAGCCGCCTCCCGCGAGGAGCGCGGCGAGCTCCTGCGACGTCACGTCCGCCGGGTCGAGGCGCCCGGCGAACCGCACGGTCGGCGCCTGCGCCTCGGCGGTCGGGTCGACGCGGTCGACGCGGTGGTCGGCCAGGACGTACGTGCGCGTGCTCTGGGGGTCCTCGGCGACGGCGGACATGCGCATGGGGTAGACGAGCGAGCCGCTCGGGAACGTGACCCGGAGCGGCTGGAGCGTGCCGTCGAACGCGGCCGCTTCCTCGGGCGCGAGCCGGGCGGCGACGAACGACCAGCCCTCCCCGACGTAGGGGGCCAGCGCCGTCCAGATCGTCTCGGGGAGCTGGAACCCGCGCTCCGTGAGCCACGCGTCGAGCGCGCCCGTGTCGGTCGCGCCGAGCGTCGTGACGTCGAGCGGCCCGAGCCGGACCTCGTCGAGCACCGTCACGCCCGCACCCGCCGCGGCGTCCGCCCCGCTCCCGAAGCCGAGCTCGGGCCACCACCGCGTGTCGGAGACGACGGCGCGCGGCCGGGTGAGCTCGTCGAGCTCGCGGAACACCTGCGGGTCGGCGAGCGCGACCTCCGCCGGTGCGGGCGTGGGCAGCAGCAGGCCGACCTCGGGCGCGTTCGACAGCGTGGCGAGCTCGACGAGCATCGTCTCGGTGGTCCCGTCCCACTGGAGGACCGCGGTCTCGTGCGAGACCGACGTGTCGTACGCGGGCCCGTCGACGAACCCGCCGCACGCGCACGCGCCCGCGGGCGGCGCCGCGACCAGCCCGGCGCCCGCGAGCGCGACCGACATCACCGTCACGCGCAGCGCGTGTCGTGCTCCGGCTCCCCTGCCCATGCTTCGGAGGGTAGGGGCGGGGTCACCGCACCGCGCGGCGTGCGCCGAATCGTGATGCCGCCGTGACGGCGTCGTGACCCGGCCGTCAGCCGACGGCGGCGCTCACGCCGAGGTGCACGACGACGCCCAGCACGAGGGCCCAGGCCGCGACGGCCACGACGCCCCACGTGAAGACGCGGGCGCGCGGTGCGCCGAACCCGACCATCGCCGCGGCGGTGACGTGGCTCGGCAGGAGCAGCGGCCCGAGGAGGCTGACGCCGGGCACGCCGTAGCGGTCGAAGACCTGCCGCATCCGCTGGCGCTTGGGCGAGCTCTCGACGGTGCGTCCGCGCGTGATCCCGGAGCGGGCCGCGCTGATGAGCCAGACGACCGCGGCGAGCGCGATCGCGTTGCCGACGATCGCGACCGGGATCGCGACGAACGGGTTGACGCCGGCCACGACCCCCAGGACCGCGGCACCCTCGGCCTCGACGTACGGGATCGCGCCCGCGAGCAGGACGCCGACCCAGCGCAGGAACGGGGGAAGGCTCTGCGTGAGCTCCTGGAGCCCGGTGACGATGTCGGTCATGGTGCGCCTCTCGTGTGGTGGTGCCTCCAGCCTCGCGGCGTCGGGGCGCCTGCGGCAGTGCGGCCCGTCACCGGTCGGGGTGGAGTCCTCACGCGCCGGGCATGACACGTGTCATGCGCGGGGAGGCGCGGGGGGAGCCTCCCCGCGCATACCTCACCGGGGTATGATGGGGCGTACCCTGACGGGGTATCACCGCCGCACCACCGAGGCGGCGGGCGCGCTACCGCGTCCTGGACGAGGAGGAGAGCATGACCGACACGACCGAGGCGACGGCCGTCGAGCAGGAGCAGGCGGTCCACACCGGTCCGCACGGCTACGCGTCCGACAAGGAGGCGTACCTCAAGCGCATGCGCCGCATCGAGGGCCAGGTGCGCGGCATCGCCCGCATGATCGACGAGGACGTCTACTGCATCGACATCCTCACGCAGGTCTCGGCCGTCACCAAGGCGCTCCAGGCCGTGAGCATCGGCCTCGTCGAGGACCACCTGGGCCACTGCGTCGTGGACGCGGCCCGCCAGTCCGAGACGGAGGGCGCGGCGAAGGTCAAGGAGGCCGCCGACGCCATCGCCCGCCTCGTCCGCAGCTGACCACCCACCACCCGAGGAGCACCATGAGCACCGTCACGACCCTGGGCGTCACCGGCATGACCTGCGGCAACTGCGTCGCCCACGTCACGAAGGACCTCGAGGCCGTCGCCGGCGTCGAGAACGTGAGCGTCGAGCTCCGCGTCGGCAGCACGTCCGAGGTCACGGTCTTCTCCGACGACCCGCTCGACGAGGCCGCGCTGCGCGAGGCCGTCGACGAGGCCGGCTACGCGGTCGAGTCCGTCGAGGTCCAGCAGGACGCCCTCGCCGCCCAGTACGCCGAGCAGGCGGCCGACAAGCAGGAGGCGCACGACTGCGCGTGCGGCTGCGGCACCGAGCCCGCCGCGGACGCCGCACCCGCCACGAAGACGTACGACCTCCAGGTCCCGCCCCGCGCCTGACCGTCCCGGTCCGCACCTCCCCGGTGCCCGACGGCGGGACGCGCCTCGACCGCACGAGGCCGCGACCGTCGTCGGGCACCCCGGGTCCCGGTCGTCACCACGACCCCGACCCCCGCGCGCCCGTCCGCACCGGCACGGCCGCGCCCGCCGCGACGGCCACCACGCCGGACCACCGCGGCGACCTCGCCCCGCACCCCGTCGAGGAGCCCCACCGATGACCGCACAGCCCGCCCCCACGCCGACCGCCGCACCCGGCGGAGCCGCGGAGGCCCGGCCCGTCGCCGAGGTCGACCTCGCGATCGGCGGCATGACGTGCGCGTCGTGCGTCGCGCGTGTCGAGAAGCGACTCAACCGCGTCGAGGGCGTCACGGCGACGGTCAACCTGCCGCTCGAGACCGCGCACGTCGTCCTCGCGGCCGACGTCACCGACGCCGACCTCGTCGACGCCGTCGAGAAGGCCGGCTACACCGCCCGCGTCACGACCCGCCGCGCAACCGCCACCACCGTCGAGAGCACTCCCCCGGCGGACCTGGGCGAGACGACCGCCGAGGCGCCGGCGCGGCCGGAGGAGGCGGAGGCGGGCCCGAGCACCTCCGGCGACCTTGCCACCGAGCCCGCCCGCGCCGTCGGGGCCGACCGCGCCACCAGGGCTGACCGCGCCACCGCCGCACCCGACGACGGCGCCGCCCCGACCGACCGCGGCGTCGTGCTGGCGCAGCGCCTGCGCGTCGCGGCGGTGCTCACCGTGCCGGTCGTCGCGCTGTCGATGGTCCCGGCGCTGCAGTTCACCGGCTGGCAGTGGGTCGTCGCGGCGCTCGCGCTGCCCGTCGTCACCTGGGCCGCGTGGCCGTTCCACACGGCGGCGTTCCGCGCGGCCCGGCACGGCGCGTCGACGATGGACACGCTCGTCTCGCTCGGCGTGGTCGCGGCGACGCTCTGGTCGCTGTGGGCGCTGCTGCTGGGCGGCGCGGGCGAGCTCGGGATGCGCATGGAGCCGACGCTCGTCCCGTCGCGCGGCCACGCGGGCGCCACCCCCGAGCTCTACTTCGAGGTCGCGGCGGTCGTCACGACGTTCCTGCTCGCGGGGCGGTACGCCGAGCACCGCTCGAAGCGGCGCGCGGGCGACGCGCTGCGGTCGCTGCTCGAGCTCGGCGCGAAGGACGCGGAGCGCGTCCTGCTCGCCCCCGACGGCACCCCGCGCACCGGGCCCGACGGCGCGCGCGTCACCGAGCGCGTGCCCGCCGCCGACCTCGCGGTCGGGGACGCGTTCCTCGTGCGCCCGGGCGACAAGATCGCGACGGACGGCGTCGTGCTCGAGGGGTCGAGCGCCGTCGACACGTCGCTGCTCACGGGCGAGCCGGTGCCGGTCGACGTCGGCCCGGGCGACGCCGTGACCGGCGCGACGGTGAACGCGGCGGGTGCGCTCCTGGTGCGGGCGACGCGCGTCGGCGAGGAGACGACGCTCGCGCAGATCGGCCGGCTCGTCAGCCAGGCGCAGACGGGCAAGGCCCCGGTGCAGCGGCTCGCGGACCGCATCTCCGCGGTGTTCGTGCCCGTCGTGCTCGTGCTCGCGGTCGGCACCCTGGCCGCGTGGCTCCTCGCCGGCGCGGGGACGCAGCTCGCGTTCACCGCCGCGGTCGCGGTCCTCATCATCGCGTGCCCGTGCGCGCTGGGGCTCGCGACGCCCACGGCCCTGCTCGTCGGCACGGGCCGGGGCGCGCAGCTCGGCGTGCTCATCAAGGGACCGGAGATCCTCGAGTCGACGCGCCGCGTCGACACGGTCGTGCTCGACAAGACGGGCACGGTCACCCAGGGCGCGATGGCGCTCGAGGCGGTCGTGACGCCGTCGGGCCGCGCACCGCTCGACCGGCTCGTGGCCGACGACCCGGCGGCCGCGGACGCGCGCGACGCCCTGCGGCACGCGGGCGCTGTCGAGGCCCTGAGCGAGCACCCGATCGCGCGCGCGATCACCGCGGCGGCGCGCGACCTGCCCGCGGGCGCCCCGGCGTCGGACGACGGTCCCACGGTCGGGGCCGACGGCGTCGTGGTGGGCTCGCTCCAGGCGTTCGACTTCCGCAGCGCCCCGGGCGGCGGGGTCGAGGCCGTCGTCCGGACCGCGCACTCGGGCCTCTCGCTCGGGGCCGACGGCGCCGCGGGGCTCACCGCGCGCCGGGTGCTCGTCGGGCAGCCGGCGTGGCTCGCGCGCGAGGGCGTGGTGCCCGACGCGGCGCTCGACGACGCGTTCGCGGCGGCCGAGGCGTCGGGGGCGAGCGCCGTCGTCGTCGCGTGGGACGGCCGGGCGCGCGCGGTGCTCGTGCTGCGCGACCCGGTGAAGCCCACGTCGGCCGAGGCGGTGCGCGAGCTCCGGGAGCTCGGTCTGCGGCCCTACCTGCTCACGGGCGACGGAGAGGGCGCGGCCCTCGAGGCGGCGCGCGCCGTCGGCATCGCGGAGGCGGACGTCGTCGCGCGCGTCCTCCCCGACGAGAAGGTCGACGTCGTCGCCCGGCTCCAGCACGAGGGGCGCGTCGTCGCGATGGTCGGGGACGGCGTGAACGACGCCGCCGCGCTCGCGACGGCCGACCTCGGGCTCGCGATGGGGACCGGCACCGACGTCGCGATCGAGGCGAGCGACCTCACGCTCGTCCGCGGGGACCTGCGCAGCGCGGCGACCGCGATCCGGCTGTCGCGCCGGACGCTGCGCGTCATCCAGCAGAACCTCTTCTGGGCCTTCGCGTACAACGTCGCGGCGATCCCGCTCGCGGCGGCCGGCCTGCTCAACCCGATGATCGCGGGCGCGGCGATGGCCGCGAGCTCGGTGCTCGTCGTCGGCAACTCCCTCCGCCTCCGCCGCGCGGCCTGATCCCCGGAACCGACACCCGCCGAGCACGGGGTCGGCGACCGGGATCGCTCGGATCCGGTCGCTGATCCCGTGCTCGGCGGAGGGTGTGGGTCAGCGGAAGCGGCGGCCCTCGTCGCGGCGGTAGGCGCCGACCGCGAGGACGGCGAACAGGACCGTCCAGCCGAGGAGCACGAACCACGCCGCGCCGTACGCCGGCTCGCCCGTGAGGGCCTGGACCAGCAGGTCGCGGCCCGCGCGGGTCGGGGTGACCTTCGAGATCGCGTCGAGCCAGTCGGGGAAGAGGAACGGCGGCAGGAACAGGCCGCCTGCGAACGCGAGCGGGAAGAGGATCACCTGGACCACCGGGAGCGCCGCCTTCGCCGACAGCGAGTAGCCGATCGCCATGCCGAGCAGCACGAACGGCACGGACACGAGCAGCACCGTCCCGACGCCCGCGAGGAGCTGCGTCGCGGTGACGCTCGCGTCGGTGAACAGCCAGCCGATGAGGATGAGCGGGACGAGCCCGAACAGCGAGAAGATCCCGCCGTTGAGCACGCGCGCGGCCATGCGCGGCGCGGGCCCCGCGGGCAGCGTGCGGACGAACGGGTCGAACGGCAGCTGCCGGTCCTCCGCGACGCCGAGCCCGTACGTGAACAGGCTCGCCGAGCAGATCGCGAACAGACCGAGCGACGCGACGGCCATGGTCGCCGCCACGGGGTCCTGCGCCACCGCCTTCTGCGGCACGACGAAGAAGAACATGGCGAGCGCGGGGAACAGCAGGTTGCCGAGCACCGCGACGGGAACGCGCACGGTCTCGAGGAACTGGTACTTGAGGTGCAGCCACGTGAGGCGCAGCGGCCCGGGCAGCGCCGCCGTCCGCGGGGTGGTGGTCGTGGTGGTCATCGGGCCCGTGCCTCCGTCGTCGGGGCCGCGTCGCGCGCGACCATCTGCTCGAACGCCTCCTCGAGGCTCGCGCCCCGGATCTCGAGGTCGTGGAAGTCGACGCCCGAGGTGACGAGCTCGCGCACGAGCGCGTCGGCGTCGGGCGTGTACAGCTCCTGGCGGCCGTCGCCGAGGCGGTCGGCCCGCACGACGCCCGGATGGTCGCGCAGGTCGACGGCCGACCCGACGACGACGCGCCGCAGCGACACGCGCCGCAGGATCGTGTCGAGCGAGTCGTCGGCCTTGACGACGCCCTGGTCGATGACGACGACGCGCTGCGCGAGCGCCTGCACCTCCTCGAGGTAGTGGCTCGTGAGGAGCACCGTCCCGCCGGCCGCGTGGTACGCGCGGATCGCGTCCCACAGCGCCTGCCGCGCGCCGACGTCGAGGCCCGTCGTCGGCTCGTCGAGCAGGACGACGCGCGGGCGGCCCACGAGCGACAGCGCGACGGCGAGGCGGCGCTTCTGCCCGCCCGACATCGCGCCCGTCTGGCGGCCCGCCAGCTCGGTGAGGCCGAACTGCTCGAGCAGCTCCGCCGTCGGGACCGGGTCGGGGTAGTGGCCGCCGACGAAGTCCACGACCTCCCGCACCTTGAGCGTCGCGGGCAGGCCCGTCTCCTGCGGCGTGAGGCCGAGGCCGACGCGGCTGCGCGCGTCGCGCGGGTCGCCCCCGAGCAGCCGCACCGTCCCGGAGTCGGGCCGACGCTGCCCGCTGACCAGGGACAGCAGGGTCGACTTCCCGGCGCCGTTCGGGCCGAGCAGACCGACGAGCTCGCCGCCCCCGACGGTGAGGGACACGTCGTCGAGCGCGACGACCGTGCCGAAGCGGCGCGTCACGCGGTCGACGGCGACCACGGGCGGGGTGCGGTCCGTGCCCGACGGCGCGGGCTCGGCCCGGGCGGTCCGGACCGGGCCGGTGCGCGGGGCGCTCTCGGTGCGCTCGGTGCGCTCGGTGCGCTCGGTGCGCCTGGTGCGCTCGTCGCTCATGGTCGGGCTCCCTTCAGGAGGGCGTTCAGGGCGGTCGTGTAGTCCTCGAAGGCGCCGCGACCGCGGGCGGTGAGGGACAGGTAGGTGGCGGGCGTGCGGCCCTCGTGCGTCTTGGTGACGGTCACGTAGCCGGCGTCCTCGAGCTTGCGCAGGTGCGTGGAGAGGTTGCCCGCGGTCATGTCGAGGAGCTTCTGGAGCTTGGGGAAGGACAGCTCGTCGCCCGGCGGGAGGGTGGCGAGCGTCGCGACCACGCGCAGCCGCGCGGGCGCGTGGATGACGGGATCGAGCCCGACCTCAGGCATCGGCCGCACCTCCCGCCGGCCGGGCGGGCACGGGCCGGGGCGCGCGGCGCCGCCGTCGGACGCGCACGACCTGCTCGATCCCGGCCATGACGAGGAAGCCGCCGCCGCCCGCGAGCGCCATGACGAGGTAGGTGAGCGGCAGCCCGGCGAAGGTCGCGACGGCCGCGGTGAGGAGGATCCACACGCCGAGCACGAACAGCCCGCGGTCACCGAACGCGGCCGCGCCGCCGAGGTAGAGGAGGCCGACGACGACGCACGCGAACGCGTTGCTCGCGAGCGCCATGACCTCCTCGGACGCCCCGGCGCGGGCCAGCCCGCCGAGCACGAGGCCGAAGCACACGAACCCGAGCATCCACGACCACCCGTACATCGCTCCGGTGCGGGCGCTCACGCCGCGCGTCCCGGCGGTGCGCGTGACGCTGTGGACGATCGTGAACGCGACGGCGGCCGCGATGAGGCTGAAGAAGACCCAGAAGGCCCACGGCTCGGGCTGGGCGCCCATGACCTGGCCGGCCCCGCTCGTGACGCGGACCGTCGCGGTCCCGTCGGCGACGCGGACCGCGCTCGTCCAGAGGCACAGGTAGCCGACGAGCCACGCGACGCCCCACGCGAGGAACAGCAGCCGCGGGTCGGGCTCGGTCGCCCGGCGCGCGCGCTCCTGCTGCTCGCGGATGAGGTGGAGCGTCTCGGCGGCGCCGAGGGTCGGCTCGTCCGGGTCGCCGACGGCTCCGTCGTGGACGGCGTCGCCGTGATCGGTCGTCATGGTGGCCTCTCGGTCGTTCGGGTCGTTCGGGTGACTCCGGAAACTACTTTGTGCTGCAAACCTGTTTGTAGGTTCCCACGCGCGGGCCGCGTCGCGCAAGCCTCGCGGGACGCATAGCGGCCTCGCTCGCAAATGTGATATCACTTTGCTATACACGACGCGGCCCCGCCGCAGGAGAGGACGACCACCGTGACCGAGAGCGCAGCACCCCCGCAGGAGTCCGTCGGCGGCGAACCGACCGGCCGCCCCGTCGGCCACGACGGCACGCGCGTCGACGTCACCGAGCGGCCCGCCTGGTCCCTCGGCGCGGGCGGCGCGGCCGCCGTCATCGCGCTGAGCATCGTCCTGCTCCTCGGCGGCACGGGGCTCGTCGTCGCCGCCGCGGCGGACGCCGGCAACCCCGCCGTGCTCATCACGCTCGGCGTCCTGGCGTTCCTCGCGGGCGTGCTCGTCCCGACCGGCGTCGCCGTCATCAACCCCGGCGAGACGGTCGTCGTCCAGTTCTTCGGCCGCTACCTCGGCACCGTCCGCACCACGGGCCTCGTCGCGACCGTGCCGCTCAGCACCCGCCGCCGCGTGTCCGTGCGCGTCCGGAACTTCGAGACGAGCGAGCTCAAGGTCAACGACGCCGACGGCAACCCGATCAACATCGCCGCGATCGTCGTCTGGCAGGTCGCGGACACCGCCAAGGCGTCGTTCGCGGTCGAGGACTACGACGACTTCGTCGTGGTCCAGGCCGAGTCCGCGCTGCGCCACGTCGCGATGTCCCACCCCTACGACGACGCCGAGGCCGGCGAGGAGTCGCTGCGCGGCGCGACGGAGGTCGTCTCGGCCGAGATCGCGGCGGAGGTCGCGGAGCGCGTCGTCGTGGCAGGCGTCGAGGTCATCGAGGCCCGCATCTCCAACCTCGCCTACGCGCCCGAGATCGCGCAGGCGATGCTCCAGCGCCAGCAGGCCGGGGCGATCATCGCGGCGCGCTCGCGCATCGTCGAGGGCGCGGTGTCCATGGTCGAGGACGCCCTGTCCCGCCTCGAGGCCGAGGACATCGTCACGCTCGACGACGAGCGCCGCGCGACCATGGTCTCCAACCTCCTCGTGGTGCTCTGCGGCGACAGCCGCGTGACGCCCGTCGTCAACACGGGGTCCCTGTACCAGTGACGCCCGTCGGGCCCACGCCGCCCGAGAAGCGCGACGCGCCCGACGACGGCGACCAGCCGTCGTCGGGCCGCGGCGTGCCCTCGGGCGGGCAGCAGGCCACGCCGGAGGGCGACGCGTCCTCGTCGGGCGAGCAGGCGTCGTCGGGCACAGGCCGAGCGCAGCGGCCGCAGCGCAAGTCGGTCCTCCTGCGCCTCGACCCCGCCGTGCACGACGCCCTCGCCCGCTGGGCCGCCGACGACCTGCGCAGCGTCAACGCGCAGATCGAGATGCTCCTGCGCCGCGCGCTCGACGACGCCGGCCGCCTCCCCCGCGACGTCCGCCCGCCCCGCCGCCCGGGCCGCCCACCCCGCCCCTGACCCACTGCCCCTCCCCTCTCCACCCCACCCGCCGAACACGGGGTACGCGACCACATTGACGACGATCCGGTCGCGGATCGCGTGCTCGCAGGGCGCTGTGCCCGTGGTGGGCGGACAGGATTCATTCAGGGGGCGTCGAGGTGGCTTCTGGGGAGCGGTGCTATAACCGGACCGTGCCCGACCTGACCGCTCCCGGCTCCCCCGCCGCGCCCGTGCCCGGCCCGACGGCCGCCGTCGTCCCCGGCACCGCCGACGGCGCTCCCGCGCGCCCGGACCGTGCCACGCGCCGTCGCATCGGCGCGGAGATCTGGATCGTGCTCGGGCTGAGCCTCGGCAAGTCCGCGGTCTACGCGGTCATCAACATCGTCGCGCGGCTCACCGCCGGGACCCCGCTCGGCGAGCAGTCCGCGAGCCTCAACGTGAGCCGGTCGGCCCGGCCGTACCTCGACCTCACCTACCAGCTCGTCGGGATCTTCTTCGCCGTGCTGCCCGTCGCGCTCGCGCTCTACCTGCTCAGCGCGCGCGGCCGGTCGGCCGTCCGCGCCATCGGGCTCGACGGCGCCCGGCCCCTGCGCGACGTCGGCTGGGGGTTCGCCCTCGCCGCAGCCATCGGCATCCCCGGCCTCGGGTTCTACGCGCTCGGCCGCGTCCTCGGCATCACGGTCGAGGTGCAGGCGTCGGCGCTCAACGCCGCGTGGTGGACGGTGCCCGTGCTCATCCTCGCCGCGCTGCAGAACGGCCTGCTCGAGGAGGTCATCGCGGTCGGGTACCTGTTCGAGCGCACGCGCGACCTCGGCTGGGGGCGCGTGAAGTTCGTCGTGTGGAGCTCGCTCCTGCGCGGGTCGTACCACCTGTACCAGGGCTTCGGGCCGTTCCTCGGGAACGTCGTCATGGGCGTCGTGTTCTCGTGGTTCTACACGTCCCGCTGGGGACGGCACCGCGTCATGCCGCTCGTGATCGCGCACACCCTGCTCGACGTCGTCGCGTTCGTCGGGTACGCGCTCCTCCCCCTGGAGTGGAAGCAGTCCCTGGGCCTCGCCTGACGTCCGCCGAGGGAGAGCCGCGGTCGTCCGGAGCAGAGCACCGGCCTGCCCCGCACCACCACGGCTCTCCCTCACGGGACCACGGCTCTCCCTCGGCGGGCCAGGGCTCTCCCTCAGGGGACAAGGACTCTGTCTCGGCGGGCCGGAGGGTCAGGCCCCGCGGAGGGCGCGGAGCTGCTCGCGGCGCTCCGCCTGGAGCACCGGGTCCGGGACGGGCAGGGACGCGAGGAGGCGCTGCGTGTACTCCTCGCGCGGGCTGCCCAGCACCTCGGCGCCCGTGCCCTCCTCGACCAGCCGCCCGCGGTAGAGCACCGCGATGCGGTCGGACAGCAGGTCCACGACGGCGAGGTCGTGGGACACGAACAGGCTCGCGAAGCCGAGCTCGCGCTGGAGCTCGGCGAACAGCTCGAGCACGCGCGCCTGCACGGAGACGTCGAGGGCCGACGTCGGCTCGTCGGCCACGAGCAGCTCCGGGTCGAGCGCGAGCGCCCGGGCGAGCGACGCGCGCTGGCGCTGCCCGCCGGAGAGCTCGTGCGGGAACCGGTCGCCGTACGACCGCGGGAGCTGCACGGCCTCCAGGAGCTCGTCGACGCGCCCGCGCGCCGCCTGGGGCGACTCCGCGCGCCCGTGCACGACGAGCGGCTCCGCGACGCAGTCCGCGATCGTGAGCAGCGGGTTGAAGCTCGTCGCGGGGTCCTGGAAGACGAACCCGATGCGCGGCCGCACGGGACGCAGCTCGCGCTCCTTCACGCCGTTCATCTCGACGCCGAGCACGCGCAGCGACCCGTCCGTCACCCGGGTGAGGCCGGCGACGGCGCGCGCGAACGTCGTCTTGCCGGAGCCGGACTCGCCCACGAGGCCGAGCACCTCGCCGGGCCGGATGGTGAGCGAGACGTCGTCGACCGCGGTGAAGCCGGGACGGCGCAGGCGGCCCGGGTAGGTGAGGGTCAGCCCCTGCGCCGCGACCACGGGCTCCGCGTCCGCCCACCCGGCGTCGCGGGCCGACGCGCGGGCCTCGGCCCGCGCGGTCCCCTCGCCGACGCGCGGCACGGAGTCGAGCAGCGCGCGCGTGTACGCGGCCTGCGGGGCGGCGAACAGCTCGCGCGCGGGCGCCTGCTCGACGACCTTCCCCTGGTACATGACCGCGACCCGGTCCGCGAGGTCCGCGACGACGCCCATGTTGTGCGTGATGAGCACGATGGCGGTGCCGAACTCGTCGCGGCACCGGCGCAGGAGGTCGAGGATCTCGGCCTGGACGGTGACGTCGAGCGCGGTCGTGGGCTCGTCCGCGACGATGAGCCCCGGGTCGAGCACGAGGGCCATGGCGATGACGATGCGCTGCTTCTGCCCGCCGGAGAACTGGTGCGGGTAGTGGTCGACGCGCGTCTCCGGGTCGGGGATGCCGACGCGCCGCAGCACGTCGACCGCGCGCCGGCGCGCCTCCCGGCGCGACACCTTGGTGTGCGCGCGGATGCCCTCGACGATCTGCCAGCCCACCGTGTACACCGGGTTGAGCGCGGCGGACGGCTCCTGGAAGACCATCGCGACGTCGGTCCCGCGGACCTGGCGCAGCCGTTCCCCACCCAGCGTGACGACGTCGTGGTCGGCCGTCCCGGCCTTGTTCGTCAGCACGACGGCGCCGCGCGCCGTCGCGGTCGACGGCAGCAGGCCGAGGATCGTCTTCGCGGTCACCGTCTTGCCGGACCCGGACTCGCCGACGACGGCGAGCACCTCTCCGGGCGCGACCTCCAGGTCGACGCCGTCGACGGCGCGCACGGCCCCGGCGTCGGTCGCGAACGACACCGCGAGGTCGCGGATCGTCACGACGGGGCGTGCGGCGTCGCCGCCGGGGCGGCGGGTCGTCTCGGTCACGGCGCTCATCGCCGGTCCTCCGTCTCGTCGTGGGGTGCGTCCGCCGGGCGGCTCACGGGGCCCGTCGCCGGTCCTGTCGCTGGGCCGGTCGCGGGGCCCGTCGAGGGGGCGTCGTCGTCCGGCGCGTCGCCGAGCCGCCCGCCGAGCCGCCCGTCGATCCCGACGGCGTCGGGGTCGCGCTGCCCCGGGACGGCGGCGAGCTCGTCGGAGCGCGAGCCCGCGCCCTCGATCGCGTCGAGGCCGCCGGGACCGGCGATGAGCGTGCCGCCCGGGACGACCGACGTCTCCGCGACGTCGCCCGACACCTCGGCGGACGCGCGGCGCGAGCGCAGGCGCGGGTCGGCGAGGTCGTTGAGGCTCTCGCCGACGAGCGTGATGCCGAGCACCACGAGCACGATCGCCAGGCCCGGGAAGAGCGCGGTCCACCAGATGCCGCTCGTCACGTCGGACACGGCCTTGTTGAGGTCGTAGCCCCACTCGGCGGCCGCCGTCGGCTCGATGCCGAACCCGAGGAATCCGAGCCCCGCGAGCGTGAGGATCGCCTCGGACGCGTTGAGCGTGACGATGAGCGGCAGCGTGCGGGTCGAGTTCCGCAGGACGTGGCGGACCATGATCCGCCGGTGCGGCGTGCCGAGCACGCGCGCCGAGTCGACGAACGCCTCGCCCTTGATCCGCACGACCTCCGCGCGCGTGACGCGGAAGTACTGCGGCACGAACACCACGGTGATCGAGAGGGCCGCGGCGAGGATGCCGCCCCACATGCTCGACTGGCCGCCGGAGATGACGATCGCCATGAGGATCGCGAGGAGCAGGGACGGGAACGCGTAGATCGCGTCGCAGACCACGACGAGCAGACGGTCGGCCCAGCCGCCGAAGTACCCGGAGACGAGCCCGAGCAGCACCCCGACGACGATCGACGCGAGGATCGCCACGACGATGACGAGGAGCGCCGTCTGGGCTCCCCAGATGACGCGCGACAGGACGTCGTAGCCGCCGACGGTCGTGCCGAGCAGGTGCTCGGCCGACGGCGGCTGCTGCGCGCCGAACGGCCCGTCCGCGGTGCGGAGCTGGCTGTACCCGTAGGGGGCGAGCACGGGCGCGAGGGCGGCGGTGAGCAGGAAGAGGCCCGTGATGACGAGGCCCGTGACGAGCATGCCGCGCTGCAGCCCGACGCTCTGCCGGAGCTGGTGCACGACGGGCAGGCGCTTCCACCACGCGACGCGCCCGCGCTCGGGGACGACGGCGGGGACGGGGCCCCCGGCGCCCGGACCGGCCGGGACGACGGTCTCCGCGACCATGTCAGTACCTCACCCTCGGGTCGATGAGCGCCGCGATGATGTCGACGAGGAAGTTCGTGACCGCGACGATCACGGCCATGAGCACGACGATCCCCTGCACGGCGACGAAGTCGCGCGCCTGGAGGTACTCGGCGAGCTGGAAGCCGAGCCCCTTCCACTCGAACGTCGTCTCGGTGAGCACGGCGCCCGCGAGGAGCATCGCGACCTGGAGCCCGATGACGGTGATGATGGGGATGAGCGCGGGGCGCCACGCGTGCGCGCGCACGAGCCGGGACTCGCGCACGCCGCGCGACCGCGCCGCGACGACGTAGTCGGTCGAGAGCGTCCCGATGACGTTGGTGCGCACGAGCCGCAGGAACACGCCCGCGGTGAGGAGCCCGAGCGCGAGCGCCGGGAGGACGGCGTGCTGGAGGACGTCGCCGACGATCGCGGGGTCGCCCGTCCGGATCGCGTCGACGAGGTAGAACCCCGACGGGTCGTCGAGGAACTGCAGCTCGATCTCCGCGTCGGTGGACGCGCGCCCGGACACGGGCAGCCAGCCGAGCCACACCGAGAAGACGAGCTTGAGCATGAGGCCGGCGAAGAAGACGGGGGTCGCGTAAGCGAGGATCGCGGAGACGCGCAGGATCGCGTCGGGCACGCGGTCGCGCAGGTAGCCCGCGAGCATGCCCAGCGGGATCCCGACGACGAACGCGACGAGCAGGGCGTAGGCCGCGAGCTCGAGCGTCGCGGTGCCGTACGTCGCGAGCACCTCCGTGACGGGGCGGTTGTCGCTGATCGTCGTGCCGAAGTCCCCGCGCACGATGCCGCCGAGGTACTCGAGGTACTGCACGACGACCGGGCGGTCGTACCCGGCCTCGTGGATGCGCTCGGCGAGCTGGTCCGGCGTGAGCCGGCCGCCGAGCGCCGCGGTGATCGGGTCGCCCGTGGCCCGCATGACCACGAAGACCGTGGTCACGAGGATGAAGACCGTCGGGATGATGAGCAGCGCGCGGACCAGGATGTAGCTCCCGAGCCCGCCGCCGCGACGGCGGGTCGTGCGCGGGGTGCGCACCCGCCCCGTGCCGCCGGGGTCGCGGGGCGCGTCCTCGCCGACGGGCACGTCGGTGGTGGTGGTCGTCATGTCGTCTCTTCCTCAGGTGCCCGGGGCGTCGGCGTGGTCGCCGGTCCGGACGTGCGGTGCCCGGCCCTCCCCGCGGGTCGCGCGGGGAGGGCCGGGCGGCTGGGGCGGCTGCCGGTCAGCCCTTGGACAGCGCCGCGTAGCGGAACTTGAAGGACGGGTCCAGCGTGTCCTCGGCCCCCTCCACGTCCGTCCCGACGACCGCGACCTGCGCACCCTGGAGGTACGGGAGGGTCGACAGGTCCGCCGCGACCTTGCTCTGGATCTCCTCGATGAGCGCGGTGCGCTCGTCGGCGTCGGGCGTCGCCGCCTGCTGGAGGATGAGGTCGTTGACCTCCTGGTTGGCGTAGTGGTTCACCAGGAAGTTCTCCGTGAGGAAGAACGGCGTGAGGTAGTTGTCCGCGTCGGAGTAGTCCGGGAACCAGCCGAGCTGGTACGCCGGGTAGACGTCGGACGTGCGCTCCTTGGCGTACGTGACCCACTCGGTGGTCTGCAGGTTGACCGTGAAGAGGCCGTCCTTCTCGAGCTGGTCCTTGATGAGCGCGTACTCGTCCGCCGACGACGGGCCGTAGTGGTCGTTCGAGTACTGCAGGTTGAGCGTCACGGGCGTCTCGACGCCCGCGTCGGCCAGGAGCTGCTGCGCCTTCGCGGCGTCGGGCTTGCCCGCGCCGTCGCCGTACATCTCCTTGAGCGGCTCGGCGGCGCCGGTCAGGCCCGCGGGGACGTAGGAGTACAGCGGGGTGTAGGTGCCCTTGTAGACCTGGTCCGAGAGCTCGTCGCGGTCGATGAGCGACGCGGCGGCCTGGCGCACGGCGAGCGCCTTGGCGGGGTCGGCCTCCGGCGTCTTGGCGCCGAACGGCTGGGTGTCGAAGTTGAACGTGATGTAGCGGATCTCGCCGCCGGGGCCGTCGACGACCTTGACGTCGTCGTTCCCGCGCAGGTCCTCGATGTCCGTCGCGGACAGGCTGCGCCACGCGACGTCGATCTTGCCCTGCTGGATCTCGAGCTTCATGTTCGACGCCTCGGCGAAGTACTTCACCGCGACCTTGTCGGTCTTCGCCGGGCCGAGCAGGCCCTCGTAGCCGTCGTACGCCTCGTAGGAGACGAGCTCGTTGAACTTGTAGCCCGTGATCGTGTACTGGCCCGCGAACGCGTTGCCGTCGACGATGTCCTGGTCCGAGGTGAGCGCGTCGGCCGCGAAGACGTCCTCGTCGACGATCGGGCCCGCCGGGCTGGACAGGATCTGCGGGAAGAGCTGGTCGTTCTCGCTCTTGAGGTGGAAGACGACGGTCGTGTCGTCGGGCGCCTCGACGCTGTCGAGGTTGTAGAGCAGCGACGCCGGGCCGTTCTCGTCGTTGATCGCGACCTGGCGGTCGAACGAGAACTTCACGTCGGACGACGTGAGGTCGTTGCCGTTGGCCCACTTGAGACCGGGCTTGAGCGTGACGGTGTACTCGGTCGGCGAGGTGAACTCGGCCGACTCCGCGATGTCGGGCTCGACGTCGGGGCTGCCGTACGGGGTGTTCATGAGGAACGGGAAGACCTGGTTCATCACGGCGAACGAGCCGTTGTCGTACGATCCGGCCGGGTCGAGCACCGTGACCTTGTCGGTGGTGCCGATGACGAGCGAGCCGCTCGCCGAGCCGCCGCCGTCCCCGTCGCCCTCGCCGTCGCTCGAGCCCCCGCCGCACGCGGTCAGGGTCAGCGTCACCGCCGTGATGCCGGCGGCCGCGGCGAGGAGCCGCTTCCTGGACACCGCTGTCATGTGTCTACCTCTTTCTCGGGTTTCTCGGGGTGCGAGACACCGGTGGCGCGACCTTGCACGCACCAGGACCCCGACCTGTCGGCGGAGTGCCGTGATTTCTAGCACAGTGCTGTGTCGTGCAGGTGTCAGGATCGACAGAAACCCGGACAGAACGCCAGCGTTGTTACCCGGTCGTAACCCTGAGCCCCGGGCAACGGTCGTGACGTGAGACACACTCACGGCGCCCGCGCGGCGGGTGTAAGGTCCGCCCCTCTTCGGGACGCCCGACCCTGGCGGACGGCGCGCCCGGCGGTCGCCGGTCGAGCGGCCGACGACTCCCGGCCGACGGCACCGACACGTCCCTCAGGCGCGCTCGCGACCCTCCGGCCCGGCCGCGCCGGGACCACCCGACGTCGGGCCGCCCGACGCGTCGGCGCCGAGCTCGTCCGCGACGGGACCGGGCGCCGTCGGGCCGTCGGAGGCGGGCTCGACCGGAGGGAGGCCGCTCGTCGCGGACGGGTCGGCGGCGGGAGCCGCCGGGTCGGTGGTCGGGGGCCCGGCGGGCGCGCCGCCCACGGCCGACGGCGGGGCCACGCCCGGGTGCACGGCGGCGGCGCCCAGCACCGACCCGCCCGTCACGACGACGCCGGCCGCGACCGCCTGCGCGCGCAGGTCGGCGAGCTCCCGCGCGACCGCCCGGACCGCGAAGCCGGAGACCACGTGGATCGCCCCGGACACGAACGCGTACAGGGCGAACACCACGGTGACGAGGCGCAGCACGTCGAACGCGTCGAGCGGGCGCGTGACGAGCAGGATCCCGAAGAGCACCGACACGATCCCCACGGCGAGCATCCACGCCCAGCCGAGGTCGCGGTTGCGCGCGAGCGCCGCCGCCCCGGCGATCGTCGTGATGCCGAGGACGAGCACCCAGACGGCGAGGACGTAGTACAGCGCCGTGGCGCCGAGGTCCGGCCACAGCGCCACCACGACGCCGAAGACGACGTTGACCCCGGCCTGCGCGAGCCACCACGCCGACCCGACCTGCTTGCGGTGCACGAACCCCTGGACGGCGACCAGCACGCCGTCGGCCACGAGGAACGCCCCCAGGACGACCCGGAGCGTCCCCAGCTGCTCGAGCGGCTCGATCATGAGGAGGAGGCCCAGGACGACGAGGAGCGTGCCCCGCACGACGGGGAGCCACCACACCCGGCGGAAGGGGTTGCGCTCCTGCCCGCTCTCGTCCGGCGTCGCGGGTGCGGCGCCTCCGGCCTCGTCGCGCTGCGTCGTCGTGCCACGTGCCATGCCGACCTCCCCAGGGGTGCTCGCACCCCCATGCTAGGGAGGCCTTCCTCACACCCGCCCGTCGAACAACCCCCCACGGGCATCGGACAACCGGTCGAACCGGGCGAATCGCCCGGAAGAATCGGCCAAATACCGCGCCTGCCGGGACCCCCGGACCTAGACTCGCAGGCATGTCCTCCCCCGCGCCCGAGCCGACGCCGGGCGACACGTCCCACGTGGGCGCGGTCGTCGAGGTCGGGTCGCTCGCCGCGTCGGGACGCCGCGACGCCCGCCCCCAGACCGGCGCGCTCGAGGCGCTGCTCGCCCCGCGCGACGGCGACGACGAGGGCACGGTCCGGGTCGTCGACACCGCCGAGCAGCGCGTCCGGCACCCGATCGACTTCGTCAACCTCGTGCTGTGCGCGGTCGGCGTCGCGGTCGTCATGCTCATGTCGGTGTACGCGCACGGGACGACCGAGGGCGTCGCGGAGGACGTGCAGAACTTCTCGGACGTGCTCGCCCGCGTGCTCTTCCTCCCGGTCACCGTGCTCGAAGGGCTCATCACGCTCTTCGTCCCGCTCGCGGTGCTGGTCGAGCTCGGTCTGCGCCGTCTCGGGCGGCAGGTCGTCGAGTCCATCGTCGCCGCGGCGCTCGGCCTGCTCCTCGGGGTGCTGGTCGTGCTCGCGCTGCGCACGTGGGGCTCCGACGACCTGATCCGCGGGCTCTCCGCGTTCATCGACGGGTCGTGGCAGCTCACCATCCCCGACTACCTGTACGTCGCCGCGATCGCCGGCCTCCTCACGGCCGCGGGCACGCGCACCCGGCGACGCACCGTCAAGTGGTCGTGGAACCTGCTGTTCGTCGCGATCGGCGTCGTGCTCATCACCGGCCAGGTCTCGCTGCCGGGCATCATCATCACGCTGCTGCTCGGGCGCATCGCCGGGCTGGCCGTGCGCTACGTCTCGGGCGTGCGCAGCGAGCGGGCCTACGGGCCCGAGCTCGTGGCCGGGGTCCGGCGCGCGGGGTTCTCCCCCGTGGCGCTCGTCCGCGTGCGCGACGTCACCGACGACGACGAGCTCGCCGAGGCGGCGGACGACCCCATCACGGAGGTCGACGCCGAGGGCCGGATCACGGCCGAGGTGCACGTCGGCGTGCTGCGCGCGCCGGGCGCGACCGACGACGGCGGGACCGTCCTCACCGCCGACGCGGCCCTCGCGGCCCACCACCTCGGGGCTCAGCACGCCGACGAGGACACGGTCCCGGAGGGCACGGACGCCGCGCCCGAGCCGCAGGACGCCCCGTCCGACCCGGCCGCGATCGCGCTGACGCGCGCGGGCGACAACCGCGTCTACGCGATGCTCGCGGAGGACGACGTGCGCCGGGACGTCGTCGTGCTCGACGGCGACCGCCAGGTCGTCGGCTTCCTCACCCGCTTCTGGCGGTCGCTGCGCCTGCGCGGCAGCGAGGGTCGCGCCGCGATCTCGCTGCGCGCCGCCGCGGAGCGCACGGCCCTCCTGTCCTACGCCGCGCGGGCGGCCGGAGTCCGCACGCCGCGGCTCCTGGGCGTCGCCGAGTCCGCCGACTCGATGGTGCTCGTCCAGGAGCACGCGACGGGCGCCGTGTCGCTGCGCGACCTCCCCGTCGAGGACGTCACCGGCTCGGTGCTCAACGAGGCGTGGCGCCAGCTCCGCCTCGCCCACTCCGCGGGGATCGCCCACCGTGCCCTGACCTCCGACGTCGTGCTCGTCTCGCACGAGCCGTCGACGGGCGCCCCGGAGGTGTGGCTCACCGGGTGGGAGCAGGGCGACATCGCGTCGTCCGAGCTCGCACGCCGCATGGACCTCGCCCAGATGGTCGCGCTGCTCGCGCTGCGCGTCGGGGCGCAGCGCGCCGTCGAGTCCGCGGTGAGCGTGCTGCCCGACGACGACATCGCCGCCATCGGCCCGCTGCTCCAGTCGGTCGCCCTGCCGCCGAGCACGCGCGAGGAGATCCGGCAGGACAAGGAGCTGCTCAAGGAGCTGCGCGCCGCGCTCGTGGAGCGGCTGCCCGAGGCCGACGTCGAGCCGCAGCGGATCACGCGGTTCGGCGCCCGCACGGTGCTGACGATCGCGCTCGTGATCGCCGCGGTGACCGCGCTCGTGACGTCGTTCAACTTCGAGCAGATCGCCGAGGCCGTCACCGAGGCGAACCCGTGGTGGGCCGTCCTGTCGTTCGTGCTCGGCATCCTCACGTGGGTCGGCGCCGCGATGACGCTCACGGCGTTCTCGCCGAAGCGCCTGCCGTTCTGGCGCGTCAACCTGACCCAGGCGGCCGGCTCCTACGTCGCGCTCGCCGCGCCCGCGGGGATCGGCCCGGCGGCGCTCAACCTCCGGCTGCTCACGAAGCGCGGCATCTCGACGCCGATGGCCGTCGCCACCGTCGCGCTCGTGCAGGTGTCGCAGTTCGTCGTGACGATCCTCATCCTCGTGGTGCTGTCGGTCTTCACCGGCGAGGGCGGCCTCGTCCAGCTCCCCTCGACGACCGTGCTGCTCGCCATCGGCGGCGTCGCGCTCGCCGTGCTCGCGACGCTCCTCGTGCCCGCCGTCCGGAACTGGGCGCTCGCCAAGCTCCGGCCGACCGTCCAGCAGGTGTGGCCGCGGCTCTCGGAGATGCTCGGCCAGCCCGGGCGGCTCGCCGTCGGTCTCGCGGGCAACATCGTCATGACGCTCGGCTACGTGCTGGCCTTCGACGCCGCGCTCGCCGCGTTCGGGCAGGAGCTCGACCTCGTCGACGTCGCCGTGATCTACCTGGTCGGCAACGCGGCCGGTGCCGCCGTCCCGACGCCGGGCGGCCTCGGCACGATCGAGCTCGCGCTGACCGCGGGCCTCACCGCAGCCGGCGTCCCGGTCGCGCTCGCCACGTCGGCCACCCTCCTCTTCCGCGTCGCGACGTACTGGGCGCGCATCCCCATCGGCTGGTTCGCCATGCGGTTCCTGCAGAAGAAGGGCGACCTCTAGCGCGCCACCGCCGGCCCCGAGGCGGTCCGCGCACCGCGCGGGCGGACGCCGCAGGCCCGGGGACGTTCGACCCGGGACGGCGCGGACGGCCCCCGATAGGCTCGCCGCGCACCCGCCGTCGTCTCCGGTCGCGCGGGCGCCCACGATGCTCGACGAGGTGAGGAGCCCGCACGTGAGGATCGGTGTCCCCCGCGAGGTGAGGGACGGGGAGCGGCTGGTCGCCGCGACCCCGCGCACGGTCGAGCGGCTGCGCGCGCTCGGGTACGAGGTGGTCGTCGAGCACGACGCGGGCGCGGGGGCCACGTTCTCCGACGCGGCGTACGAGGCCGCGGGCGCCGCGGTCGTCGACGCCGCGACGGCGTGGGGTGCCGACGTCGTCACGGCCGTGAACGCGCCCACCGACGCGCAGGTGGCGCTCCTGCGCCCGGGCGCGACCCTCGTCGCGATGCTCGGTCCCGCGAACGACCCCGGCCTCGTGCGGCGCCTCGCCGACCGCGGCGTGACCGCGCTCGCGCTCGACGCCGTGCCCCGCATCTCGCGTGCCCAGGCCCTCGACGTCCTGAGCACGCTGTCCAACGTCGCGGGCTACCGCGCGGTGGTCGAGGCCGCGGCCGAGTACGGCGGCATGTTCGCCGGGCAGGTCACCGCCGCGGGCAAGACGCCGCCCGCGAAGGTCTTCGTCATCGGCGGCGGGGTCGCGGGCCTCGCCGCGGTCGGTGCGGCCGCGAGCCTCGGCGCGCAGGTGCGCGCGTTCGACGTCCGGTCGGAGGCGGCCGAGCAGATCGAGTCCATGGGCGGCACCGCCGTGCGCGAGCCCGCGGCGCAGCAGGGCATGTCGGCCGACGGCTACGCGAAGCCGCTCACGCCCGAGCAGGAGGCCGCGGCCCTCGCCGTCTACGCGCGCGAGGCGGCCGACGCCGACGTCGTCGTCACGACGGCGCTCGTGCGCGGCCGGGCGCCGCGCACCCTCACGGCCGAGGCGGTCGCCGGGATGCGGCCCGGGAGCGTCGTCGTCGACCTCGCGGCCTCGGGCGGCGGCAACTGCGCGCTCACCGTGCCGGGCGAGCGCGTCGTCACGGAGAACGGCGTCGTGGTCGTCGGCTGGACCGACCTCGCGGGCCGGCTCCCGCAGCACACGTCGCAGCTCCTGGGGACGAACGTCGTGCACCTGCTCGAGCTGCTCACGCCCGGCGAGGACGGCGTGCCCGTGCTCGACCTCGACGACCCGGTCCAGCGCGGGATGACCGTCGCGCGCGACGGCGAGGTGCTCTGGCCGCCGCCGCCCGTCGCGGTGAGCGCCGCGCCGTCCCCCGCCGCGCCACCGCCACCAGACCCCGCCCGGGAGGCCGCCGACCGCGAGCGGGCCGCCGCGGAGGCCGCCGCGGCCGCGAGCCTGCGCCGCCGCCGTCGGACCGTCGGCGCCGCGCTCGCCGCGGTGCTCGTCACGCTCGCGCTGTCGTTCGCCCCGCCGTCGCTCGTCGGGCACGTCACGGTGTTCACGCTGGCGGTGATCGTCGGGTACTACGTCATCTCGAACGTCACGCACTCCCTGCACACGCCGCTCATGGCCCAGACGAACGCGATCTCCGGCATCATCCTCGTCGGCGCGCTCCTGCAGCTCGGCTCCGACGACTGGGTCGTCACGACGCTCGCGCTCGTCGCGGCGACGCTCGCGAGCATCAACGTGTTCGGTGGCTTCCTCGTCGCGAACCGCATGATCGGCATGTTCCGCAAGGACGTCCCCGCCCGTGCGCAGGGGGTGGCCCGATGACCGCCACGTCCGTCGCCCAGGCCGTCTACGTCCTCGCGGCCGTCCTGTTCGTGCTGAGCCTCGCGGGCCTGTCGAAGCAGGAGTCCGCGCGCCGCGGCAACGTCCTCGGCATGGTCGGCATGGTCCTCGCGCTCGCCGCGACGATCGTCCTCGCGCTCGGCACGAGCGCCCGCCCCGTGCTCGTCACCGCGCTGCTCGTCGCCGTCGTGCTCCTCGTGGGCGCCGCCGTCGGGACGTGGCGGGCCCGCCGCGTCGAGATGACGCAGATGCCCGAGCTCATCGCGATCCTGCACAGCTTCGTCGGGGCCGCGGCCGTGCTCGTCGGCTTCAACTCGTACCTCACCGCGCAGGCCGCGGGGCACGACGACGTCGCGCACCTCGTCGAGGTCTCGCTCGGCGTGCTCGTGGGCGCCGTGACGTTCACGGGCTCGGTCGTCGCGTTCCTCAAGCTGTCCGGTCGCACGCGGTCGGCACCGCTCCAGCTCCCCGGCCGGAACCTGCTCAACCTCGCCGCGCTCGTCGCGAGCCTCGGGCTCGTCGCGTGGTTCGTCGTCGCGCCGTCGGTGTGGCCGCTGCTCCTGCTCACCGTCGTGTCGCTCGCCCTGGGCTGGCACCTCGTCGCGTCGATCGGGGGCGGTGACATGCCCGTCGTCGTCTCGATGCTCAACTCGTACTCCGGCTGGGCCGCCGCCGCGGCGGGGTTCATGCTCGGCAACGACCTGCTCATCGTCACGGGCGCGCTCGTCGGGTCCTCCGGCGCGATCCTCAGCTACATCATGTGCCGGGCCATGAACCGGTCGTTCGTGTCCGTCATCCTCGGCGGCTTCGGGGCCGAGGAGGGCGCGGCCCCCGCGGGCGGCGAGGGGCCGCAGGGCGAGCACCGCGAGGTGAGCGCCGACGACGTCGCGGACCTCCTGCGCGACGCCCGGAGCGTCGTCATCACCCCCGGCTACGGCATGGCGGTCGCCAAGGCGCAGTACCCCGTCGCCGACCTCGTGCAGATCCTGCGCGACGGCGGCGCCCAGGTCCGCTTCGGCGTCCACCCCGTCGCGGGCCGGCTCCCCGGGCACATGAACGTGCTGCTCGCGGAGGCGCGCGTCCCGTACGACATCGTGCTCGAGATGGACGAGATCAACGACGACCTGGCGGGCACGGACGTCGTGCTCGTCATCGGGGCGAACGACACCGTGAACCCCGCCGCGCTCGACGACCCGGGCTCGCCCATCGCGGGCATGCCCGTGCTGCACGTGTGGGACGCGAAGCAGGTCGTCGTCTTCAAGCGGTCCATGGCGGCCGGCTACGCCGGGGTGCAGAACCCGCTCTTCTTCCGCGAGAACACCGGGATGCTCTTCGGGGACGCCAAGCAACGGGTCGAGGACATCGTGGCGGCGCTCCGCGCGGGCTGAGGGGCGCGGGCGACCGGGACGGCGCGGGGCTCGCGGCGGCGATCAGCCGGGCACGCGCTCCCGGGCGGGGGCGAACGTCAGCGACGGCAGGGTCTCGAGGGTCCGGTGGGCGGCGACGTAGTCCTTGAGGTCCCCGCGGAAGACGACGCGGCCCGGCAGGTCGAGCAGCGTCTGGGGCCGCACCTGCCACCGTTCGACCCCGAGGTCCCACACGCCCGCGCCGTGCAGCACGTGGTAGACGAACTCGGAGCAGAAGAACCGGTCCTCGGCCTCGTGCCCGCGGCCGAACCGCGCGCCGACGAGGCCGCGCACGTTGTACGAGAACGCGTGCGAGTCGAGCAGGAACTCGGTGATCCGGACGCGGATCGCCTCGTGCTGCTCCGGGGTCACGGGCACCGCCAGCACGACCCCCGGCACGACGTCCATGCCGCGGTACAGGCCGTCGTCGAACCGCTCGCGCCGGAAGCAGCCGACGAACGGGTTGCCCGCCCGCCGCCGGCCGAAGCTGAACATCAGGTCGAGCCCCTGGTCGAGCGCGAGGGAGGAGTGCGTGAACTCGTCGCGGGTCGCCAGCGCGATCGTCCGGGACAGGACCGTACGACTGCGGGACAGGACGACGTAGACGTTCACGCGAGTGACCATACGATGCCCGAGCCCGCAAGCGGAACGGGCGGAGCGGGGTATTTGTCCGGTCAGCCGCGCTCGGGCGCCTCCGGCCCGTCCCGCGAGCGCGGCCTCCCGGCGCTCACCCGTCCGACGGCACCCGGCTGAGGACCGCCCGCGCGTGCCGGAGGACCGGCTCGTCGACCATGCGGCCCTCGAACGTGAAGACGGCACCGGGGCCGCCCGGGTTCGCGGCCGCGGCGTCGAGCAGCGCGCGGGCGTCGGCCACCTGCTCGGCGGTCGGCGCGTAGGCGGCGCGGATCACGGCGACGTGGCTCGGGTGGATGCACGCCGTCGCGGCGAACCCCGACGCGGCCGCGTCCTCGGCCTCGGCGCGCAGCCCGTCGAGGTCGCCGACGTCGAGGTGGACCGCGTCGACAGCGGCCTTCCCCGCCGCGCCGGCCGCGAGCAGCACCGCGGCGCGGGCGTGCCGCGCGACGTCGCGGTAGGTGCCGTCCGGGCGTCGGCTCGACGCCCCGCCGAGCGACGCGACCAGGTCCTCCGCGCCCCACATGAGCGCGACGACCTCGGGCCTGCGGGCGATCTCCGGCGCCGCGACGACGCCGGCCGCCGTCTCGCACAGCGCGAGCACCCGCACCCCCGGCAGCGTGGTCGCGAGCGCCCCGAGCGACGCGAGCAGCTCCGGCCCGGCCTTGGCGACCATGACCGTGCGCAGGCGCGTGTCCGCGAGCGCCGCCACGTCGAGCGCGTGCTCGGGCGTCCCGACGGGGTTCACGCGCACGACCGTGCGCGCCGGGTCCAGCGTCACCGACGCCTGGACGACGGCACGCCGCGCGGCGTCCTTGGCGTGCGGGGCGACGGCGTCCTCGAGGTCGAGGATCACGGCGTCGGCGCGGTCGGCGGCCTTGGCGAACCGGTCGGGACGGTCGCCGGGGCAGAACAGCAGCGCGGGCCCGAGCCCGAACCCTGGCGGGGAGGCGGCGCGGTGCCCGACGCCGTCGGTCACCACGCGCTCTCCTCGTCGCCGCGCTCGAGCGCGGGCTCGTGCACCCCCGCCGCGTGCTCGCCGAGCCCGGGGGTGTCGCCGGGATCGGCGTCCGCCGCGCCCACCACCCCGGGTCCGGTGGACGCCCCGGGGGGCCGGGCGTCGTCGGGCACCACCGTGGACGCCGCCTCGTGCGCGGCGCGCGTCCAGAAGAGCGCGGTGCGGACGGCGCGCGCGACGAGCACGCCGTCCTGGTTGAGGCCGCGGTGCTCGAGGGTCACGACGCCCTGCCCCGGCCGCGACGCGGACAGCCGCTTCTCGACGACCTCCGTCTCGGCGTAGAGCGTGTCGCCGTGGAACAGCGGCTTCGGGAACTCGACCTCGCGGAAGCCGAGGTTCGCGACGATCGTGCCCTGCGTGACCTGCCCGACGGACAGCCCGACGAGCGTCGACAGCGTCATCATCGAGTTGACGAGCCGCTGCCCGAACGGCTGGGTCGCGGCCCACGCGGCGTCGAGGTGCAGCGCCTGGTGGTTCATCGTGAGCGTGGAGAAGACGACGTCGTCCGCCTCCGTGAGCGTGCGGCCGGGCCGGTGGCGGTACACCACGCCCGTCTCGAGCTCGTCGTAGTACAGGCCCCGCTGGACCACCTCGCGCATCGCTGCTCCTCCCCTCGTCCCTGACGTCGCCAGCCGCCGACCACGAGGTTGCTGTCGGGATGACCGTGAGAACGACAGCACCGTCGTGGTCGGCGTCGGTCCCGCGCTAGCCGTCCAGTCCCAGGCTCCTCGCGATGACCATGAGCTGCACCTCGGTCGTGCCCTCGCCGACCTCGAGCACCTTGGCGTCGCGGTAGTGGCGCGCGACGGGGTTCTCGTTGAGGAACCCGTAGCCGCCGAAGATCTGCGACGCGTCGCGCGCGTTCGCCATCGCGGCCTCGCCGCCGACGAGCTTCGCGACCGACGCCTCCGCCTTGAACGGCTTGCCGCGCACGAGCTTCTGCGCGGCGTCGAGCCACGCGAGGCGCGCGGTGTGGACGCGCGCCTGCATGCGCGCGAGCGTGAACGCGACGTGCTGGTTCTCCCCGATCGACCGCCCGAACACGACGCGCTCGCGCGCGTACCGCAGCGCCTCCTCGAGGCAGCCCTGCGCGGCGCCGGTCGCGAGGGCGGCGAACGCGATGCGGCCCTCGTCGAGCGCGCGGAGGAAGTTCGCGTACCCGCGGCCGCGCTCGCCGAGGAGGTTCCCGGCGGGCACGCGCACGTCGGTCAGCGTGAGGGGGTGCGTGTCGGAGGTGTGCCAGCCGACCTTGTCGTACGACGGCCCGACCTCGAGCCCGGGCGTCCCCGCCGGGACGATGATGCTCGACAGCTCCTTGCGCACCTCGCCGTCCTGGCTGACCGTCTCGCCCGTCACGGCGGTGATGGTCACGAGGCTCGTGATGGGCGTCCCCGAGTTGGTGATGAACTGCTTGGACCCGTCGATCACCCACTCGTCGCCGTCGAGGCGCGCGGTCGTGCGGGTCCCGCCCGCGTCGGACCCGGCCCCGGCCTCGGTGAGCCCGAACGCTGCGAGCGCCCGCCCGGCGAGCAGGTCGGGCAGCCACCGCTCCTGCTGCTCGCGCGAGCCGTGCCGGTAGAGCGGGACGATCCCCAGCCCGACCCCGGCCTCGAGCGTCACCGCGATCGACTGGTCGACGCGCGCGAGCGCCTCGACCGCGAGGCACAGGGACACGTAGTCCTGGCCCTGGCCCCCGACGTCGCGCGGGAACGGCAGCCCGAACAGCCCCAGCTCCCCCATCTGCGCGATGATCTCCATCGGCAGGCGGCGTTCCGTGTCGTAGCGGTAGGCGGCGGGCGCGACGACGCTGTCCGCGAAGTCGCGCACCACCTGGCTGAGCTTCCGCTGCTCGTCGTCGAGCAGGACGTCGGCCTCGATCATGATGCTCCCTGGGTGTCGGGTTGCGGGACCGGGGCGGCGGGTTGTGCCGCACCGGAGTCGTGGGGGTGGACGACGGCGACCACCTGGTCCCGGCGCACGAGGTCGCCGGGGCGCACGCGCACGTCGGCGACGCCGTCGTGCGGGGCGAGGAGCGGGTGCTCCATCTTCATGGCCTCGACCGTGACGAGGACGTCCCCGGCGGTGACGGGCTCGCCGTCCGCGGCGGCCGTGACGACCGTGCCGGGCATCGCGGCGCGCACCTCGGGGTCGGTCGCGCCGGGCGCGTCGCCCCGTGCCCGACGGCGGTCGGCCCGCGCCCGTGCGGCGCGCTGCTCCCGGTCCGGGGCGGCCAGGGCGACGGTCCGCCCGTCGCGCCACACCCACACCGTCGCGGGCTCGCCGTCGCCGGCGGGCGCGTCGAGGGCCAGCCGCACGCGCTCGCGGACGCCGTCCACGGTGAGCCACCACGCGCCGTCGACCCAGGGGTCGCGGGCGAGCGACGCCCGTACCGCGTGGGTCGTCGAGCCGGGCCACGCACCGTCGTCGGGTGCCGGCACGTGCACGACGGCGTCCCCCACCACCCCGGACACCCGCACCTCGTGCGTGCCCCCGGTCGCATCGACGAGCAGAACCCGCCGCGCTGCCGCGGCCCCGTTGAGCCGCCACCCGTCCCCCACCCGCCAGGGATCGCCGTCACGACCCCCCGCTCCCCCGCCGAGCATGGGGTCGTGGCCCGTCCCGTCCCCCGGACGGGCAACAACCCCATGTTCGGCGAGGAACAGGACTGCCGCGGCGAGGGACCGAAGAGCGTCCGCACCCCCCGGCCCCTCGCCGGACCCGGCCGCCGACCCCGAACCCGACGCCACGAGCCGGTCGATCAGGCCGGTGTCGAGCCGGCCCGCACGGACGTCGTCGTCCGCGAGCAGAGACCGCAGGAACGCCGTGTTCGTCTCGACGCCCAGCACGACCGTCCGCGCGAGCAGACCGTCGAGGCGCTCCACGGCCTCGTCGCGCGTCTCGGCCCACGCGACGGCCTTGGCGAGCATCGGGTCGTAGTGGCCGCCGACGACGGTGCCCGCGCCGATGCCGGAGTCCAGACGCAGCGGGGACGCGCCGGGCCCGGACGGGGCGCCGCCGTCGTCGTAGACGAGGACCGATCCGGTGGCCGGGAGGAAGCCGCGCTCGGGGGACTCGGCGTAGAGGCGCGCCTCGACGGCGTGGCCACGGAGCACGACGTCGTCCTGGGCCAGCCCCAGGGGCTCGCCCGCCGCGACGCGCAGCTGGAGCGCGACGAGGTCGAGGCCGGTGACCATCTCGGTCACGGGGTGCTCGACCTGGAGGCGCGTGTTCATCTCGATGAAGAAGAACTCGTCCGGGCTCGCGGCGGGGACGAGGAACTCGACCGTCCCGGCACCCACGTACCCGACGGACCGCGCGACCTCGCACGCGGCCTCGCCCATGCGGGCACGCTGCGCGGGGGTGAGGAGCGGCGACGGCGCCTCCTCGACGACCTTCTGGTGGCGGCGCTGGAGCGAGCACTCGCGCTCGCCGAGGTGGACCACGGTCCCGTGCGTGTCGGCGAGCACCTGCACCTCGATGTGGCGCGGCGCCTCGACGAGCCGTTCGAGCAGGAGCGTGTCGTCGCCGAACGACGATGCCGCGACCCGCCGCGCCGACGCGAGCGCGCCCGGCAGGTCGGCCTCCGCGCGCACGACGACCATGCCCTTGCCCCCGCCCCCGGCGGACGGCTTGACGAGCAGCGGGAACCCGACGGCGCCCGCGGCGGCGAGGAGGTCGTCGTCGGACATCCCGGGCTCGCCCGCGCCTGGGACCACGGGCACGCCCCGCGCGCCGACGATGCTCTTCGCGGCGAGCTTGTCGGCCATCGCCTCGAGCGCGTCGACGCCCGGCCCGACGAACGCGATCCCGGCGCGCTCGCACGCCCGGGCGAGCGCCGGGTTCTCCGAGAGGAAGCCGTAGCCGGGGTGGACCGCCTCGGCCCCGGTCGCGACGGCCGCGGCGACGACGGCGTCGACGTCGAGGTAGCTCTGCGCAGCCGGCGCGGGCCCGAGCCGGACTGCGACGTCGGCCTCGCGCACGTGGCGCGCGTCGGCGTCGGCGTCGGAGAAGACGGCGACGGACCGCACGCCGAGGCGGCGCAGCGTGCCGATCACGCGGCACGCTATCTCGCCGCGGTTCGCGACGAGGACCGTGCGGAACCCGGGACCGCCGGTCGGGCGGTCGGTCGCGTCGTGGAGGGTGCGGGAGGTCATCGGCTCACATCCGGAAGAGGCCGAACCGGTCACCGGTCCAGGTCTCGGCGAGGGGCGTGCGCGCGCACACGCCGAGGGCGAGGCCGAGCACGCGGCGCGTGTCGGCGGGGTCGATCACGCCGTCGTCCCACAGCCGCGCGGTCGCGTAGTAGGGGCTGCCGTGCTCGTCGTAGTCGGCGCGGATGTCGGCGGAGAACGCGGCCTCCTCGTCGGGGTCCCACGTCTCGCCGCGCGCCGCGAGCTGCTCGCGCTTGACGGTCGACAGCACGGACGCGGCCTGCGGGCCGCCCATCACGGAGATGCGGCTCGCGGGCCACGACCACAGGAAGCGTGGCGAGTACGCGCGGCCGCACATCGAGTAGTTCCCCGCCCCGAACGACCCGCCGACGATCACCGTGAGCTTCGGGACGCGCGTCGTCGCGACGGCCGTGACCATCTTGGCGCCGTCCTTCGCGATCCCGCCGGCCTCGGCGTCGGTACCGACCATGAAGCCGGAGATGTTCTGCAGGAACAGCAGCGGGATGCCGCGCTGGTCGCACAGCTCGACGAAGTGCGCCCCCTTGAGCGCGGACGCCGAGAACAGCACGCCCTGGTTCGCGAGGATCCCCACCGGGTGCCCGTGGATGCGCGCGAAGCCCGTGACGAGCGTGTCGCCGTACTCGCGCTTGAACTCGTCGAACCGGCTCCCGTCGACGAGCCGGGCGATGACCTCGCGCGGGTCGTAGGGGGCCTGGACGTCGGCCGGGACGGCGGCGTACAGATCCTCCCCCGAGTCCTGTACGGCGGCCCCCGCCACGCGGGGAGGCTCGCTGGTCGCGACGTCCCACGCGGGCTCCGGGTCGGGCGGGAGCGTCGCGACGATGCGGCGCACGGTGTCGAGCGCGTCCTCGTCGTCGTCGGCCAGGTGGTCGACGACGCCGCTGCGGCGCGCGTGCAGCTCGCCGCCGCCGAGCTCCTCGGCCGTGACGACCTCGCCGATCGCCGCCCTCACGAGCGGCGGCCCGCCGAGGAAGATCGTGCCCTGCCCGCGCACGATGACCGTCTGGTCGCTCATCGCGGGCACGTAGGCGCCGCCCGCCGTGCACGACCCGAGGACGGCGGAGATCTGCGGGACCCCCGCCGCCGAGAGGCGCGCCTGGTGGTAGAAGATCCGGCCGAAGTGGTCGCGGTCCGGGAACACCTCGGCCTGCCGGGGCAGGAACGCGCCGCCCGAGTCGACGAGGTAGACGCACGGCAGCCGGTTCTCCAGCGCGATCTCCTGCGCCCGCAGGTGCTTCTTCACCGTGAGCGGGTGGTACGTGCCGCCCTTCACGGTCGCGTCGTTGCACACGACCATGACCTGCCGCCCGCTCACCACCCCGATCCCGGCGACGACGCCCGCGGCCGGCCACGCGCCGTCGTCCACGCCGTACCCGGCGAGCGGCGCGATCTCCAGGAACGGGCTGCCCTCGTCGAGCAGCCGGTCCACGCGGTCGCGCGGGAGCAGCTTGCCGCGCGCCACGTGCCGGTCGCGCGCCGACGCCGGGCCGCCGCGCGCGACGTCGGCCGTGCGCTCGCGCAGCTCGTCCGCGAGCCCGCGCTGCGCGGCGTCGTTCGCCCGGGCCGCGTCCGACCCGGGCTCGACGGCGCTCGTCAGGACGGTCACGCGACCACCTCCTGCCGGCCCCCGGCGAGGAGCGCGAGCGCCGGGTCCTCGAGCAGCACGCCCAGGTCGGCGAGGAAGCGCGCACCCTGCTCGCCGTCGACCACGCGGTGGTCGAACGACAGGCTGAGGGTGACGACGTCGCGCAGCGCGACCTCGCCGTCGTGCTCCCAGGGCCGACGCCGCACCGCCCCCAGGCCGAGGATCGCCGCCTCGCCGGGGACGAGGATCGGGGTGCCCGCGTCGACGCCGAACACCCCGACGTTGGTGATCGAGATCGTCCCGCCGGTCAGGCGCTCGGGCGTCGTGCGACCGTCGCGCGCGGTGGTCGTGAGGTCGGTCAGCGCGGCGGCGAGGTCGGGCAGGTCGAGCGCCTGCGCGTCGGGCACGTGCGGCACGACGAGCCCCCGGTCGGTCGCGACCGCGATCCCCAGGTGCACCCGCCGGTGCCGCACGATCTCCGCCGAGCCGTCGGGGAGGTCGCGCCACGCGCTGTTGAGCGCGGGGTGGCGCGGCAGCACGAGGCACAGCGCGCGGGCCGCGAGCGCCAGCACGGTGATCCGCGCACCGCGCGCGAGGCGGTGGGTGCGCAGCCGCTCGAGGAGCTCGACGCTCCGCGTCACGTCCACGGTGAGGAACACCGTCGCGTGGGGCGCCGTGAACGCGCTCGCCACCATCGCCGCCGCGGTGTGCTTGCGCACGCCCCGCACGGGCACGACCTCCGGGTCGAGGCCGGCCGCGCGGTCGGCGCCCATGCCCGCCGCCGCACCCGGCGCCGAGAGGGGAGAAGTGGCCCCGGGGACGCGGTCCGGAGGGGCCAGTTCTCGCTTCTCGCCGCTCGGTGCCCCCGGGCCGGCGGCCGGCGCGGGGTGGACGCTCGCGCTGTGCTCGTCGCGCGGTCGGCGTGCGACGTCGCGGTGGCAGCTCACCGCCGCGAGGACGTCCTCGCGCGTGATGAGCCCGTCGCGGCCGGACCCCTCGACCCGGTCGATCCGCACGCCGAGCTTCTTCGCGAGCGCGCGCACCGGCGGCGTCGACCGGGGCCGCTCGCCGGTCACGGTGGTGCGGTGGGGCGCGACGGCGACGTCGGGCCGTGCGACCTGGGCCTCGCCTACCGCCCGCCGGGGTCGACGCGCGGGCCGCCCGACCCGGTCGGGGCGTGCCCCGTAGCCGACGAGGTTCGGCTCGGGCGCGTCGGCGGTGTCGGCCACGGCGGCGGCCGGGTCGACGGCCGGGTCGACGGCCGAGGAGCCGGCCGGGCCCTCGGGCGGGTCTCCCGCCCGGGCGACCCCCGCCCCGGCGACCGCCCCGACCAGGGCGGGGACGGCGTCGGGCACCCGGGCCGGGACCCCGGCGGACGAGCCCTCCGGACCGCCGCCGGAGGCACCCACCGCGCCCTCGGCGGACCCGGGCGCCGCGGTGCCGTCCGCCACCGGGGCGGCCCCGCCGCCGGACGCGGGTGCCGCGCCGTCGTCGACCTCGAAGGTGACGAGGGGCTCGCCCACGCTCACCGTCTGGCCCTCCTCGGCGTGGAGGGACGCGACGACGCCCGCGTACGGGGACGGGAGGTCGACGAGGGCCTTCGCGGTCTCGACCTCGGCGATGACCTGGTTGAGCTCGACGTGGTCGCCCGCGTGGACGTGCCAGCTGACGATGTCGGACTCGGTGAGGCCCTCGCCCAGGTCGGGGAGGCGGAACTCGCGCAGCGCCGTCATCGGGCCACCTCCGCGACCGGACGCCCGGACGACGGCACGAACGGCTCGACCCGCCCCAGGACGCGGTCGACGCCGTGGAGGATGCGGTCGAGGTCGGGGAGGTAGTGGCCCTCGAGCTTCGCGGGCGGGTACGGCATGCCGTGGCCCGTGACGCGGACGGGCGGTGCCTCGAGGTGCTCGAAGCAGCGGTCCGTCACGGTCGCGGCGATCTCCGCGCCGAGCCCCGCCTGGCGGGGCGCCTCGTGCGTGACGACGACCCGCCCCGTCTTGCGGACCGACGCCGCGACGGTGTCGTGGTCGATCGGCGACAGCGAGCGCAGGTCGATCACCTCGACGGACACGCCGTCGTCGGACGCGGCGACGGCGGCGTCGAGCGCGGTCCCGACGAGGCCGCCCCACGTGACGAGCGTGACGTCGTGGCCCTCGCGCACGACGCGGGCCCGGTCCATGGCCGGCGGGTCGACGGGGTCGAGGTCGACCTCGCCCTTGAGGTGGTAGCGCCGCTTGGGCTCGAAGAAGATCACCGGGTCGTCGCACGCGACGGCCTGGCGGAGCACGGTGTACGCGTCCTGGGGGTTCGCGACCGACACGACCCGCAGCCCGGCCGTGTGCGCGAACAGCGCCTCGGGCGACTCCGAGTGGTGCTCGGCCGCACCGATGCCGCCGCCCACGGGGATGCGGATCGTGATCGGCAGGCGCACCTTCCCG
Organism: Cellulosimicrobium sp. EB106-03-01-XG111; assembly: GCF_058792115.1. Taxonomy (NCBI): domain Bacteria; kingdom Bacillati; phylum Actinomycetota; class Actinomycetes; order Micrococcales; family Promicromonosporaceae; genus Cellulosimicrobium; species Cellulosimicrobium sp. EB106-03-01-XG111. The sequence goes on from NZ_JBYTEQ010000005.1 coordinate 91,949, forward strand.
CCGGTGCGGGCGTGCATCTTCGCGAGCTGGGACAGGATCTGGTCGAACGCGACGAACACGAAGCCGTCGAACTGGATCTCGCACACCGGCCGGTAGCCGCGGTACGCGAGCCCGACGGCCGTCCCGATGATCCCCGACTCCGCGAGCGGCGTGTCGAGCACGCGGCGCGGCCCGAACTCCGCCTGGAGCCCGTCCGTCACGCGGTAGACACCACCGAGCCGGCCGACGTCCTCGCCCATGACGACCACGCGGTCGTCGTCCGTCATCGCGCGGTGCAGCCCGGCGCCGAGCGCCTTCGCGAGCGTGAGGGTCGTCATCGCGCCTCCTCCCCGTCGAAGCCGGCGAGGTAGTGCGCGTACTCCGCGCGCTCGCGGTCCAGCGCGTGGTGCGGCTCCGCGTAGACGTGGTCGAAGAGCGAGAGCGGCGGCGGGTCGGTGAGCGCGACGCACCCGGCGCGCAGCTCGGCGGCCGCCGCGTCGGCGACCTCCTGCACGCGCGCCGCGCCCGCGTCGTCGAGCACCCCGACGGCGCGCAGGTACGCCTCGAAGCGCGCGATCGGGTCGCGGCGCGTCCACTCCTCCACCTCGGCCGCGTCGCGGTACCGCTTCGGGTCGTCGGCCGTGGTGTGCGGGCCCATGCGGTAGGTGACGGCCTCGATCAAGGTCGGGCCGCCGTCGTGCCGGGCGCGGTCGAGGGCCGCGCGCGTCACGGCGAGCACCGCGAGGACGTCGTTGCCGTCGACGCGCACGCCCGGCAGGCCGAACCCGCGGGCGCGCTCCGCGAGCGGGACGCGCGACTGGAGCGCGACCGGCTCGGAGATGGCCCACTGGTTGTTCTGGCAGAAGAACACGACCGGCGAGCGGTACGTGGACGCGAAGACGAACGCCTCGTTGACGTCGCCCTGGCTCATCGCGCCGTCGCCGAAGTACGACACCCCGACCGGCAGCCCGGCGGCGGCGTCGACGCGGCCGGCGTCGACGTCGTTCTGCACGCCCATCGCCCAGCCCGTCGCGTGCAGCGCCTGGGCGCCGATGATGACCTGCGGCGACGCCATGCCGATCGCGTACGGGTCCCAGCCGGAGACCGCCACGCCGCGCCACACGCGCACGAGGTCGACGAGCGCCGCACCGCGCACCCGCGCGACAGCGTGCTCGCGGTAGGAGGAGAAGACGAAGTCGTCGTCGCGCAGCGCGCGCGCCGAGCCGACCTGCGCCGCCTCCTGGCCGAGGAGCGGCGGCCAGAGCGCGAGCTCGCCCTGCCGCTGGAGCGCCGTGGCCTCCGCGTCGATGCGACGCGCCACGACCATGTCCTCGTGGAGCCGCAGCAGCGCCGACCGGGCCGACGCGCGCGCGGCGTCGTCGGGCGCCGTCGGGTCGAGGTCCGCGAGCCACCGGTCCAGGTCCGGGTCGCGGTGGCGGGTGCCGCTCTCGTCGAGCACGCGCAGGGTCGGCGTCGACCCGGCGCCTGGGTCGGGCGGGTCCTGCCGCGGCGCGTCCTTGCGCACGTCGCGCACCACGTTCTTCCGGTCTGCTCGTGCGTCGCGCGGGGTTGCCGCCCGGTGACCGTCGTACGCCTTCGGCGGGGTCGCCGCCGTCGGTCCGGTCCGCACCGCAGGTTCGCTGGGCATCGTCGCCACCTCACCTCGGGGAGCCGGTCCTCTCCGTCGAGGACCGAGGTAGGGGGAACGTAACCCGCGTCACGCACATGGCTCCACCGACGCCTGACGCACCGTGCACTGTGACCGCCGTCACTCGGTTAGGGTGAGCACCATGCACAGCGCCGACGCTGTCGACCTCGACCTCCTGCTCGCGCTCGCCGACGACCCGCGGGCCACGATCGTCGCGCTCGCCGACCGGCTGCGGCTCTCCCGCAACACGGTCGCGGCGCGGCTCGCCCGCCTCGAGGCCGAGGGCGCGTTCCTCGACCTCGACCGGCGCATCGACCCGCACGTGCTGGGGCACCCCCTCACCGCGTTCGTCGAGGTGCAGCTCCGGCAGAAGGAGCTCGCGCGCATCGTCGACGACCTCGCGCGCATCCCCGAGGTCGTGCAGGCGTTCGGGCGCAGCGGCACCGCGGACCTGCGCGTCACCGTCGCGTGCCGCGACACGGACCACCTGTTCCGCATCGACGCCGCGATCCTCGCCATCGACGGCGTCGAGCGCACGGAGACGTCGCTCTCCATGGGCGAGCTCATCCCCTACCGGCTGCGGCCGCTCATCGAGAAGCGGCGTCGCGGCCCGCGGTGACGGGGACGGGGACGGGGACTGTCAGCTGAAGCCGATCGCACGCTGCGCGACCCGGTAGGCCAGGACCGACACGCGCCGTCCCGCCGGACCGGGGAGGTTGGCGATCTGCCCGAGTCCCGACCAGCGCACCTGGTGGTAGAGCTGGGGGTCCTGGGCGCGCAGGCGCGACCAGAGCCGCTCCTTCTCGACGAGGCACGCGGGCGTCCCCGCTCGCACGAGCAGGATGGACGACACCGCGCAGATGATCTCCACGTAGTGCAGGAGGTAGCGGCGCAGGCGCCGGTCGGCCACCGGGGTCCGGGAGACGTGCTCGAGCATGAGCCAGTTGACGCGGAGCTGCTGGTCGAGGCGCTTGAGCATGACCGCCTCGTGCACCGACTGGTCCTCGCGGCCGATGAAGTACCGGTAGAGGTCGACGTCGAGGTAGTACAGCGTGCGCACGTGTGCGAGCGGCACCAGCGCGTACAGGTTGTCCACGTAGAACGTGTGCTCGGGGAGCCGCAGGCCGGCGTCGCGCAGCACCTGGGTCCGGTACATCAGGGCGTGCATCATCATGTACTGGCGCTTGGCGAAGCGTCTCGTCTGCGACCACGTGAGCACGCGTCCGCGCGGCAGCGCGCCGCGGTACCGGACGGCCGTCTTCACGCGCTTGCCGACCTTCTCGTACACGAAGTTGCTCACCAGCAGGTCGACGGGCTCCCCGCCGGGGGTCCCGGCGTCCACGAACCGGCGCACGAACCCGCGCAGCGTCGCGAGCACCTGGGCGAGCGCGGCGCGGTCCACCCAGTCGTCGGCGTCCACGACCTTGAGGTACTCCCCCCGCGCGTGGTCGAGGCCGGTGTTGATCGCCGACCCGTGCCCGCCGTTGGCCTTGCGCAGCACGTGCACCTCGCCCGGGTACCGGTCCGCGTAGCCCTGGGCGAGCGCCGCCGTCCCGTCGGTGGAGCCGTCGTCGACGACGAGCACCTCCACCTCGGGACCGAACCCGACGAGCGAGTCGAGCGCGCGCGCCAGGTACGGCTCCGCGTCGTACGCCGGGACCACGACGGTCAGGAGGGGGTTCACGACGCACGCACCTCTCCGGCGTGCTCCGCCTCCGGCGTGGCCGGCGCCTCGGGCACCTGCTTGAAGATGACCTTGAAGATCGGGAAGAACACCCAGAACGAGATCGCGGCGTTGATGATCATCGTCGTGAAGTCCGCGAGGGTCTCGCCGGCGCCTCCCAGGCCCCACGTGTCGATGAACAGCTCGTAGATCGGCGTCTTGTACAGGCCCTGCGCGGCGGCCGCCGCGATCGAGATGACGACGTACGCGATGGTGTACCAGAGCGCGGCCTTCGCGACCGACGAGTTGGACTTGAACGTGATGGTGCGCTGAGCGAAGAAGTTGATCACCTGCGCCACCAGCAAGGTGATCTGCACGGCGAGGAAGTATGCCAGCCCCCCGCCGCCGCCCGGGAGCGGACCGGCGGCGTAGTCGAAGACGTAGTAGGCCGACCCGTCCGGGTTGGCCCCGACCGGCCAGACCTGGAACGCCACGTCCACCAGGGCGGTCATGCCGAAGACCCACTTGATGAGGGGCATGAGCGCGAGCTGCAGCACGGTGATGCCGTTGCTCAGCACGAAGAACACGACGAACTGCGCGGTCCCCGGTCGCTTCTCGGAGAACCGGCGCCAGGCGTCGCGGAGGCGGGTGAGCATGGGTCTTCCCTTTCGAGCGGGTCAGGAGTCGCCGCGGAGCGCGCGGGCGGTACGGCGGTCGGCGCGGCGGTTGCGGACGAACCCGCGCACGACGGCGCCGGTGCCGCGGAAGAGGTGGCCGTTGACGATGCGGACGATGCCGTCGACCATCGCGTCGTCGACCATGCCGCCGGTCATCTTCCCGATGGCCCGGAACGGCATGTTGAGCAGGAACAGGACGTTGAGGTCCGGCGCGCCCTTGCGGTCCGCCGCGTCGCGCCGCCAGGACAGGACGCGGAACGCGAGCCGGGCCAGGGGCGAGCGGGCCTCGGCGAGGCGCGAGAGCGGGTCGTTCACGCCGAGCCCCCCGGACCACGCCGCGGTCGGGACCGGTCGGCCGAGGAGCGCCGCGAACTGCGCGTCCGACACGTCGTGGACGCTTCCGGTGCGGTACGGCTCGGGCAGGTCGTCCTCGGTGCGCGGAGGCACCGTGCCGTCGAGCTCGACCGTCGCGCGCAGCGGGAGGTCGTCGACGTGGGGGCCGACGAGCACCGACCAGGCGCCCTCCTCGACCTGCCACGCGCCGGTCGCCACGTCCCAGTGCCGGAACGCCGCGTCCCCGAGGGGGACGGTGACCGTGCGCGACTCGCCCGGGTCGAGCTCGACGCGCGCGAACCCCGCGAGCGTGCGGTCCGGGCGGTGCACGCCCGGCGTCTCCCGACGCACGTAGACCTGCACGACGTCCGCCCCCGCGACCGGCCCGGTGTTGGTGACCGTGACCGTCACGTCGACGGCTGCCGCGTCCGCGTCGACCACGAGGTCGGAGTGCGCGAACGTCGTGTACGACAGCCCGAAGCCGAAGGGGAACGCGACCGGGACGTCCGCGCTCGTGTAGTACCGGTAGCCGACGTACAGGCCCTCGCGGTAGACGGCGGTGCGCCCGGTCGCGGGGAACGACGCGGCGGTCGGGGTGTCCGCGAGCCGCACGGGCAGCGTCTCGGCGAGCCGTCCCGACGGGTTGACGGCGCCGGTGAGCACGTCGAGGACGCCTCCGGCCCCGGCCTGCCCCCCGAGGTACCCGTGCACGAGCGCCCGGGCCGCGCCGAGCCACGGCGTGGAGATCGCGCCCCCGCCCGCGAGGACCACGACGGTCGCGGGGTTGATCGCGGCCACGGCCTCGAGGACCTCGACCTGCGCCGGGTGCAGCGCGAGCGTCGTGCGGTCCAGACCTTCCGACTCGGCGATCTCGTCGAGACCGAGGAAGAGCAGCACCGCGTCCGCGCCCTGCGCGGCCGCGACCGCCTCCTCCCGCAGCGCGGCGTCCGGCGTGCCGTCCCGACGGAAGCCGGGGGCGAACGTCGTCAGCTCGAGCCCCGAGCCCTCGATCACGTCGAGCACGCTGTCGAGGCGGGTCGGGTTCACCGCGGAGGACCCGGAGCCCTGGTAGCGCGGGGTGCGCGCGAAGTCGCCGACGACCGCGACCCGGGTCCCCGCGGCGAGCGGCAGGATCGCGTCCTCGTTCTTGAGCAGCACCGCCGAGCGCGCCGCGACCTCGCGGGCGAGCGCGTGGTGGGCGTCGGCGTCCACGGCCGGGGCGGTGCCCGGCTCGCGGGCCGCGGCGACGAGCCGCAGCACCTCCTCGGCGCGCGCGTCGAGGTCGGCCGGGTCGAGGCGGCCCGACCGCACCGCGTCGACGAGCCGGCGCGCCGAGCTCAGGCCCGCCGCCGGCATCTCGAGGGTGCCGCCGGCCGCCGCCGCGGCGACGACGTCGTTCGAGCCGCCCCAGTCGGAGACGACGGCGCCGTCGAACCCCCACTCCCGGCGCAGGACCTGGGTGAGGAGGAACGGGTCCTCGTGGGCGTAGACGCCGTTGACGAGGTTGTACGACGACATGATCGTCCGGGGGCTCGCCTCCGCGACGACGATCCCGAACGCCGTGAGGTAGACCTCGCGGAGCGTGCGCTCGTCGACCACGGAGTCCGAGACCATGCGGCGCAGCTCCTGGGAGTTCACCGCGAAGTGCTTGGGGCACGCGGCGACGCCGCGGGACTGGATCCCGCGCACGTAGCCGGCGGCCATCCGGCCCGCGAGCAGCGGGTCCTCGGAGAAGTACTCGAAGTTGCGCCCGCCGAGCGGCGACCGCTTGATGTTGAGGCCCGGGCCGAGCAGCACGTCCACGTCCTGCGCCGCGGCCTCCGCGCCGAGGGCGGTGCCCACGCGCTCGGCCAGCTCGACGTCCCACGTGTTCGCCACGGCGGCCGCCGTCGGGAAGCACGTGGCCTCCTGCGAGGCCGCGATGCCGAGGTGGTCGGCCGCGCCGAGCTGCTTGCGCACGCCGTGCGGGCCGTCGGCCAGCCAGAGGGAGCGGACGCCGAGCCGCGGGAGGTCGTGCGTCTCCCACACGGTCTTCCCCGTGAGCAGGGCCGCCTTCTCCAGGAGCGTCAGGCTCGCGGTCGGGACGACGCCGGTCGTCGCGGGCGTCGTGCCCGGGGCCGCGGCCGTCTCGCCGGCCGCGGCGGTGGTCTCGCCGTGGAGCTGCACGGTGCTCTCCTTGCGTGGTCGTGGGGTCGTGCGGGGTGCGTCCGAGCGGTCCCGGGCATGCCGGGGTCGGCCGTCGGCGGTGCGCCGCGGACGGCGGCTGCTCGGGACGTGCGGTGGGGGCCCGGTGCCGGACGGCGGTCCGGGCCCCGGCGTCGGGCCGGCGGTGGTGGGCGCCACCGGCCCGACGGCGCCGGGTGCCGGGTCTCCCGGGCGGTCGCCCGCCCGGGAGACCCGTGGTCACCGGCTACCGGGCGGCGGGGACCGCCGGCTCGGAGGCGGGTGCGGCGACCTCCTCGGCCGCCGACCGGTGCCGGCGGACGCGCCGGACCACGAGGAAGGCACCGACCAGGACGAGCAGCCCGAGGAGCACCGACACGCCGATCTGGACGTAGACCCAGGTGGGCGGCGTGTAGGTGACCGTCGCGCCGGGGGCGAGCCCGTTCATGGCGTTCGAGTTGGCCACCGTGAACAGGATGTTGTGGGTCGCGTTCCGGATGTCCGTGACCGCCTTCGCGGACGTCGTGTCGCCGAACGACTTCGACGGCTGGAAGGTGAGCGTCAGGTCCGTGCCCCCGTCGAGGCCCTCGTTGGGGTTCATGTACGGGTACAGGTTGAAGTCCGTGATGGCGAAGCCCTCGAAGCCCCACTCCCCGCGCAGCACGTCCGTCATGAGCGGCTTCGAGCCGCCCGTCCACGTCGCGCCGATGCGGTTGAACGAGCTCATGATGCCGAGCGCGCCGACCGTCGTCTCCTCGATCGTGCCCTCGTCGTCCGCGATGTACCGGACGTCCAGGGAGACGTCCTTGATCGCGAGCTCGAACGGCTTGAGGTAGATCTCGCGGATCGTCTGCTCGGTCGCCCAGGTCGCGGGGCCGTTGTCGACGCGGTTCGTCTCCTGCTCGTTGAGCGCGAAGTGCTTGAGCATCGTGTAGACGCCCTTGCTCGCCGCGCCGTTCGACACGGCCGCGGCCATCCGGCCCGAGAGGAGCGGGTCCTCCGAGTAGTACTCGAAGTTGCGGCCGCCGAACGGCGAGCGGTGCAGGTTCACCGCGGGCGCGTACCAGCCGTTGAGCCCCTTCTGCAGGGCCTCCTCGCCGATCATCGTGCCCATCGCGGTCCCGAGGTCGACGTCCCACGTCTGCGCGATGAGCACCTCGGACGGGTAGGCGACGCCGTTGATCGACGAGTTGATGAAGGACGAGAAGCCCGCCGGGCCGTCGGGCTCGACCGTCTGCGGCTTGGCGATCGAGGCGATCGCGGCCGTCTGGTACGCGCCGTTGAGGAGCATGTCCGTCATGTCCCCGACCGTCAGGGAGTCGAGCAGCTCCTCCCACCGCGGGTCGTCCTTCGGCAGGCCGCGCAGGTCGACGAGCGTCAGGTCGGAGCGCTCGCCCGTCGTGGGCATCGGGCCGTCGAACGCGGCGGCCTCGGCCTCGTGGTCCCAGGCGGCGAAGCCCTCCTGGGTGGCCTCGTCCGCGACCGACTGCTCGGCCGTCGGGGCCTGCGGGAACGTGCCCGCGAAGTCGGCGCGGGACATCGGCACGACCGTGCCGTCCGCGCCGTCGGCGCTGAAGCGCGCGGAGACGTCGTCGAACCGGTTGGTCACCTCGGCGAGGTCCGACGCGCGGTGCTCCTCGCCCGTGTACACGACGTCGGACGCGACCGGGTAGGTGATCGGCTCGGTGCCCGCCGCGACGGTGTGGGAGTCGGTGCGCAGGCTGAGCGTGTAGTCGCCCGCCTCCAGCACGTACGCCTCCGCGCCCAGGTGGTCGTAGGACGCCATGTCCTCGACGGCGAGCTCGAGGGTCACGGTCTCGCTCGCGCCCGGCTCGATCGTCCCGGTCTTGGCGAAGTCGCCGAGGACGACCTCGGACTTCTCGATCCCGCCGGGCGTGTACGGCGCGGAGTAGTAGAGCTCGACGACGTCGCGGCCGGCGACCGTGCCCGTGTTCGTGACCTCGACCGTGACCGCGACGGTCCCGTCGACGTCGCCCGCCTCGGTGCCCGTGACCGCCCACGCGAAGTCGGTGTAGCTCAGGCCGTAGCCGAACGGGTAGACCACCGCGTCGTCGTAGTCGAGGAAGCCCTCGGCCGCCGCGGTCTCGTAGTAGCGGTACCCGACGTAGATGCCCTCGCTGTAGTTCACGAACGGCGCGTTGCTCGTGACGGTCGCGTTGGACGTCGCCTTCTCGACCGCCGAGACGGGGTAGGACGCCTCGACGTTCGAGTAGAAGAAGCTCCCGAAGTTGGCGAACGTCGGGTCGGCCGTGAAGTCGGCCGCCCACACGTCGACCGTGCGGCCGGACGGGTTGACCTCGCCCGTGAGGACCGACCCCAGGGCGTTGAAGCCGGTCGCGCCGGGCGAGCCCGCGAGGAGGATCGCGTCGACCTCCGGGTCGGCCTGCAGCTCGCCGAGCTCCAGGGTCGTGGACGCGTTGACGACCACGACGACCGTCTCGAAGCTCGCCTTCGCGAGCGCGATCAGGTCCTTCTCGTCCTTGTTCAGCTCGAGCTGGTGCTGGCCGGGCTCGGCGTGGTCGTCCCAGCCCGTCATGTCGCGCGTGAGGTCGCCGCCCTCGCCGCCGGGGCGGCCGATCGTGACGATCGCGGCGTCGCCGAACTCGGCGAACGTCCCGGACCGTGCCTCGTAGTCGCCGACGGGCAGCTCGCCCACGGTGTAGCTCGACGCGTCGGGGTTGTCCATCTCGATGTGGCCGCGCGGGTTCTCCGCCGCGAACGCCTCGATCGTGGCGTAGACCTCGTCGTTGACCGTGAGGCCCGCGTTCTCGAGGCCCCCGCGGACGGTCACGGCCGAGTTCGTGTCGACCGAGCCGGAGCCCGAGCCGCCGAACACCGGGTCCGCGGACGCGCGGCCCAGCATGGTCACGCGGGCGTCGGACGTGAGCGGCAGCGCGCCGGCCTCGTTCTTCGCGAGGACGATGCCGCCGGCCGCGATCTCCTCGACGAGGGTCTTCGCGGCCTCGTCGACGGACTCCTGGCTGTCGTGCTCGGCCGTGTAGTACGCGGTGTCCCAGCCCGAGGACTCCTCGGAGTTGGTGAACGTGTAGGTGCCGGACCCGAGCTGGGACGCGACCCAGCCGCCCGCGACGTTGAGCGCGACGTTCGCGACGACGACGAGCACGGTCACCGTCGCGAGCACGGGGACCCAGATCCACAGGAACTTCTTGTTCGACATCGGTGTCCTGGCACCGTCGGCGTTCTTCGCCCTGGCGTTCACTGCATTCCTCCTCGAGTGCGGCCCGTTCCTCAGGCTAGGAACGGGGTACGGCGCCGCCCGCCGCGGCTGCACGATCGGTCGTTTCTGCGGCACGGACGGTCGGCCGTGCTCGACCCGTGCCGTCCGGAGCGCCCGCCGCCCGCCTCGCCGTCCGCCCGGCGAGGCGGGCGGAGAGGCGGACGGCGGGGCGCGGTACGGCTACTCCCCGGCCGGGGTGATGGTGCCGTCCTGGTCGATCTGCCACGTCTCGCCGGTCGCGGCGGAGTCGGCCTCGATCGTGTACTTCCCGTCCTTGATGTCGACCGTGCCCTGGACGCGCGAGGCGGCGTCGGAGGGGACGAACGGCACCACGAGGAGGCCGTACTTGACCGTCGGCTCCTTGACGTCGCTGGCGAGCATGATCTGCGCCCAGCTGTCGTCCTCCGCCAGCGCGTCGGCGACCGCCGTGCGCGCGTTCTCGAGGTCCGTCGCCACGTCGACGTCGGTCGCCTGGCTCTCGGACGACGACGGCCCGGCGGCGGAGTCGTCGCCGCTCCCGCACGCCGTCAGCCCGAAGGCCCCCGTGACGGCGACGAGCAGCCCGATCCCCGTGGTCAGCGCCTTGTTCCGCTTCACTTCCTGCTCCTTGGTTCGTTCGTGCCGCGGGCCCACCCCGCGGCGTGGTCGGGGCCGGACGGCGCCGGACGGGCGCCGTCCGCCCCGGGCGGGCGGCCGCTCGTACGACCGCCCGCCCGTGCGGTCCGTCAGTCCGTGATCGGCCCGCCGTAGCTCAGTCCGAAGCCGTAGTCGTAGGCGTTGCCCGCGGCGTCGGTGTAGGGCGTCATGTCCTTCGCGACGTCCTCCTGCTGCGCCTCGACCGTGTCCATGTCCCGGGGGAGCTGGACGGGCAGGCGGCCCTGGGGCTCGTGGAGGCCGAGCACGACCTCGAGGAGCGCCTGGTCGCTCGTGCCGAACCCGACGACGATCGCGTCGGACGCGGGCTCGAACTCGGCCGGGACGACCGGGTTGGTCGCCTTGAGGACGGTGACGACCGGGATGTCCTTGCCGGACGCCTCGACGGCCGCCACGGCGCGCTCGAACGCGTCGAGGTCCGACTCGTTCGCGATCTTCGAGGTGTTCCCGAAGTACGAGCGGTTCTGGCGCGTGCCGTCCGGGAGCAGGTCGCCGGAGATCGAGGTCTGGCGCACGTTCGGGCCGTCCGCGGTGTACGGGCGGTACTGCAGCGACAGCGGGTACCAGGTGTCGTTCTCGACGTCGTGCCCGATGTTCGAGAACGTGCCGCCGTTGTCCGGGCTGTCCATGCCGACGAGCACGAGGTCGACGTCCGACAGGTCGGGAGCGGTGTAGCTCGTGACCTTGTCGTCGGCGTCGGTGACGGCCTCGTCCGTGAGCACGGTGCCGAAGTACTGCTCGGCCACCTCGAGGTCGATCCCGGCGCCCTCGGTGTACTCGCCCGGACCGAACGAGCTCGCGAAGCCGGTGTTGAAGCTGCGCGGGACGTAGACGGTCTTGTCCTTCCACGCCTCGGCGTCCGCGGCGCTGACGGTCTCGCCGTCGTTCTTCAGCAGGACCACGGAGTCGAGCTGCGCCGCGTAGCCCGCGTCGACCTTGTCGTCGCTCGCGAGGATCGTCGTGGACTCGTCGAGGTCCAGGTACGCGTTCTCGTACAGGCCCGGGTTGAAGAACATCGTGAGGATGCGCGCGCCGGACTCGCGGAAGCGCGTGTCGGCGTCGACGTCGTTCGTGCCCGCCTCGAAGTCGGCCTGCCACATCTCGTGGGCCGCGAGGACCGGCGCGACGTCGTTGTTGCCGCCGAACATGTCGTGCCCGGTCTTGAGGATCTCGTAGTGGCGCTGCTCCTTGGTGAGGTCCTCGGCGCCCCAGCCGGTCGCGATGACCGCGCCCTCGTCGTTCACCCCGGTCGTGACGCCCCAGTCGGTGACGACGACGCCCTGGTAGCCGTTCTCCTCGCGGAGCAGGTTCATGCGCGTGTCGTCGTACGCCGTGCCGACGCGCTCGCCGAACAGCGGCTCGCCCGCGCCGTCGAGCGCGATCGAGTAGGCCGACATGACGGCCGCGGAGTCGAGCGACCCGAGGAAGGCCTCGGTGTGCGCGTCGAAGTTGTCGCCCGGGTAGACGCCGTACTTGCCGGCGTCGGTGTGGGCCTCGCGGCCGCCCTCGCCGGGGCCGTCGCCCGCCCAGTGCTTGATCATCGCGTTGACGGACTCGGGGCCCCAGCCGTCCTGGCCGGTCGTGCTCTGGTAGCCGTCCACGTACGCGGCGGCCAGCTCGGTGTTCTGCTCGACGTCCTCGCCGAACGTGCCGCCGACGCGCAGCCACCGCGGCTCGGTCGCGAGGTCGATCTGCGGGCTGAGCGCCGTCGTGATCCCCAGCGCGCGGTACTCCGCGGAGGACATCTCGGCGAAGTTGTCCATGTGCTCGACGTCGAACGTCGCGGCGAGGCCGAGGTTCGACGGCCACCGCGAGATGTCGGCGCCCTCGGCGTTGTAGCCGCCGGAGCCCGCGGTCGAGCGCGGGTCGGAGGCGAAGTTCACCGGGACGTAGGGCTCGTCGGCGGTCGCGAGCGACTCGGCGTAGGCCTGCATCTCGTTGGCCCACGTGACGGTCGCCTCGACGTCGCTCGGGCCTGCGTGCAGGACGTTGCGCAGGTGGGAGTCCGTCAGGTACTCCTTCTGGGCGTCCGTGAGGCCGTCGGCCTGCGACCGCTCGTGCGAGCTGAAGAGCATGAGCCCCGCGATCTGCTCGATCGTGAGCTCCTCGGCGAGCGCCGCCGCACGGTCCTCGGCCGGCTCCCGCCAGTCCTCCCAGGTGTCGAGCGTCCCGTTCGCGTTCATGTCCTTGAACGCGAGCTCCTGGCCGTCGACCTCCTCGGTGAGGAGCTCGACGGCGCTGTCCTTCCCGTAGGAGAGCGTGGGCCCGTCGCCCGGGTTGTCGACGACCACGAAGGACGTGGTCCCGTCCGTGACCTCCCGGGTCGTGAACGCGTCCGCCGCGTTCTCGTCGTCCGTGGTGCCCGCCGTGCATCCCGCCGCGGCCACGAGGGCGAGGCTCGCGAGCGCCGCCGCTCCCTTGACGCGGCCCGCCCGGTTGTCGCGGTGTCCCGCCGTTGTCGTTGTCTTCATCGACCTTCCCTTGTCGTCTCCGCGCCCACCCGCTCCGCACCGACCCCGGCGACCCACCCGGAGGCGCGTGCGTGGCGCAGCGAGCTCTGCGAACCCGTCGAGGCCCGGGACGTCGTGGTCCCTGAGCCGCGCCGTCACGCTATGGACGCCGGGGACGGCCGGGGCGGCCGGGTGCACGAACCGTCGCTTTGCGTCCACGAACGGTCGCCGAGGTCACGGCGGGGTCACGGCGGGCGGGTCCCAGGTCCCGCCCGGACGGGTCGTCCGTCGGCCTCCGGGGCGGCGGCCGTGGCCGTGCGACGGCCCGTGACAGCCCGGCAGGGCCCGTGGCCGCCGGGCGCGGGACTACGCCGGGTGCGTGGCCGACGCCGCCTGCCGGGGCGAGCCCGTGGGCGGGCGGTCCTCCGGCATGGGCAGCAGGACGCGCAGGAGGAACCAGCGGTCCTCGGTGTTCACGGTCATCGACCCGCCGTACTTCTCCGCGGTGTACCGGATGGACTTGAGCCCGTAGCCGTGCCGCGTGCGGTCGGCGCGCCGGGTGACGATGTCCCCGCCCTCGGTGCGGAGCTCGCCGGAGAAGTAGTTCTCGACCGTGAGCAGCACGAAGCGGTCGCGCGCGTAGACCGCGACCTTGATGATGCGCCGCTCCGGGTCGGGCACGGCCATGACGCCGTCGATCGCGTTGTCCAGGGCGTTGCCGAAGACCGCGGCGACGTCCATCGCGGACATGAAGTCGAGCAGGGCGCCGTCGACCACGCACGTGAGGTCGATGTCCCGCTCCGCGCACTCCTGGCTCTTGGTCGTGAGGATGACGTCGAGCACGCCGTTGCCCGTGTCGGCCTGCCGGGCGTGGCCCGAGATGCTGGCCTCGAGGTGGTCGAGGTAGGACGCGCGCCGTCCCGGGTCCGCCTCGGCGCGGATGACCCCGATCTGGTGCTTGAGGTCGTGGTACTTGCGGTGGACGATCTGCATGTTCCGCTTCGACTGCAGGTACTGCTCGTGCTGCCGGCGCAGCATCTCGTCGATGGCGCGCACCTCGGACCGCGCCTGGTGCTGGAGCCGTTGGCCCTGCTGGGCGTAGAGGGCCACGAAGCCGCACAGGTCGACGAGCGTGCGGATGTAGAAGATCTCGAGCCCGAGGCGCCCGCTGAACGGGGTGTTGGCGTTGAGGAAGCTGATGTTGCTCATGAAGAACGTGACGAGCGCGATCGCGACCGCCGACGCGAGCTCGCCGACGGTGACGTCGAGCTCCTGGTCCGGGCGGAAGTGGCGGGACTCGACGACGTACGCGACCCCGTACCCCACCGCGTACACGAGGACGAAGAACGCGACCTGCCAGGCCGTGCCGGGGCGGCCGTCGGGCAGGAAGAAGAAGCAGTGGACCTGCCAGTGCAGCGCCGCCACGAGCTCGGCGAGCACGAGCGCGCGCGCCGCGAAGTAGCCCGCGTCGCGAGCCGAGACGCGCGCCGCCGCGACGATGAACCCGTACATGCACGCGACCGCGGCGGCCATGCCGACGGTCCACAGCTGGCGCGGGAGCAGGTCGGCGAGCGCCTGCACCCCGACCTGCGCGGCGAGGGCGGCGGCGGCGAGCGCCACGAGCCGGGACCGGGGCAGGCGGGGTCGGCGCAGGAGCACGTAGACCAGGCACGCGAGCCACTCCGCGAGGCCGGTCAGGGCGCGCGGGATGTCGGGCAGGGTCGCCATGAGGTCGGTCGCGGCGCTCATGCCCGTCGCGCCCCGAGGTAGTCGGTGAGCGCCGCGAGGAACGCCTTCTTCCGCGCCCGGCTGATGAGCAGGTCGTGCCCGCCGACGAGGAGCACGCTGCTGCCCTGGACCGCGAGCACGTGCCGCAGGTTCACGAGGTAGCCGCTGTTGCTCCGGAAGAAGTCCCGGCCCTCCAGCTGGGCCTCGAGCGCCTTGAGCGGCCCGACGACGGAGTGCCTCCCGTCCACCGTGTGCACCGTCGTGCGGTGCTTCGCGCTCTCGAGGAAGACGATGTCGTCGGTCGCGACGCGGGCCAGCCCGCCGTCGACCGCGAGCAGGAGGTAGTCGGCCGACCGTCGTCGGAGCCGAGCCACGGACCGCTTGAGCTCCTGGGAGAACGCGAAGTACCGCAGCGGCTTGAGCATGTAGCTCAGCGCGTCGACCTCGTACCCCTTGATCGCGTGCTGGGTCATGTTGGTGATGAAGATCAGGACGACGTCCGCGTCGACCTGACGGATGCGCCGGGCGGCGCTGAAGCCGTCGAGGTTCGGCATCTCGACGTCGAGCAGCAGGATGTCGAAGTCCGGCCGGTACCCGGCGACCACCTGCTCGCCGTCGGCGAAGAGCGCGACGGCGAACTGCTCGCCGTGCTCCTGCTCGTAGCGTCGCAGGTACTCCACGAGCAGCGCGCTGCTCGCGGGGTCGTCCTCCACGATGCCGATCCTGATCACGATGCCGTTCTCCAGGGACTGCGCCCCCGGGGCGTGGCCCGACGACCGGACACCTCCGTGTGCCGTCGCGGCCTCGCCCCCGCCTACGTTGCCGATGAGCCCGCCGTCGTGCGGCGGATCCCGAACATTATGGGCCACCCGGCGGAGAAACGGGCCACATGGTAGGGATTACGGTCAGCGCAGGTCCCGGACGTACGCGGCGGCGCCGTCGTACGCGGCGATCCGCCGCTCGTAGTACGTCGCGATGATGAGCAGCAGGCCGCCCGCCGCGGCCAGCGTGAGCATCCACGGCCCGGCGGAGATGCGCGTGCCGAGCTGCGAGACGAACACCACGAGGATCTCGACCGGCAGCACGGCGACGCCCAGCAGGAACGGCGCCGCGAGGTGCTTGCGCGTCCCGACGAGGACCGCCGCGAGCGCGAGCACGACGACGAGCATCGCGCGCCACGTGCGCGCGTCGGTGTACGTCGCGAGCACCGACGGCCCGACGAGCGCGAGGAGCCCGGGTGCGAGCGCGCGCCACGACCCGACGCCGCCGACGGGCCAGCCGCCGAGGGGCCGGGCCGTGCGCGGGGGCACGGCCGGGAGACCGCCCGGTCCGCCCGGGACCGTGCCCGCCGTGCCCGCGCTCCCCGCCGTGCCCGCCACGAGCGCGAGGTAGCCCGCGACGAGGAGCCCGGCGCCGAGCGGGAGGGAGAAGACCTCGACGCGCAGCTCGCGCGGCGACCACGCACCGATCGCGGCGACGAGGGCGAGCAGCCACAGGAACCACGCGGGCGGGAGGTCCAGCCGCCCGCGCACGGCGCGGCGCACCGCCACCACGAGCACCGCGAGGAGCGCGACCTCGACGAGCCAGACCGCCGCGATGACGCCCCACACGGGCCGCACGTTCGCGACGGCGCCGACCACCACGAGCCCCAGGGCGGGCGCGACGGCCCAGCGCCGCGCGACCGCGGCACCCCGCCCCGAGGCCGTGCGCGCCGCGGCGAGCCCGGCACCGAGCGCCACGCCACCCGCCGCGAGCGCCCAGGCGAACCCGAGGACGAACAGCGCACCACCGCCCGGGACGTGCGCGACGTGCAGCGACTCCACCGTCCCGGCGACCGCGGCGAGCACCGCGGCACCGGCGAGCCGGAGCGCACCGGCTCGCCGCCACGCGCTGCGGATCGTCGCGGCCGGGGCGACGCCGCCCGCCGTCGTGCCCTGCCGGAGCAGCACCGCACCGGCCACCGCCACCGCACCGGCGACGACGAGCAGCGACGCGCGGACGTCGCCCGCGCCCGGGGCAGCGCCCAGGACGAGCACCGACGGCACGACGAGCAGCACGAGACCCGCGCTCGCAAGCTCCCACCAGCGCCGCGCACGACGGGCGAGGAGCGCGCCCGTGACGACGGCCGCGAGCGCCGGCGGCGCGGTGTACGCCTCGACGAGCCCGACCTCGGCGGCCGCGAGCGCCGTCCACAGCGCCGCGGTGCCGAGCGCGGAGGCGAGCCACCACTCGCCCCGGCGGTCGCGGTCGCGCGCGGCGAGCCCCGCGCCGACGGCGAGGAGGAGCAGCACGGCGACGGCGACCGTCGGCCCCGCGGCGGGGCGCCCGTACGCGAGCCCGACCGCGATGGCGCCCGTCACCGCCGCGCTCGCCTCCACGGCGACGCGACCGGCCCCGAGGTCGAGCCGTGCCGCGAGCGGCCGGGCCCCCGCGAGCGCCGCCGCGACCAGGACGGCGACGACGGGCAGGACGACCGGCGAGCCGCTGCCCGGGAGCACGAGCGCGCCCGCGCTCACGACGGCGACGGCCGCCGTCGGGAGCACGAGGGCCGCGGCGAGGACGCGCAGCGCCGTCACCGAACCGGGGCGCCGGGAGCCGACCAGGACGACCTCGAGCGCGAGCATCGCGAGGCACGCCGCGACGGACCAGGTGCTGCGCTCGTCCACGACGGTGAGCACCCCGAGCCCGAACGGCACGGCGGTCACGCCGAGGACCGCCCACCACGAGCCCCGGTCGACGCGCGGCGCGAGCGTCACCGCGAGCGCCGCGAGCGAGGCGACGCCGGACACCCCGCACAGCACGGCGACCGTCCCGGCCCCGCTCCAGGCGAGCGTCACGCCGAGCACGAGCAGCGCGTACCCGTACGCGACCCCGACGAGGGGCGCGTGCAGGGACCGCGGCGCGGCGGCGCGCGCCGCGAGCAGGAGCAGACCGACGACGACGGCCCCGACGGTCGCCGTCGGGCGCGCGAACCAGGAACCGGCGACGAGGAGGACGAGCGCGAGGACGGTACCCACGACGGCGGCGGTGTGCGCGGCACGCCGCTCGGACCGGCCGACGGGGAGCAGACCGTGGCGGACGGCGGTGCGCGGGCCCGGCACGAGGCGCGCGACGGGGCGCAGGGCGCGTCCGAGCCCGCGCCGGACGGCACGCACGGCGGTCCCGGGCGCCGGGGCGCCCGCGGCGGCCGCCGCCGAGCGATCGGTCCCGGCGGGCGCGGCGACCGGGGCCGGCCGCGCCGTCGCGACGAGCAGCGCCGCGGCGAGCAGCGCGAGCAGGACGAGCGACGTGACGCCTGCGAGCCGGGGGTCGAGCACGAGGGTGAGGACGAGCGCGAGCGCCGCCCACGGGGCGAGCGCGCGCCCGGTCACGACGAGGGGTGCCGTCCGGAGCCGCGGCGCCCCACCGAGGAGGGGCGGCGCGGTCCGCGGCGTGCGCAGCAGGAGG
Source organism: Cellulosimicrobium sp. EB106-03-01-XG111 (assembly GCF_058792115.1). Classification (NCBI taxonomy): domain Bacteria; kingdom Bacillati; phylum Actinomycetota; class Actinomycetes; order Micrococcales; family Promicromonosporaceae; genus Cellulosimicrobium; species Cellulosimicrobium sp. EB106-03-01-XG111. The sequence goes on from NZ_JBYTEQ010000005.1 coordinate 109,950, forward strand.
CGGGCCGCGACGAGCAGGACGACGAGCACGGAGAGGAGCCCGACGAGCGTGCCGTCGAGGAGCGTGGCGCCGACGGTCCCGCGCGCCGTGCCCTCGCCCGCCAGCCCGGCGGACAGGATGCCGACGCCCAGCGGTGCGTCGTCGAGCGCGGTGCTCGTCCCCGCGGTCGGGGTCACGAGCACCTCGGCGGCCCGCAGGCCGGCGAGCGCGAGGGCCGGTCCCGCCATGACGAGCACGACGACGGCGCCCCCGAGGAGCGCGTCGGAGCGGCCGACCGGGGGGACGGGTGCCCGGAGCACCCCCGCCGACACGCGGCGGCCCGTGAGCACGAGCACGACGACCCACGCGAGCGCGCCGAGCGCGGGCGCGAGGCCCACGAAGCCGACGCCGTCGCCCGTGCCGAGCAGCGCGCCGGCGAGCACCGCCGCGGCGCCGCCGACCGCGTACCAGCGCCGTTCGCCCGTCGTGACCCGGAGCAGCGTCGCGACGAGCGCCGCCCCGAGCGCGACGAGCGCCGCGCCCGCTCCCCCGGGCAGCCCCGGCGGCGCGGCGACGGTGAGCCCGACGAGGACCGCGAGGAGCACCGCGACCGTGCGCACGACGCCCAGGAACCCGCGCTCCGCGCCGAGGGTGCCGCCCACGCGCGCGCCCGCCGCCGCGGCGACGGGGCCGGCGACCGCCGTCAGGCACGCCGTCGCGAGGAGCGCGACGGCCCAGCCCCACGACGCCTGCGCCGCGGGCGCCGCGACCAGCGGCACGAGGGGGCCGAGCACGACGGCGCCCGTCACCCAGGCTCGGACGCGCGCCCGCTCGCCCACGACGCCGAGGCCGACGAGCACGACGGCGAGCAGCGTCGCGCGCGCCGCGGCGGCTCCCACCGGGTCGAGCGCCCACGCGCTGAGCGCGAGCTCGACGTCGACCAGCGCGAGCACGACGGCCAGCGCCGCGACGGCCTCCGCGGACGACCGCAGGCCGCGCGACCGCAGGAGCACCGCGGCGCCGACCGTGAGCGCGGTGACCACCCCGGTGACGAGGGCGCGCAGGGCCAGGTCGTCGGCGAACGTGAAGAACACGAAGACGACGGCGGCCACGGCGAGCAGCCCGGCGCCCGCCCCGGCGAGGACGGGCTGGAGGCCGACGGACCGCGCGGGGGTCGCACCCGGACCGACGCCACCGGCGCGCGCGCCCGCGGGCCCCGGCACAGGCGCGATCGGGCCGGCCGCTCCGGAACACGCCGGCCCGCCCGGTCCGGCCACGGGCGACAGGGTCGACGAGCGAGGCCCCGCCGCGCCGCGCCCGCTCGCGTCGAGCGGACGCATCGGCGGCGGGCCGGCCGGGGCTCCCCAGCCGCCGCCCGCTGCTGCGCCCGGCCGGCCACCGCGCAGCGTGCCGGGGAGCGTGCCGGGCGGGGCCGCGACGGCGGCACGGGCGGCCCACGCGGCCGCGTCGGGCTGGGCGGCCCGGAGCGCGTCGAGGGCGGTCTGGCGCCGCCGGAGCGCGTCGGCCGCGTCGGTCGACGCCGCCGCCACCTCGAAGGCGAGCGGCCCGACGAGGTCGAGCAGGCACCGGTCGCACCGCGACGACCGCAACGGCGCGGCGCACGCGGGGCAGGAACGCGTCTCGGGCAGCCGCGTCAGCGCGACGTCGACCCACGGTTCTCTCATGACGGACATCCTGGCGAACCTGTGAGGCGCCTGGGGACGTGTCCACAGGGGGTCGCGTGGCGGTCCGGTGAAGGGCTCGGCCGACGCCGTGGGGACCCCGGGGTGCTCGCGCACCGGGTCCGGGCCCTCCTCGACGGCTGCACCGCTGAGGGGGTGGCGCGGTCAGCGCGGTCGCAGGCCGTCCAGCGCCGTGTCGAGGACGCGGTCGACGTACTCGACGGTGAGCGGGCCGGTGCGCTGGAGCCACCGGTTGAGCACCGGGCCCCAGACGAGGTCGACCGCGACGTCGAGGTCCAGCCCGGGGGCCAGCTCCCCGGACTCCTGCGCGCTGCGGAGCCGCTGCCGCTTGGCCTCGCGGAGCGGCTCGTCGAGGCGCTCGCGGTAGAGGTCTGCGAGCGCCGGGTCGTGGGCCGCCTCCGTGGCGAGCGCGCGCATCGGTGCGTCGAGGCGCGGGTCGTCCAGCTCGGCGACGGTCGCGTGCAGCACGTGCCGCAGGTCGGCGACGAGGTCGCCGGTGTCGGGCAGGACCGGCGCTCCACCGTCCTCGCCCTCGCTGAGGGTGAGGAACGCGTCGAGGACGATCGCGGGCTTCGAGGGCCACCACCGGTAGATCGTCTGCTTCCCCACGCGGGCGCGCGCCGCGATGCCCTCGATGCTCAGCTGCGGGTACGGGACCTCCTGGAGGAGGTCGAGCGCGGCGGCGAGGACGGCGCGGCGGGAGGACTCGCTGCGGCGCGAGGGGTCGGGTGCGGGCATGGCGGCAGCCTACCTCGGCGAGACGGACCGTTTCGTCTTGACGGCAGGCGCGCGTCGCCTTACGGTCGGACAAACGAGACGGACCGTCTCGTCTCACTCGAAGGGATCCCCGTGCGACACACCTCCCCCTCCGCCCGGACCTGGTTCGTCACCGGCGCGAGCCGCGGCATCGGCCACGCGATCGCCGTCGCGGCGCTGGAGCGCGGCGACCGCGTCGTGGCCGCCGCGCGCACCGCGTCCCGGGACGCCTTCGCCCCGGAGCACCACGACCGCGTGCTCGCACTCCCCCTCGACGTCACCGACCGCGACGCGGTGGTGGCCGCGGTCGACACCGCCGTCGAGCACCTCGGCCGGCTCGACGTCGTCGTGAACAACGCCGGGACGATGTCGATGGGCATGGTCGAGGAGTTCACCGAGACGGAGGCGCGCGCGCAGCTCGAGGTGAACTTCTTCGGGGCGCTGTGGGTCAGCCAGGCGGTGCTGCCGCACCTGCGGCGTCAGGGCTCGGGCCACGTGCTCCAGATGTCGAGCATCGCCGCGCTCGCCGGCTTCCCGAGCACGGGCCTGTACAGCGCGAGCAAGTTCGCGCTCGAAGGGATGAGCGAGGCGCTCGCCCTGGAGGCGGCGACCTTCGGCGTCTCGGTCACCCTCGTGCAGCCGGGCGGGTACTGGACGGACCTGTACACGAGCATGGCGACCACGACGGCGCTCGACGACTACGCACCCCTGCGCGCGGAGCTCGAGAAGCAGTGGGCGGACGGCTCGGTCGACAGCGACCCGCGGCTCGCCGCCGCCGCGGTGCTCACGCTCGTCGACAGCGACGACCCGCCGCTGCGCCTCCTGCTCGGCAGCATGGTCTACGACCTCGCCCAGGGGATCTCCCGACAGCGCCAGGACACGTGGGCGGCGTGGGAGGACGTGAGCCGCGCCGCCGAGCACGCCGTCGCGGCGCCCGGCCCGGGCGCGGGATGAGCCCGCGCGCCGGGAGCCCTCGCGACGGCTGCGCTCAGCCCCGGAGTCGCTCGACGAGCGCGCGCGTCAGGGGCGCGTCGACCCCCGCACGGTCGGCGGCGCGCACGATCGCGCCGCCGATCGCGTCGGTCTCGAGCGGGCGGTCCGCCTCGGCGTCGCGCAGCATCGAGGACTTCGCGTCGGGCCCGAAACGGTCGTAGAACCGCAGGGTGCGCTCGGGGTCCGACGGCGCGCCGCTCGCCGCCGCGACGGCGGCGACCTCACGGACGAGCGCCTCGAGCTCGGCCCGGTGCGTGGTCCGCACCTCGCCGATCGGGGCGCGGTGCGCCGTCGTGAGCAGCGCGAACGGTGCGAGGAAGCCGAGCTTCGCCCACATCAGCGCCGTCTCGTCGTCGTGCACGGTGGTGGGGATGCCCGCCCCGTCGAGGAGCGCACGCACGGCCTCGACCCGCGCGGGGTCGACGCCGCCCGGCGCCACGTCGACCTCGACGAACGCGCTCGTGTGCTCGATCTCGCCCGGAGCGACGCGCGTGGACTCGACGCGGACCGTCGCGGGGAGCACGCGCGCGGTGCCGTACCGCGCGCGCAGCGCGTCGAGGTGGTCCAGGCCGTTGAGCATCGGGACGACCACGCCGTCGCCGAGCACCTCCGCCGGCACGCGGTCGAGGGCGTCGTCGAGCGCGGTCTGCTTGACCGCCACCACGACGACGTCGACCGGGGCGTCGAGGCGCGTGGCCGCGCGCACCGGGACGTGGAGGTCGCCCACCTGGCGGCTGCGCACGTGGATGCCGCGCTCCGTGAGGGTGGCCGCCGTGGCCTCGCCCGCGAGGAACGTCACCCGCGCGCCCGACCGGACGAGCAGCGCGCCGACCAGCCCGCCGACCCCGCCCGGCCCGAGCACCGCCACGTCCCGGCCGTCCCGGCCGCTCGATCCGCCCGTCGTCTCCGTCACCGGTCGTCCTCTCGTCGTGCCACCGGGCCGCCCCGGTCGTCGTGCCCGCGCGGGCGGGCGCCCCGCCGTCAGGTCGCGGGGACCTCGACCCTACCCACGGGGACCGATCGCGCCGACCCGGCGCCGGGCACGGTGAGCGCGGCGATGCCCGTGGTGATGGGGATCGCGAGGACGAGGCCGATCGACCCGACGAGGGTGCGCACGACCTCCTCCGCGATCTCGCCCGACGTGAGGCTGGTCGCGAGGTTCTGGTCGGAGAGGTAGACCGCCATGAGGAGCGGGAGCGCGGCGCCGACGTACGCGAACGCGATCGTGTAGACGGTCGAGGCGATGTGGTCGCGACCGATGCGCATCGCGCGCGCGTACAGCTCGCGCCGGGTCGCGAGCGGCGCGACGGCGCGCAGCTCCCACACCGCGGACGCCTGCGTGATCGTCACGTCGTTGAGCACGCCCATGCCCGCGAGCACGATCCCGCACAGCACGACGCCCCGGATCGAGAGCTCGGGCGCGTACTGCGGGATCCACAGGGACTCCTCCGACGTGAGGCCCGTGATGTTGGCCGCCCCGGACCCCCACCAGCCCAGCACGGCCGTGAGCGCGAGGCCGACGAGCGTGCCGAGCAGCGCCGTCGACGTCCGCGCGGTGAACCCGTGGGCGACGTACAGCACGACGAACATGACGAGCGACGACGTCACGAGCGCGACGCCCAGCGCGTTCTGCCCGGTGAGGAGAGCGGGCAGCGTGAACGACGTGATGACGACGAACGCACCCGCGAGCCCGGCGAGCGCCGCGAGGCCGCGCCACCGCGCGACGGCGAGCACCACGACGGCATACGCGACCGCGAGGAGGCCGATGGGCAGCCCGCGCTCGAAGTCCATGAAGACGTACGGCGTCCCGCCCGCGCCCGCGGCCTCGGCGATGTACAGGACGCGCAGGCGGTCGCCCTCGTCGAACCCGTAGGCGACGTACTCGGGCGGTGCGTTGACGGTGATCGCGTCGCCGCCCACGTCCTCGCCGCCCGCCCGGGAGCCCGCGTCGAGCCGGGCGGGCACCTCGCTCGTCGCCTCGTCGACCGGCCCGGTGACGGTCGCGCGCAGGACCGTGCTGCCCTCGGCGGCGACGGGGATGCGCGCGGGCACGTCCGCCGCGGCGGGCCACAGCGCGACGAGCCCGGCGAGCGTGACGAGCAGCGCGGGCACCAGGAGGGCGGCGAGCGTGAGCCGCACGCGCCGGGTCGCGGGCGCCGCCGGGCCGTGGGCGTGCGCGTGCCCGTGGGCGTGCGCCGGGGCGTGCGCAGCGCCGCGCGTGAGGACGTCGGGCACCCGCCGGGACCGCGTGCGTCGCTCGCCGCGCCCGGGCGTCTCGGGAGGGGTCGGTGCGCTCACCCGAGGATGCTGCCACGGCGGCCCGACGGCGCCCGGCGGCACGCGCCGTCGGGCACCGATCGCGCGGGCCGGGCCGCCCGGGGCCCGACGCCGCCCCTCCGGCTCACTCGGGGAGCGTGACGTGGCCGCGGCGCACGCCCGCGACGAGGCGGCGCGGCAGGGTGACCTCGCGGCCGTCGACGACGACGGTCACGAGCTCGGGCACCTGCGCCTTCCACTGCGAGCGACGGGCACGGGTGTTCGAGCGGGAGAGCTTGCGCTTGGGCACGGCCATGAGGGGTCCTTCCGGTGGGCGAGCGACCAGCCTACCGGTTCGTGAGAACGATTCTCAAGACAGTCGCGCTGTCGGTCCGGCCCGGCGGTAGCATCCCCGGGGCCGCGCGCGCCCTGCCACGACCCACCGGACCCGGCGCGACTGCCGCACCCGCCACCACGACGCACGAGGAGCCCTCATGGCCACGGTCGACTACTTCCTCTCCGGTGACCCGGAGGTCGCCAAGCAGCACCTGCACGCCGCGCTCCAGGAGCAGGGCTTCACGGTGACCACGCGCCCCACGGGCCAGTGGGCCGCCGAGCGCGGCAGCAAGCAGAAGACGTTCTGGCTCGGCGCGTTCGCCGGCAAGGCCCAGCACCTCGTCTTCACGGTCGACTTCATGCTCCACGGCGACCAGCTCGTCGCGCGCATCGACCGCCCGACGGGGCACGGCGCGATGGCCGGCGCCGTCGGCGTCGCGCGCTCGAACAAGGCGTTCGGCGAGGTCGACCAGGCGATCGGGACGCGCCTCACGCAGCACGGCATCCTCGCGAACGTCGTGCACGCCTGACCTGCCCCCGTACGCACGAAGGCCCGGATCCCCTCACGGGGGTCCGGGCCTTCGTGCTGCTGACCGGGCCGGCGACGGCCGGTCAGCGGGACGTCACTTGGCGACGGCCTTCTTGAGCAGGCTGCCGGCGCTGATCTTCACGCCGTAACCGGCCGGGATCGAGATCTCCTCGCCCGTACGGGGGTTGCGGCCCGTGCGGGCGGCACGCTCGACGCGCTCGACGGACAGGAGGCCCGTGACCTTGACGGCCTCGCCCTTGCCCAGCGACTCGATGAGCACCTCCTGGAAGGCGTTGAGAGCCTTCTCGGCGTCCGCCTTCGACAGGTCGGCCTTGCTGGCGATGGCCGAGACGAGCTCGGACTTGTTGAGCGACATGCGAATCCCTTCTTCGGTTCACGACGCGCGGTGGTCACCACCCGTCGTCACGGTCTCAGTGTGCCAGCCGCGGGGCCGTGCACCGGGGACAACACTAGGGAACATGCGGAGTTTCGCGCGACTTCTCGCGGGTCTCGTCGTCGCGTGTCCTCGCTCAGCCGTCCTCGTGCTCGTGGTCGTGACCCTCGTGCTCGTCGTGCGCGGGCTCGTCGTGACCGTGGTCGCCGTCCTCGTGGGCGTGCTCGTCGGCCTCGTGGCCCCCCGCGGCGGCCGGCTTCCCGGTGACGCCGTCGAGCTCGTTCGGGACGACGTCGAGCTCCGCGCTCTTCCACACCTCGCCGCCCACGTAGTCGACCGCGTGGATCGCGCGACCGGCCGGGTCCGTGACGTAGGCGATGCCGTCCTGGACGAACAGGGCCGGCCGCGGCTCCTGCCACTCCTCGGGCTCCTCCCACGCGTCGACGACGGGGACGGACCGCACGACCGTGCCCGACTCCGGGTCGATGACGTGGAGCGACCCGTCGGTGCCGAGCACGAGCGCCTCGCCCGCGTCGCCCCGCGCGAGCGAGCGGAACGTGTAGCTCGCGGGCAGGTCGACGAGGCGCAGGCTCGCGTCGCGCGTGTCCACGAGGGAGACGCGCGTGGGCCGCTCGAGCTCCGCGTCGGGGTCGGACTTGTAGTCGCCGAGCACGACGGGCGACGCCTCGCTGCCTGCCTGGTTGCCGATGCGCCCGTAGGCGTCCGGGGCCGCGACCTTGGTGATCGCGCCGCCCGCGACGACGAGCACGCCGTCCTCGCAGCCGATGACGACGGCCTCGTCCGCGGCGACGGCCTCGCCGTGCACGCCGGGGCACTGGTCGTTCGCCGCGACCTCGGCGCCCGCGGCGTCGAGGAGGCGGACGCCGGTGCGCGCGTCCTCGGTGCCCTCGGAGACGACGAGCGAGCCGTCGGACAGCTCGACCGCGACGCCGTGGTGCGCCGCCGGGGTCGTCAGGGTGCGCGCGTCGTCGATGCCGTGCGGGTCAGCCACCGTGGCCGAGTCGAGCACGGTGATCTCGCCCGTGCCGTCGTCGAACAGCGCGGTGCGGCCGTCGTGCACGACGACGTGCCCCGGCTTCTCGGCCGCGTACGTCACGTCCGTGAGGACCGGGTCCGCCGTGTAGTAGTGCGCGTGGTCGCCGTGCGGCTCGGCCCACGTCCCGGCGTCGAGCACCTGGAACCCGCCGGACGTCGAGACGAGCAGGTGCCGCCCGTCGCCCGCGGGGTTGAGGCGGTTGAAGCCGTCGAGCTCGAGGTCGTCGACGAGCTCGAGCGTCGTCGCGTCGAGCACCTGGATGCCGCCGTCGTAGGTGATCGCGAGGCGGGGGGTGAGCGCCGCGGCCTCGCTCACGTCGGACGTGGCCGACGGCGCGGGCTCGGCCGCGTCGCCCTGCTCGCCCTCGGCGCCCGCGCCCTGCGCGCACGCCGCGACGAGCGTGAGCGGGAGGGCGAGGCCGAGCGCGAGGGCGAGCGGGCGGCGTCGGGCACGGGCGCCGGGAGGGGCCGTCACCCTGGCGGGATCGGCAGCGGCGTCGGTCGTGTCGGGTGCGGTGTGGTGCATGCGTGGTCGGCCGCCCGGACACCCGGGCGGCCGCTCCTCTCCGGTGGTGGTGGTGCGCGGGTCAGCCCTGACGGGCCTTCCAGCGCGGGTTGGCCTTGTTGAGGACGAAGGTCTTGCCGTGCCGGCGCACGACCTTCGCCCCGGGCTTGTCCTTGAGCGAGCGGAGCGAGGCGCGGACCTTCATCGCGCGCTCCCGCCCTGCGCGCCGCCGCGGGCGCCGTAGCGCTGGCGGAACTTCTCCACGCGCCCGGCGGTGTCCACGACGCGCTGCGTGCCCGTGTAGAACGGGTGGCTCGCGCTCGAGATCTCGACGTCGACGACGGGGTAGGTGTTCCCGTCCGTCCACGTCACGGTCTCGCGCGGGATGCCCGGGCCCTGCGGGTGGTCGCCCGCGAGGGTCGAGCGGGTCAGGAACGAGAAGTCGGCGGACTTGTCGCGGTAGACGACGGGCCCGTAGACGGGGTGGATGTCCTTCTTCATGGTGGTTCTCCTCGCTGGGCCGGTGACGGGTGGGGGGCCGCCGCGCTGGGCGGCCGCCGTCACCAGCTCGACTTCGTGACTCCGGGCAGCTCGCCGCGGTGCGCCTGCTCGCGCAGGCGGACGCGGGAGAGCCCGAACTTCCTCAGGTAGCCGCGCGGGCGGCCGTCGACGACGTCGCGGTTGCGCGTGCGGGTGGCGCTCGCGTCGCGGGGCTGGCGCTGGAGCTCGCGCACCGCGGCCGCCGTCTCCTCGGGCGAGGACGACGGCGACGCGACGATGCGCTTCAGCTCGGCGCGACGCTCGGCGTAGCGGGCGACGACGGCCGCCCGCTGCTCGTTGCGCGCGATCTTCGACCGCTTCGCCATCAGCGCTCCTCGCGGAAGTCGACGTGGCGGCGGACGACGGGGTCGAACTTGCGCAGGACCATGCGGTCGGGGTCGTTGCGGCGGTTCTTGCGGGTCACGTAGGTGAACCCGGTGCCCGCCGTGGACCGGAGCTTGATCACGGGACGGAGGTCGGTGCGGGTAGCCATCAGAGCTTCTCCCCTCGGGCGAGGATCCGCGCCACGACGGCGTCGATCCCCTGGCGGTCGATGGTCTTGATGCCCCGGGCGCTGACGCGCAGGGTCACGTGGCGACCCAGCGACGGCACCCAGTAGCGCTTCTTCTGGATGTTCGGGTCGAAGCGACGCTTGGTCCGCACGTGGGAGTGCGAGATCGCGTGGCCGAACCCGGGAGCGGTGCCGAGCACCTGGCAGACGGCGGACATGGCGGTTCCTCTCGGGGTCGGTCGGGGCGACGGGGACGACACTAGATAGTGAGAATCATTCCCGTCAAGACGCTATGCTGACCCGCTGTCGAGAACAGTTCTCAGGAGCAGGTTGTTCCCGCATCGGCCGACGAGCCGCTCCGGGACACCCCAGACCACGGATCGGAGCGCTTCATGCCCTTCTCGTCACGCCCCTCGCCGGACCCGTCGCCCGACGACACCCGCGTCGCACTGAGCGTCCTCGCGACGATCGACCCCGTGCTGCGCGACAGCGCGGTGTTCGGGCTCGTCGTGGGGGCGCCGCGCGTCGTCGCGCTCCGCCACGACATCCGGGCCGCCGAGGGCGCGCTGCGCCGGGTCGTCGTCGACGCGACCGGCGTCGTCGAGGACGAGGTCGTGCCGCTCGAGCACGCGTGCCTGTCGTGCGCGGTCCGGGAGGACGCCGTCCCGACCCTGCGCCGGCTCGCCGAGGACGGCCGCTGGGACCACGTGGTGCTCGCCCTGCCCGTGGCCGCCGAGTCGCTGCCCGTGGTCCGCGCGCTCGCCGCGCAGGCCACCCCCGGCGCCGAGCTCGAGCGGCTGCGCCTCGCGACCGTGCTCGCCGTCGCCGACGTGGACACGCTCGAGCACGACCTGCTCGACGACGACCTCGTCGCCGAGCGCGGCGTGGGGCTCACGGAGGACGACCAGCGGGCCGTGGGGGAGGTGCTCGCCGCACAGCTCGAGCACGCCGACCTCGTCGTGACGACCGGGGACCGCGTCGCGGCCGCCACCGGGTCGGGGCTCGTCGACCGGCTGCGTGGCGTCGGGACGCGGCGCCTCGACGGCCTCCACGCGCTCGCCGCCGCCGACCTCGCGGGGCGCACGCACGACGCCGGAGCCGGCGAGCGCCGGGCGCACCCGCTCGGCGTGCGGGGCCCGCTCCCCCGGCACGCCCGCCGCACGGGCGACCGGAGCTGGACGGTCGAGCTGCGCTCGGCGCGCCCCTTCGACCCCGAGCGGCTGCTGCGCCGCATCGAGGACCTGGGCACGGGGCGGGTCCGGTCGCGCGGGGTCTTCCACGTCGCGAACCGCCCCGACTCGCTGTGCGCGTGGGACGGCGCGGGCGGCCAGCTCTGCATCGGCACGCTCGGCACGTGGGACGACGCGACCACCGCCGAGGGGCGGCCCGTCGAGCCGCACACGCGCGTGGTGGTCGTCGGCGCGACGCCGCCGGAGGGCGAGCCCGGCGACGACGTGCGCGAGCGGATCCTCGACGCGTTCCGCGACGTGCTCGCGACGCCGGACGAGCTGGCCGACGGCGGGCTGCGCTGGCTCGGGCGCACCGACGTCCTCGCGCCCTGGCTCGGCGCGCGCACGGACGCCGTCTGAGGTCGGGGGCCGCTGCTGCCGGGACGCGAGGGCGGGCCGGAAGGACGGGACCTCCCGGAGACGGGAGAACCGGTGGCGATCCGCCGCGAGAGCTCCCCCCAGCGAAGCTCTCGTCGCGGACCGCCACCGGTCCAGGTGTGTCGCCACGTGACCCGTCGTGGCGACGTCCCCCACCAGTGCAAGAGCACCGGGGCGCCCGTTCGTGACGCGCGTTGCCAGTGATGTGGATCACAGTACGACCGGAAGCGCACCGGCGCGCGCCGACGTGACCCGCCTCACCTGCGAGGTCGCGTCATGGCCCGTGCCCGAGCGAGTCCTCTCGTGTGGACCTCCTGGACGCTTGCCCAGCTCGCAGGGCGCGCGCTCGACCACTGAACGAAGGACGCACTGGTGCACCACCACGGCACACGACGGCTCGGCACACGACGGCACGACAGGCGACGACACACCTGGCGACGGCTGTGGGCGGCGGCCCTCGCGGTCGCGCTCGCCGCGCCCCTCGCCCTCGCCGGGGCGGCGACCGCCACGGCGGCGGACGGCGACCCGCAGTACTTCGAGGTCAGCAAGCGGGTCGACAAGAAGACCCTCTCCCCCGGCGACGTCTTCACGTACAGCGTCGGGGTCACGTGCTCCGAGACGACGTGCGTCGACGCCCTCCTCACCGACGCGCTCCCCGCAGAGCTCGCGGGCTACGAGCTCCAGGCCGTGCGCACCACGACCGGTCCGGTGCACGACGTGTCGTGGACCGAGGCCGGCCAGCCCGTCGACCAGCCCGCCGTCGTCGGTGCCGCCACCGCCGTCCACGTCGCGTTCCGCGACGAGACCCCCGCGGGCGTCGGCCTGACGCCGGGGGCGACGTTCACCCTGACCCTGACGCTCCAGGTGCCCGACGACGCCCGACCCGGCGAGACGGACATCGTCAACACCGCCACCACCACCGCGGCGAACTCCGCGCCGGACAGCGCGAGCGCGACCGTGCACCTCAGCGTCCCCGTCGAGACGGGCGTCGACCTCGCGAAGTCCTGGGAGCCGGCGGCACGGACGTTCGAGGCGGGCGCGCCGTCGACGGTCACGCTCACGGCGACCAACACGTCGAACGTGCCGGTGGGCACGCTCGTCGTCACCGAGCCGCAGGCGTCGGCCGACGGCGCCCGCACGCTCGACCCGACCAACCCGTTCACGCTCACCGACCTCACGGCGCTCGCCGCCGACCCGCTGCCCGAGGGCGCGACGAGCGTCCAGGTCGACGCCTACGTCCGCGGCGACGACGGCACGTGGTCCTGGGTCGCGGGCACCCCCGCCGCCGGCGCAGCGCTCCCGGCCGGGGTGGACCCGACCGCCGTCGGCGGCCTCCGGCTGACCTACGCCGGCGAGATCGTCCCCGGGGCGACCGCCGCGGCGCGCCTCGACCTCACGCAGCGCGCGACGGACCGGGAGGGTGCCGACCTGTCGGCCGCGACCCACGCTGTCGACAACGTCGCGACGGCCACCGCGACCGCCGAGGGTCGTGACCCCGTGACGGACACCGCGACCGCCCAGCACCGCGTCACGCCCGCGACCGTCGGCGTCGACGTCGTCAAAGACATCACCCCCGACCGCATCTCCGCGGGCGAGACGGCCACGGCCACCATCACGGCGACGAGCACGTCCGACGTCCCCGTCCGCTCCCTCACCGTCACCGATCGCGACTACTTCACCGACGGCGTCGTGCTCGGCGGCTTCAGCACGTTCTCCTGGCCCGAGGGTGCCGAGTCCGCCGACCTCGAGCTCCACCGCACGGACGGCTCCACCACGACCGTCACCCTGGCGCCCGGCGAGACGCCCGACGTCCCGGACACCGACGTGACCGGCTTCGCGGTGACGTTCACCGGGGCGATCGTGCCGCGCGCCACCGCGACGCTCGTCCTCGACGTCGTCACGACGGAGGACGCCGCGGGCGACGCCGTCTCGCGCGCCACCCGCAACACCGCGAGCGCCGAGGTCGTCGCCCCGAACGGGCAGACCGCGACCGACGAGGCGAGCGACACGCTCGAGCTCGTCCGGCCCGCGCTCGACGCGACGCTCGACAAGACGGTCCGTCCGGGCACCGCCGTCGAGCCGGGCGCGCGCGTCGTCGCCGGCCTCGCCGCGCGGGTCGTCGGGACCTCCGAGTACGTCAGCCCTCGGACGTTCGTCGTGGAGGACGCGTGGGCCGGCGGCGCCGGGGAGTTCTGGGACGCGTTCGACCTGTCGGGCGTCGCGCCGACGCAGGTCCCGACCGGTGCGTCGCTGACCGTGGAGGCGATCGGCCCCGACGGCTCCGCACTGCGCGTGGCGGCGTTCCCCGCGCAGGACGGACCCTTCGTCGCCGAGGTCACGGCGGACGACCTGGCTGCGGCGCTCCCCGCGGGCGTCTCGCCGTCGGACCTCACGGGCATCCGCTTCGTGCTCGAGTCGGCCACGGGCCTCCCCGTCGACACGAGCTTCACGCCGTACGTCGTCACGCAGGCGCGCGGCACGCTGCGCTCCGGCGGTGACGTGACCGAGCGGCCCGACGCGGCGACCGCGTTCGTGAACACGGCGACGGTGCGGGCCGAGGGCGTGACCCGGGGCGGCACCACGCTGACCGACGACGCCGAGGACTCGGCGACGGCGCGCGTCGTCACCCGCGAGGGCACCGGCCAGGTCGGGATCGACAAGTCCTGGCTGCAGGGCACGGTCGCGTCGCAGTCGGGCGAGCAGCGCAGCACCGCGCTGGACTGGCGCGTGCGCGAGGGCTTCTCGTCGGTGACGATCAGCGACCCGGCGGGCGACCCCGCGGACGTGGCCGGCACCGTCTTCGACGCGTTCGACCTGGTGCGCGTCGCGCCGGTCGACGCGAGCGACGTGCCCTTCAGCACCGGCTGGTACCTGCGGTACGACACCGTGACCGCGGTCGAGCTCTTCGTCGACGGCACGTGGACCGCTCTTCCCGTCCCGGCCGGGGGCTGGGTGCAGGACGGCCGCTTCGTCGGCCACACCCTGACCGCCGAGCAGCGCGCCGGGGCCACGGGCGTGCGGCTCGTCCTCGCGGAGGACGTCGCCGCGCGCGAGGCCGCCCGACGACCGGGCGCCGGGTTCGACCCGTACGCACCGCAGCCCGGCACGGGCGTCGCTGCGAGCAGCAGCGACCGCCGCTTCGTGCTCGACTGGCAGGTGCGCTCCACGACCCGCTCGACCGGTGCGTGGGTGACCCAGGAGAGCGCCCTCAACGGCGACCGCCCGGGCAGCGTCGTCAACACGGCGGGCGTCGAGGCGGTCCCCGCCGCGGGCGGCGACCCCGTCCGCGACACCGACTCCGCGACCATCTCGCTCGTCGACCACGCGCCCGGCGTCGCGGTGACGAAGTCCGTGACCCCGACGCAGCCCGTCCACGTCCCCCGCGAGGACTCGGACGCGCCGCAGCCGACGGCGACGTTCACGATCCAGGCGCGGAGCACGTCCGTCTCGCGCGCGTCCTTCGTCCGCATCACCGACCCCGCCGCGTGCTCCGAGACCGCGAGCGGCGTGGCGGGCTGCGAGGTGCCCGGCACGGCCGAGGCCGCCGTCGGCGACCCGTTCACGGCCGACGTGGACTGGCTGGCGCCCGACGGCGCGGCCAGCGCGTTCGACCGCTACGACGTCACCGGCGTGCGTGTGGACGCGAGCCTCGCGCACGAGGTCGACCTCGCGGAGAGCGTCGCGTGGGTCCTGCACCGCACCGCGGACGGCGGGTACGTCAGCGAGCGCACCACGGTCGCCGACCTCGTGACGTGGGGGCCCGAGCGCCTCGCCGACGTCGTCGGCGTGAGCGTGACGTTCCAGGGCAGCGACCCCGCGGTCACCGGGGGGACGATCTCCGCGGCGAACCGCCTCACGCTCACCCTCGACACGGTCCTGCGCGCGCACGTGCGCAGCACGGGCGAGCCGATCGCGCTGCGGGCGGGGCAGACCACCGAGGTCCCGAACCGCGCGTTCGCGCAGTCGTCCGACCCGGTGCTCGCGCCGGGCACGTCCACGGGCGACCTCGACGACGTGCGGGTCGTGCTCACGGGCGGCGACATCGACGTGGCGCCGACGAAGTCCGTGTCCCCCGCGTCGCTCACCGAGCCGTCGCGCCGCACGCCGGTGACCGTCACGCTCGGCGCCGCCTCCAGCACCCGGCCCGTGAGCTCGCTCGCGCCGGCCGAGGTCTGGCTGCGCGACGACGTCGCGTCGTCCCCGGAGTTCTGGGACACGTTCACCTTCACCGGGCTCGGTGCGCTCACCGCACCGCACGGCGCCGACCGCGTGGCGGTCGACGTCTACGGGCCGTTCGGCACGGACGGCGCGCTCGCCTGGGCGGAGGGCGCCCCGACGGCCGTCGACGCACCGGTGCTGCCCGTGGCGGCCGACGCCTACCCCGACGTGCAGGGCGTGCGCATCACCTTCTCGCGCGCCGACGGCGGCTTCTTCAGCCCGGACGTCCCCGCACCGGCCTGGGACGCGCAGGCCGCGTTCACGGTCGTGCTGCGCGACGCCTCCCGATCCACGGGCGACCCGGTCGTCCTGGACGGCTCCGTGGACAACACCGTGACGGTGCGCAGCGAGCGCCCCGACGGCGAGACGTCCCCGGAGCGCAGCACGAGCGCGACCGTCTCCCTCTCCCCGGGCACGCACGAGATCGCGGTCCGCAAGGTCGCCAACGAGGGGAGCCGGACGGTCTCGGTCGGCGCAGCCGTCCCGTGGGACCTGTCGTTCACCAACACGGGCACGGGGTACCTCACGCTCACCGAGCTGCGCGACACCCTGCCCACCACGCTCGTGCACCCGGGCGACCCGGCGCCGTCGTACGCGACGTCCGAGGGCGGGCTGCTGTCCACGGACGTCACGCTCGCCGTCGACGGCCGGGACCTGGTCCTCACGTGGCCCGAGGACGGCCGCGTCATGGCGCCGGGCGAGACGTTCCGCGTGCGGCTGTTCCTCGAGCTCCAGCCGGGGCTCGCCTCCGGCGAGCGCGCGACGAACCAGATGACCGTGCGGACCGACGAGCCGCTCGAGACCTGCACGGGCCTCGACGGTGCCGCGACGACCCCGGCCTGGGGCAGCGACCCGCGCACGTGCGGGACGACGGACTTCGTCGCCCCCGTCGACGGGCCGAACCTCTACAGCGTCAAGGGCGTGCGGGGCGCGGTGGACGGCGCGACGAACCCGTCCGCCCCGGCCACCGCGTGCCGTCCGACGCTCGAGGCGGCCGGCGGCGCCTGGTACCGCACGCCGTGCGTCGCGAACAGCGTCGTCGGCGGGACGGACGACTGGCTCCTGCACGTCGTCAACGTGGGCACGACCCCGGTCGAGGAGATGGTCCTGTTCGAGCAGCTCCCCACCGCGGGCGACCGCATGCTCCTGACCGGCGCGTCGCGCGGGTCGACCTACCGCCCCGTCCTCACCGGCATGCCGGAGCTCGCGGCACCGGACGGCACGACGGCCGTCGTCGAGGTGACGACGAGCCCGGACGTGTGCGCGGGCACGTGGCGCGACCTCACGACGCAGGCGGTGTGCGAGCAGAACGGCGAGGTGTGGGCCCCGGCCGACGACGCGACCGACTGGTCCGCCGTGACGGGCCTGCGCGTCTCGCTCGACTTCCGCACGACCGCGGCCGGGCGCCTCGACAGCGGTGGGGCCGTCGACGTCATCTACTCGACGGTCAACCGCATGGCGTCCGACGTGACGCCGGGCGGGGTCGCACCCGTCGTCCCGGCGGGCCCGGACGTGGCGTGGAACCAGTTCGGCGTCAAGTGGCGCTACACGGGCGAGACGACGTTCGAGCGGTTCGCGCCGAGCCAGGTCGGCGTCGCGCTCCCGACGGGCACCCTCCGCGTCGACAAGCAGGTCACCGGCGACGCCGCGGGCTACGCGCCCGGCGCCTACCCGGTCGACGTCGTGTGCACCGTCGACGGCGTGACGCTCGACCTCGGTGACGCGGCGCGGCTGTCCCTGACCGTCGACGGCGGGCTCACGGCCCGCGTCGACGGCCTCCCGGTGGGGACGGAGTGCGTCGTGTCCGAGGGCGGGACCCTCGGCGAGCACGGCGAGACGACGCGCACCGGTTCGCCGGCGACCGTCGCGGTCGACGTCGCGACGTCCCCGGAGGCCGACGTGCCGGCCACCCAGGTCGTCACGGTCGGCAACGACTACGCGTTCTCGGGCCTGTCCGTCACCAAGCAGGTCGACACCGAGGCCACGCAGGAGGAGCTGGGGCCGTTCGACTTCACGCTCGTCTGCACGTCGGCCACCGGCGCTCCCGTCACGTTCGACGCCGCGGGCTCGACCGAGCTGCGGTTCACGATCGGCGCCGGGGAGACGTTCACCGCACCCGAGGGCACGATCCCGGCACGCGCCACGTGCGTCGTCACCGAGACGACCACGGACGCGCCGCAGCGCGTCGTCGTCACGGGCGACGGCGTGACCGACCACGGGGACGGGAGCGCGGACGTGCTCGTCGGCACGACCCCGGCCGAGGTCGTCGTCCACAACGGGTACGACGCGGGCGTCGTCCGCGTGACCAAGGAGGTCGACGGGGCGGGCGCCGCCGCGTACGGGGCCGGGCCGTTCGGGTTCGACGTCGTCTGCACGCGGGACGGCCGCACCGTGCTGGAGGAGTCGTTCGACCTCGACGCGGGCGGCACCCGGACGTTCGGGACGTTCGTCGTCGGGACGGAGTGCGTCGTCGAGGAGACGACGGCGGGCGGGGCGACGCGCTCGGCGCTCGCCCCGGCCGACGGGCGGGTCGTCGTGGACGGCCCCGCCGAGGCGGGGACGGTGTCGGAGGCCGTCGTCACGGCGACCAACACGTTCGACGTCGCGGACCTCGAGGTCGTCAAGACGGTCGAGGGTGCGGGCGCCGAGCTCTGGGGCGCCGGACCGTTCGAGGCGCAGGCCGTGTGCACGTGGGACGTGGACGGCGAGACGCGCACGCTGGCGCTCCCGGCCGACGGTCGCCTCGCCCTCACGGCCGACGGCGGCTACCGCGCCGCCGTGCGCGACCTGCCCGTCGGGGCAGGGTGCGTCGTGACCGAGACGCGGACGGGCGGGGCCACCGCCACCGCCACCAGCGCGGACGGGGCCGTCGTGGTCGGGGGCGAGGAGCCCGCCGTCGTGACCCTGACGAACACGTTCGACGTGGCGTCGCTGGACGTCACCAAGCGCGTCGAGGGCGCGGCCGACGCGCCGGGCGCCGACGCGCCGTTCACGGTCCGCCTGGTCTGCACGCGCGAGGTCGACGGCGAGGCGGTCGCCCTCGACGTGCCCGGGGGCGGCGTGCGCCACCTCGGCGCGGACGAGACGGTCAAGTACGCCGACCTCCCGCTCGACGCGGCGTGCACCGTCGAGGAGTCGGCGACCGGCGGCGCCGCCGCCACGCAGGTCGCGGTGACGGCGCCGGGCGAGCCGGGGACGACGGTCGACGGCACGTCGGCGGACCTCACGGTCCGGCCGGGTGCGGCGGTCGTCGTGACGAACACGTTCGACGCACCCGCCGGGACGCCCGGCGGCACGACGGACGGCACCGGGACCGGGCTGGCGACCACGGGCGCGCGTCTCGGGGCGGTGGCCGCGCTCGCGCTGCTCCTCGCCCTCGGCGGCGCGGCGCTCGTGCTCGCGCGGCGACGCAGGGGCCCCGACGCCTGACGCGGCCGCTCGGCCCCGGACCGCCTCGCGGTCCGGGGCCGAGCCGTCTCCCGCTCCGGGGCCGTGGCGAGATGCATCTCACGCCCGGGACCGCGTCATGATCGCGGCTCTCGAGCGTCCTCCTCCCTGAGGGCCGCCGGACGGAGGCGGCCGGGACGGGAGCGGGCGTGCACACGCAGGACCTGACGGAGCTCGGCGACGAGCAGCTCGCCGACGCGGTGCGCGGGGGTCGCTCCGAGGCGTTCGCCGTGCTCTGGGAGCGGCACGCGGACGCCGGGCGCTCGGCCGCGCGTCGCCTCACGGCGACGTACGACCCCGACGACCTGGTCCAAGAGGCGTACCTGCGCGTGCTCGGCGCGCTGCAGTCCGGCCACGGGCCGACCGGACCGTTCCGGCCCTACCTCTACACGACGCTGCGCCACGTCGCGGCGGGCTGGGCCCGGACGCCGGACCCGCTGCCCGTCGAGGACGTGCCGGAGGTCGTCGACCCGCGCGACCTGTCGACCGAGGTCCTCGAGCGCTCGGTGACCGTCCGCGCGTTCCGCCGCCTCCCGGAGCGGTGGCAGGCCGTGCTCTGGTACACCGAGGTCGAGGGGATGGAGCCGCGCGAGGCGGCGCCGCTGCTCGGGCTGTCGGCGGGAGCGACCGCCGCGCTCTCCTACCGCGCCCGCGAGGGCCTGCGCCGCGAGTGGCTCCAGGCCCACGTGAGCACCGACTCGGTGGCACCGGAGTGCCGCTGGACGGTCGAGCGCCTGGGCGACCACGCGCGCGGGACGCTGTCGCGCGCCGCGCGGGACCGGGTCGAGGAGCACCTGACCGGGTGCCTGTCGTGCTCGATCCTCGCCGAGGAGCTCGACGACGTCGCCTCGCGCCTGCGGATCGTCCTCCTGCCGCTCGTGCTCGGCGTCCCGGTCGCGGTCGACGCCGCGACGTCCGCGCTCGCGGCGACGACCGCCGCGCCCGGCACGACGACGGGCCCGGCTCCCGGCGCGACGACCGGCCCGACGACCGGCACGGCCGGGGGCGGGGCCACCGGGGCAGCGTCCGGCGCCGGGGCCGGAGCCGCCGCCGCGGGGGCCGGCGCGCCCGGCGTCCTGGTCGGCGCGCTCGCCGCGGTGGTCGTGGCGGCCGTCGTCGGCGTGCTGGCCGTGGCGCGGCCGTGGTCCGCCGCCGAGCCGCCCGCCGCCGCGGCCGGGCAGCAGGCGTCCGCTCCCGGTCTCGCCGCGCCGCTCCCCGTCCCGGCGGACGGCGATCCGGCGGAGAGCGGTGCGGGCGACGCGCCGGTCACGACCGAGCCGGACGTCCCCGCCGGGGCGGGCGACCGCCCCGAGCCGCCGGACGCGGGCCTCGACGTCCCGCCCGCCTCGCGTCCGGACGGGCAGGGCGCGCCCGGCACCGGCGAGACCGTGCCCGAGGCTGCCCCGCCGTCGGTCGAGCCGGCCGCCCCGAGCCCACCGGAGCCCGAGCAGCCCGGGCCGGAGGAGCCCGCGCCCGAGGAACCGGCGCCCCCGGCGCCCGTCGTCGACGAGGCACCCCCGGCAGGGACGCTCACCCTCTACCCCGCCCTGCGCGGCACCGGGGAGCCCGGGGCTCGCGTGCGGGCGCTCGACGCGGCGGGGACGGTCGTCGGCACGACGACCGCGGCGCCCGACGGCCGCTGGGCGCTCGTCCCGACCGGTCTCGGCGCCACCGGGGAGCACGTGCTCGACGTCGTCCAGGACGTCGACGGCGTCGCCTCCGCGGCCGCCGCGCCGCTCGGCCCCTACGTCTTCGACCTCCCGCGCGTGCTGTCGCCGGGCCCCGGCGAGACCGTCGACGGCGCGCGCGAGACCGCACCCTGGGAGGACCCGCGCTTCTCCGTGCTCGTGACCTTCGCGGGCACCGCGGGCCTCGTCGTCGAGGCGTTCGTCGACGGGCGCCCGACCGGCAACCTCCACGAGCTCGGCGACGAGCCTGCGGTGCGCCAGGTGCGCGGCCTCGCCCCGGGCCCGCACACGTTCGGGCTCCGGTTCGTCGAGCCGGCGTCGGACGTCGCGGGGTTCGGGCCGACCGTGAGCGTCGGCTTCACCGTCGCGGGCCCCTGAGAACGGGACCCGCGACGGCTGCGGCGATCGTCGCTCGCTCGACGTGACGCTGCGCGGACCCGGACGTCACCCCCGCACGCGACGGCGCGACCACGCCCCGCCCACGACGCCGACGACGCCCGCCCCGAGCACGACCGCCCCGACGAGCGGGCCGGTCGGTGTCGGGGACGCGCCCGCCGCGACGGGCGCGGGGGCGAGGGACGCCGCCGTCGCGACGAACGTGGGTGCCGGGCGGGCGCCCGCCGGGTCGGTGTCCGTCCACGCGTACGAGGCCCCGGACGGGCACTCCTGCACCGTCGGGAAGACGAACGCCTGACCGGGCTCCCCCGTCACGCGGACGTCGAGCGTGAAGGCCGCGCGCTCGCCGTCGGGCACGGGCTCGCCGGCCCAGGCGACGGCGTCGTCCGTCACCTCGGAGGTCCAGCCCGACGGCTGGCCCGCGCCGAGCGCCTCGACCCCGGCGGGCAGGGTGACGCGCAGGCCGTCGGTGGGCTCGCCGTCGCACCCGTGGTCGAACGTGAACGTGAGCCGCGCCGAGCCGTCGCCGCGCGGTTCGACCGTCTCGATGAGCACGTGCGCGGCGACGGGCGCGGCCGTGAGCAGGGCGAGCGTCCCGGCCGTGGCCAGGGCGAGGAGCGCGCGCGCTCCGCGGTGCGGCCCGGGCGGACGGCGGTCGGGGGTCATGAGGTCACCTCCACGGGGATGCGGACGATCGGGTTCTCGTACTTGGACGTCCGCACGCTGACCTCGAGCGTCCAGGAGCCGGGCATCGGCAGGTCGAGCGTCGCCTCGTACGCGCCCGGCCCGGTGCGTGTGAGCGGCCGCGAGAACGGGCCGAGCGCCGGGTCGGCGAGCGTCGTCGCCAGCTCCGGCACCGCGACGGGCTCGAACGGCGCCCCGGCGGCGTCGAGCAGCTCGATCTCGAGCGCGTTGACGCCCACGCGCCCCGGCGTGACGCGCGCACGGAGCGTCCCGTCCCCGAGCTCCTCGACCACCTCGACGCCGGAGGTCGCGGCCTCCGGCGCGGACGGCGTCGTCGGCACGACCGGGCTGCGCGAGACCAGCACGCCCGTCGCGGCGAGCACGAGCACGAGCAGCGCCGCCTCCACGGCGACGGTCCGGCCGAGGCGGCGGCGCGCGGTCGTGGCGGTCGTGCCGCCCGCCGCACCGGCACCTCCCGGCCCGGCGACCTCCGGGACGAGCCGGTACCGGTTCCACGCCGCGATGCCGACGAGCACGAGCGCGACGCCGACCTTGACGAGCAGCGTCCGGCCGTACGTCGTCGAGACGAGCGCGTCGAGCGACCCGAGGATGCGCCACCCGAGGACGGTCCCGGTGACCGCGAGCGCGAGAACGACCCACGCGCCGAGCGCGGAGAACCGCGCCACGGTCACCCCCGCGCGACGGGCGTCCACGTGGGCGGACGGCGCGAGCACGAGCGCGAGCCCGACGACGCCACCGAGCCACACCGCCCCGGCCGCGACGTGCAGCGCGTCCGCCGTGACGACGAGCCATGGCGGGCCGAAGGTCCGCGTGTGCCCCACGAGCACGAGCGACCCCAGCGCGAGCGCGGCGGCGCCGAGGACCGTGCCCGCGGGCCACGCGGCCCGGGTCTCGCGCGCGGCCCGGGGCGCGAGCACCGTCGCGACGACGAGCCCCGCGAGCCCGAGCGCGCCCGCGACCGTGGTGTCGGAGGCGAGGCCCGCGGACCACGTCGCCGGGTCGGCGAGCGCGCCCAGCCCGCCGCCCGCCTGCCAGGCGGGCGTGAGCGGGACCGCGAGCACGGTCCCGACGACCGCGACGCCGAGCGCCCCGCGCCGGACGCGCTGGAGCCGCCGCCGCAGCACGGGGGCCGCGCCGGGCGAGACGTGCAGCACGAGGAGCTCGAACGCGACGAGCCCCGCGACGAGGAACGTCCCGGCGTAGACGGCGGCCTGGTCGAGCGCCCGGACGGCGACGAGCGCCACGGTCGGCTCGGCCACGCGCGCCTCGACCGCGGTCGCGCTCGGCGCGCCGACGGAGAACGTGAACGCACCCGCCACGGGGTGCGTGTCGAGCGACACGACGCGCCAGCTGACGACGTAGGTGCCGTCGTCGAGGGTCGAGCCGGGCGTGACGACGAGCGCGTCGTCCACCGCGGCGACGTCCACGTCGACGGGCGTGCCGTCGGCCGCGAGGACCGTCGTGCCGCCGGGGACGACCTGGACGGGCTCGTTGAAGGTGATGGTCAGCGCGTCGGGCGGCGCGTCGAGGACGGTGCCGTCCTGCGGGTCGGTGCCCACGAGGACGGCGTGGGCCGCGGCCGGGCCGCTCGCGAGGATCGCGAGCAGGACCGCGGCCGCGGCACCGACGACGACGGCCACCACCCGGCGCAGCGCCAGGGGGCGGCCCACGGGTCAGGCCCGCGGGCGCGAGCGCACGAACCCGAGCAGCCCGAGCACGAGGCCGGCCGCCGCGAGGACGAGCGCCGTCCACGTGACGGCGGGGGCCGGGCCGCTCGCCGTGCTCGCGGCGGCCTCCGACGCCTCGCCGTCCGCGGCGGCCGGCTCAGCGGTCGCGTCGGCCGCGGCGTCCTGCGTGCCGTGCGCGTCGCCGCCGGTCGCGGCGGTCAGCTCGAACAGCGGCGCGGGCAGGTCGAGCTCCTCGCCGTCCTCGCCGTCGGCCGGGACCTGCACCCAGGCGCTCTCGCCCTCGGCGCACTCCTGCACGGTCGGGAAGACGAGCGTCTCGCCCGCCGCGTCGGGGAGCTTGAGCGACAGCACGAACGCGTCGCGGTAGCCGTCGGGCAGCGGCGCCTTCGCGGTGTACACGACCTCCGCGACGCGCTCGGTGTACTGGCCGCCGTGCCCGTCGTCCACGGGCTCGGCGAGGTCCTCCATGACCTTCTCGACGTCCCAGCCGGGGTTCACCGTGGGGGTCACGGTGACGACCTGCTCGGGGACCTGTACGGAGACCTTCGTCGTCGGGGAGTCGCCGCACCCGTGCGGGACGCCGAACGTCAGGAGGGCGTACGAGCCCGCCTCGGTCGTGTCGGGCGTGACGGTCACGTGGGCGGACGCGGCGGCCGCGCCGGTCACGACGAGCCCGGTGGTCAGTGCGGCGGCGCCGACGGCGCGCAGGGTCTTTCGCATGGTGGTGCCTTTCGGGGAGAGCTGCGGGAGAAGGACTGCGGCGCTCCGGCGGGCA
The DNA here is from genome assembly GCF_058792115.1 of Cellulosimicrobium sp. EB106-03-01-XG111. Taxonomy (NCBI): domain Bacteria; kingdom Bacillati; phylum Actinomycetota; class Actinomycetes; order Micrococcales; family Promicromonosporaceae; genus Cellulosimicrobium; species Cellulosimicrobium sp. EB106-03-01-XG111. The sequence continues at coordinate 134,032 of NZ_JBYTEQ010000005.1, forward strand.
CGACGGCGGGCCGCGCCACGGGTCGGCGGAGCCGGCCTGCGGCGGGTGGGCGGTCGCGCGGGCGCGCGGGAGCGGGACGCCGCGGACGTCGTCGGGCGACGTCGTCCGCGGAGGCGTCCGGGAGCGGTCAGGCAGGGAGGGGCGGCCCTCGCCCGGGCGCGGCGCCGCGCACGAGCAGGTCGCGCACCGTCGGCAGCGCGCCGACGGCGGGAGGTGCCGCGGGGACGACGAGGCGGCGCGGGCGGCCGGGGACCCGGCGTCCCGCGAGCCACGTCCACAGGCGCCACAGCACGGCGTCGCCGTACCGCAGCACGAGCGCGACGGCGAGCGTCGCGACGGCGTGCGCGCCGAGCATCGCGAGCGGCGAGGAGGAGTGCGCGTGCGCGGCGGCGTCGGCCGGGGACAGCGCGGCGCAGCGGTCGAAGACGACGTGCAGCACGAGCTGGCCCGCGCCGAGCAGGCCGAGCAGCCGCGGCAGCCCGACCTCGCGCCGGGTGAGGGGTCGCACGGCGACGGCGGTGAGGACCGCGAGGACCCCGAGCGGGACCGCCCCGGGGTCGGTACCTCCGGCGAGGCCGTGCGCGACGACGGACAGCCCGACGACCGCGGCGGCGAGCAGCAGCACCCGCACGCCGCGGAGCACCCCTGCTCCGGGCGACGTCACGGACGCACCCTAGCGGGAGAAGGGGCTCCGGCGGCAGGGTCCGGCGCCGCCCTCTCCGCGCGGGAGAGGGCGGCGTGCGCCAGCACGGTCAGTCCTGCGGGTCGTGGGGGGCGCCGTCGTCGGTGCCGCCCGTGCCCCGACGGCGCAGCACGACCACGACGACGACCACCGCGGCCACGACGAGCGCTCCGAGCCCCACGAGCACCGGCAGGAGCGACGACGTGCCGTCGTCCGCGGTCTCGGCGGCGTCGGTGGTCGTGGTCGCGGACGGCTCGGTCGTGGCGTCGGTCGTCGGCTCCTCGGTCGCCGTCTCCGCGGGCGTCGCGGCGTCCGTCGCCGGGTCCTCCGTCGCGGGCGCCTCGGGCTGGGCCGCGACGGCGAACGCGAACGTGCCCTCGATCGGGTGCCCGTCGGACGAGACGACGCGCCACGCGACGGTGTACGTGTCGCCGCCGAGCGCGACGGCGGGGTCGAGCGCGAGGGTCGCGGTGCTGCCCTCGATCGTGGGCGCGCCCTGCGTGACGACCGTGCCGGCCGAGTCGGAGACGACGACCTGCGGCTCGACGGGGAGCGGCTCGGTGTTGAACGTCAGCGTGATCGCCGCGGGCGGGGCCTCGAGCTGCGCGCCGTCGGCCGGGTCGGAGGTGAGGAGCCGGTCGTGCGCGGACGCCGGGCCGGCCGTGAGCGTCGTGACCGTCGCGGTGAGGCCGAGCGTCAGGACCGCGGCGGCGAGGAGGGCGAGGAGGGTGGGCAGGGCCGACAGCGGTCGGCGCAGGGAGAGGTTCATGAGGTTCTTCCGTCCGAGGCGCGGCCGGTGGCCGCACGGTGGTGCCCCGGGACCCGGCCGTCGCCGGGTCGGCCTCGTCGGGTGCCGCGTCAGGACGCGGCGAGGGGGCGCAGCAGTGCTCCCGACGGGCCGTGCGCCCGCGGCGGCCCGCGCGTCGGGGCCCGGAGCGACCGCCACAGGCCGACGACGCGCACCGAGCGCACCGGCGCCACGCCGCGGCGGCCGAGGACCGCCGAGCGGGCCGGGAGCGGGAGCGCACCGCGCGGGGTCACCCACGTGAGGAACCGCTCGAGCGCCCGCTCGCCGTGCGCCAGCACGAGGGCGAGCACGACCGTCGCGGCCGCGTGGGAGGCGACCATCCACGCGCCCGACGCCGCGAGGTGCTCCGGGTGCAGCGGGGACGCCGCGCCGTCGGCCGACGGCACCGCGCACACGACCGCGCCCGCGGACGCCGCGAGGTGCGCGCCGTGCCCGGCTCCCCCGCCGACGGCGTGGCACGACCCCGGGGTCAGGACGGTGAGCGCCTGGTGGAGCGCGAGCTGCGCGCCCCCGAGGAGCACGACGAGCCGGGGGGGCGTGAAGCGCAGGCGCGCGGCCGCCGTCGTGCCCGCGAGCGTGAACGCGGCGAGCGCCGCGAGGACCAGCGGGTCCGGGAGCGCGCCCCCGGCGACGCGGTGCGCGAGCGCCGTCAGCGCGAGCACGAGGGTCGCCACGAGCGCGGCGCGGGCGACGCGCAGCGGACCGACGACCGGGGAGGGCACGACGGCCACCCTAGCGCGAGGTGTCCGCGCCCTCGGCCCGGGACCGCTGCGACGCGGCGGCCGGGGCGGTCCGGCGCTCCGCGTACCGACCGATCGCGGGGCCGGTGGGCAGGAGCCGGTCGAGCCCGACGATCACGAGCCCGAGCACGAGGAAGCCCGCCCCGTAGAGCACGACGTTGACGAGCAGCCCGGTCCACCCGAGCGCGTCGAGGTCGACGAACCCGTACGGGTACTCGCTGCCCGGGCTGACGAACCCGCGGACGGTCGTGAACGCGAAGTAGGCGAGCGGGTACAGGAGCCAGCGTGCGGCGTCGAGGCCGCGCAGGCGTCGGTGCGCGTCGAGCAGGAGGAAGTCGGCGACCACGGCGAGCGGGAGCACCTCGTGCTCGATCTGGCCGTCGGTGAGCCCGAGGAAGACGGCGGGCGCGCCCGGGTCCTCGGGCGCGAGCACGAGCCACGACACGAGGCCCGTGATCGCGGCGAACAGCGTCACGCTGCCCTTCAGCCATCCCGGCGGCTGCCGCCGGCGCAGGAGGGACGCGCCGCCCGCCCAGGCGAAGACGACCGCGATGAGGAAGCCCGTCTGGTTCGTGAAGTAGACGAGGCCCTCGATGTCCCCGTCGCGCCAGATCGCGCGCGTCCCGACGAGCGCGAGGACGACGAGGAACAGCCGGAACAGTCCGACGACGACGTGCATGCGGGCTCCTTCGCGCGCGGTGTGGCTCCGGTCGAGAGCCTAGTCCCCGGGACCGGGGCACGACCGCCGTCGGGCGTCGTCGCGCGCGTCGAGGTCCGGGCACGCCGAAGGGCCGTGCACGAGGCACGGCCCTCCGGTGGGGATCGTCACCCGCGCCGGCGCGGGGCGCCGGGCGGGTGGGCGATCAGAGCGCCTGGATGTTCGTCGCCTGCGGGCCCTTGGGGCCCTGCGTGACGTCGTAGGAGACGCTCTGGTTCTCCTCGAGCGAGCGGTAGCCGCTCGACTGGATCTCGCTGTAGTGGGCGAACACGTCCGCGGTGCCGTCGGAGGGGGCGATGAAGCCGAAGCCCTTCTCCGCGTTGAACCACTTCACGGTGCCTGTAGCCATGATGTCTTCTCTCGTTGAGACGACCGGCCCGCGTGCGCGGGTCCGGGTGCCGCGCCCCGCAGGGCGCCGACGGTTGTGGGGGCGGTCGCGGCGGGAGCCCGCCGGGCGACCGGGCGGGGCGACCAGGTGGCGCCTCGCGTGCTCCAGGGCGGCGACGACGGTCACGGGCCGCGTGAAGCGGTCGTGGACGTGGAAGCCGTCCGGGCGTCGGGTGACCATCCCGGCGTACTCGCCGTCGGCCGTCGCGACCCACAGGTCGTCGTCGGCGCGGCGCAGCACGAGGTCTGGTCCGGGCGTGCCCGCGTCCGCAGGTGCGGTCGCCGGGCGGTCGAGGATGGTGGAAGAAGTGATGTGTCTCTGCTCTCGCTCCGCGCTCGTGGGGCGGAGATCGTCGTCGGCAGCGTCTGCTGCCGGGCGCCGCGGTCGTGCTTCGATGCCGAGGACCGAAGATCGTCGCGGGACCCTGCCCGCGACCTGGCGCAGCCTCCAGGCTACACGACGGCGCGGGACGAGTGGTCGCCCCGGGCGATGATGGGGGCATGACGACCTCATCCAGCCCTGCCCGGACCACCCCCCGCACCGCGCGTCGCAGCGTCGCCGTCGTGAACGGCTACGTCGTGCCCGTCGTGTCCGACCCGATCGAGAACGGGACCGTCCTCGTCGAGGACGGGGTCATCACCGCGGTCGGCGCGGACGTCGTCGTGCCCGACGGCGTCCCGACCCTCGACGCGCGCGGCCGCTGGGTGCTGCCCGGCTTCGTCGAGGCGCACGCCCACATGGGCGTGATGGAGGAGGCCGAGGGCTGGGCCGGCAACGACACGAACGAGATGACCGACCCGAACGGCGCGGCGCTGCGCGCGATCGACGCGATCAACGTCGAGGACGAGGGCTTCCGCGACGCGCTGGTCGGGGGCGTGACGAGCGCCGTCGTGAAGCCGGGCTCCGGCAACCCCATCGGCGGGCAGACCGTCGCGATCAAGACGTGGGGCGGCCGCACCGTCGACGAGCAGGTGATCCGCGAGGCGGTCTCCGTGAAGTCGGCGCTCGGCGAGAACCCCAAGCGCGTCTACGGGGACCAGAAGAAGACGCCCTCGACGCGTCTCGGCGTCGCGAAGGTCATCCGCGCCGCGTTCGTCGACGCGCAGAACTACGCGGCCCGGCGCGACGCGGCCGAGGCGAAGGGCGAGCCCTTCGACCGCGACCTCGCGAAGGAGACCCTCGCGCGCGTCCTCGCGGGCGAGCTGTACTGGGACCAGCACACGCACCGCGCCGACGACATCGCGACCGCGCTGCGCCTCGCCGACGAGTTCGGCTACCGGCTCGTGGTGAACCACGGGACCGACGGCGCGGCGGTCGCGGACGTGCTCGCCGAGCGCGACGTGCCGGTGATCTTCGGCCCGCTGTTCACCTCGCGCTCGAAGATCGAGCTGCGCAACCGCGACATCGCGAACCTCGGGGCGCTCGCCCGCGCGGGGGTGCGCGTCGCGATCACGACCGACCACCCCGTCGTGCCGATCAACTTCCTCGTGCACCAGGCGTCGCTCGCGGTCAAGGAGGGCCTCGACCGGGACACCGCCCTGCGCGCCCTCACGGTGAACCCCGCGGCCTTCCTCGGTCTCGACGACCGCGTCGGAGCGCTCGCGCCGGGCCTCGACGGGGACGTCGTCGTGTGGTCAGGCGACCCGCTCGACGTGACGTCGCGCGCGGAGCACGTGCTCATCACCGGCACCGAGGTCTACACGTGGGACGCGACGGCGGCCGACGGGCGCGGCGCGGGCCGCGTCGTCGAGCGCGGCGAGCGCTTCCGGGCCTGACGTCGAGGGCGACCCGCGCGGCCCGGGACCGACCCGTCCGAGGGTCTCGGCCGTGCGGGTCGCCCCGGGCCGAGCCGGTCCGCTCGCCGGTCGCGCGCGGCGTCGCTAGCGTTCCCTCGAGGGCCGTCGCGCCCGCCGAGGGGGACGTCATGGCTCGGACCACCACCCCGCAGCACCCGGCCCGCCCCGGCGCGGGGACCATCACCGCCACGTCGCTCGTCATGCTCAACGTCGCCGCGGTCGTCAGCCTGCGCGGCCTGCCCGCGGAGGCGGAGTACGGGCTCTCCTCCGCGTTCTACTACCTCCTCGCGGCCGCGTGCTTCCTCGCTCCCGTCGCCGTCGTCGCGGCCGAGCTCGCGTCCACGTGGCCGGAGGAGGGCGGCATGTTCCGCTGGGTCGGCGAGGCGTTCGGGAGCCGGTGGGGGTTCCTCGCGATCGCGATGGTCTTCGTCGAGGGCTGCATCTGGTTCCCGACCGTCCTCACGTTCGCCGCCGTCACGCTCGCCTACACCGGGCCCGACGCGCGGTTCGACGAACAGGTCGCGGACGACCGGCTCTTCGTCCTCGCGATCGTGCTCGTCGTGTTCTGGGCCGCGACGCTCATCGCCCTGCGCGGCGCGTCCGCGTTCGCCCGGACCGCGCGCTGGGGCGGGATCGTCGGGACGCTCGTCCCCGCCGCGCTGCTCGTGGGGCTCGGCGCCGCCTACCTCCTCAGCGGGGAGCCGTCTCGGACCACGCTCTCGTGGGGCGCGTTCGTCCCCGACCTCACGCGCCTCGACAACATCGTGCTCGCCGCCGGGATCTTCCTGTTCTACGCGGGCATCGAGGTCAACGCGGTCCACGTGCGCTCGATCCGGCGGCCGGAACGCACCTATCCGCTCGCGATCCTCGTCGCCGCGCTCGTGGCCGTCGTCGTGCTGACGCTCGGCACGCTGACGATCGCGGTCGTCGTGCCGCAGCAGGACATCAGCCTCACGACGAGCCTGCTCCAGGCGTTCGACCACCTGCTCGCCTGGGCGGGGATCGGCTGGGCCGGACCGGTCGTCGCGGCGATGCTCGCCGTCGGCGTCCTCGCCGGTGTGACGACGTGGGTCGCGGGACCTGCCACCGGGCTGCACGCCGTCGCGCGGGCGGGGTTCCTCCCGCGGTGGTTCCACCGGACGAACGACCGCGGCATGGCGACGAACATCCTCCTCGTCCAGGCGCTGGTCGTGACCGTGCTGTCCGTGCTGTTCGTGGTCATGCCCTCCGTGCAGTCCGCGTACCAGCTGCTCAGCCAGCTCACGGTGATCCTCTACCTCGTGGCGTACCTCCTGATGTTCGCCGCGGTCGTCGTGCTGCGCCGCACGCAGCCCGACCGGCCGCGCCCCTACCGGGTGCCGGGGGGCCGCGTCGGGGTCTGGGCGGTCGGCGGGCTCGGGTTCGTCGCGTCGCTGCTCGCGCTCTTCACCAGCTTCGCCCCGCCCGGCCAGGTCGCGGTCGGCAGCCCGACGACGTACGTCGTGCTCCTCGTCGCGCTCGCCGCCCTCTTCGTGGCCCTCCCGCTGCTCCTCTACCGCGCCCGCACCCCCGCCTGGCGGGACGGCTCGTCGACGTTCGCGCCCTTCACCTGGCAGTCCGCGGACGTCGCCCCTCGCCGGGACGGTCCCGGCCCGCCGGGATGACGGGCGCGGTTCCCGTGGCGCGAACCCGCGCGGCGGCGGACCATCGGAACATGCCTACCCGACCCGCTCCCCGCCCTCGCAGCGCCGCGACCGGCCCGGTCGTCGGTCTCGTCGTCCTCGTCGGGGCGCTCGCCGCCTGCTCCGGCCCCGGCCCGGGCGACAAGGACGTCGAGTACGACTCGCTCGACGCGCTCCATCGCGCCGCCACGACCGCCGGCCTCACGTGCCTGTCGTTCACGACCGAGAGCACGGACAGCGACGACGTCGAGCTGGGCGCGTGCGACGACACGACGCTCCTCGCGGTCTTCGCCGACGGGATCGCCGAGGACGAGTTCCTCGCGCTCCTGCCGCGCCAGCCCACCGAGGAGGGCGAGGCCGCGCTCGCCGGGCCGAACTGGGTCGTCCTCGGCGACACCGGCGACCTGCTCGAGACCCAGGCGGGCATCGGCGGGCAGTTCCTCACCGACGAGTGACGCGTCAGCCGCCGCCCGAGCCCGCCATCTGCCGCTGCGCGAACACGAGACCGTACGGGAGCGCGACCGCGGCCATGGACCATGTGTGCGCCTGGCCGGGCTCCTCGCGGAGCTCGACGGTCTGGCCCTGGTCCTCGAGGTCCTTCGCCATCCGGCGCACCGTCGTGAGCGCCTCCTGCGGCGCGTCCGCCCCCGAGTCGAGGAAGACCGGCATCGGGTGCGTGAACGTCATCGTGGGCAGGTAGGTGGTCGGGGTGTTCGCGTCGATCTCGGCCTGCGTCGAGAGCATGGTCCGCTCCGGACCGGGCCCCGGGTTCCCGTAGGGCTCGATGCCGAGGATGGTCCCGTACAGGTCGAGGTGGCGCAGGCCGACGTTGAGCGCGCAGAACCCGCCCGACGACATGCCGCCGATGATGCGGTGCTCCCGGTCGGCGAGCGTCGGGTACGTCGCGTCGACGGTGTCGACGACGGTCGTCGTCAGGTACGTCTCGACCTGCTCGCCGCCCGTCGTCGAGTCGAGGCACTCGGTGTCCAGCCCGCCCGGCCCCGTGCCGTTCACCGTGGGCGCGACGACGATCATCGGGTCGACGAGCCCGCGCCGGACGAGCACGTCCATCGTCCGCGGCACCCGCCCGGCGGCGAACCAGCTGGTCGGGTCGTCGGGCGACCCGTGGATCAGGTACACGACCGGGTAGCGGGTCGAGCCGTCGGGGTCGAACCCCGGCGGGAGGTAGACCCAGGCGTCCTCGTCCTCGATCTGCTCGGCGGCCGTCCCCGGGATGGACAGCGTCCGCACCTGGCCGCGGTGCGCGCCGCCCGGTGAGCCCCCCGACAGGTCGGCGAGGCCCAGCCCGACGAGCTGCACCCGGGCGGCGTCCCACGTCGGGACGTAGCCGGAGTAGGCGTTCGCGCCGACCGCCAGACCCAGCACGAGGGACAGCGCGCCGAGCGTCGCGAGTGCCGCCGTCGCGACGCGCGAGCGCCGCGGCCGACGCGCCTCCTCGCCCCGGGCGCGCCGCTCCCGGCGCGCCCGGGCGCCGCGCCGCGCGCGCACCACGGCCCACACCACCGCGCCTGCCCCGAGCACCACGAGCACGACGGCGACCGGGTAGCTCGTGAGGAACGTCCCGGCGGGCTCCAGCTCGCGCAGGACGTCGGCGGGCAGCGCCGGGTCGGTGTCGGGGACGGGGAGGTCGGTCGCCACGGTCAGGACCGGCGCTGCGGCTTCACGAACGGGAAGGCGAGCGTCTCGCGGATCGACGCGCCGATGATCGTCATGTAGATGCGGTCGACACCGAGCCCGAGACCGCCGGTCGGCGGCATCGCGAACTCGAGCGCCGAGAGGAAGTCCTCGTCGATCTCCATGGCCTCCGGGTCGCCCGCCGCCGCGAGGAGGGACTGCTGCGTGAAGCGTTCGCGCTGGTCGATCGGGTCGATGAGCTCCGAGTACGCCGTGCCGAGCTCGGCACCGAACGCGACGAGGTCCCACCGCTCCGCGAGGCGCGGGTCGTGGCGGTGCACGCGCGTGAGCGGCGACGTCTCGACCGGGAAGTCGGTGTAGAACGTCGGCTCGACGGTCTGGCCCTCGACGAGACGGTCGTACATCTCGTTCACCACCGCGCCGTGCGTCTCGTCCTCGCCCACCTCGATGCCGGACCGCGCGCACAGCGCGTGCAGCTCCGCAGCGGGGGTGTTCGGGGTGACCTCGGCGCCCACGGCGCGCGAGACGGCGTCGTGCACGGTGACCACCGGCCACTCGCCGTCGAGCCGGACCTCGGTGCCGTCGGGCCGGCGCGACACGGCGTCGCCGTGCACCGCGACCGCGGCCGCGACGACGAGCTCGCGCGTGAGGTGGCGCATCGTCGTGTAGTCGCCGAACGCCTGGTACGCCTCGAGCGACGTGAACTCCGGGTTGTGCGTCGCGTCGGCGCCCTCGTTGCGGAAGTTGCGGCCCAGCTCGAAGACGCGCTCGATGCCGCCGATCGCGAGCTGCTTGAGGAACAGCTCCGGCGCGATGCGCAGGTACAGGTCCATGTCGTACGCGTTGATGTGCGTGCGGAACGGGCGCGCGTTGGCGCCCCCGTGCACGCGTTGCAGGATCGGCGTCTCGACCTCGATGAAGCCCCGCTCGACGAGGGACGAGCGCAGCGCGTGCACGGCGGCGGAGCGACCGCGGAGCGTCACGGACGACCGCGTGTCGAGCGCGAGGTCGACGTGGCGCAGGCGCATGCGCGTCTCCGGGTCGGCGAGCCCGCGGAACTTGTCCGGCGGCGCCTTGAGCGACTTCGACGCCATGACCCACGACACCGCGTGCACGGACAGCTCCCCCGTCCGGCTGCGCGCGACGGTCCCCGTGACGCTCACCTGGTCCGCGAGGTCCACGACGCGGCGCCAGAGCGCGAGGTCGGCGGCGCCGTCGGCCGTGAGCATCACCTGGCGCTCGTGGTTCTCCTCGCGCAGGACGGCGAACACGACGCCCCCGAGGTCGCGGAGCCGCACGACGCGGCCCGAGACGGACACGTCGCGCCCGAGCAGCAGCTCGTCGACGTCGGCGAGCCGGTGCGTGCGCGGCACGGCCACGGGGTACGCGGGCATGCCCGCCGCCGCCAGCACCTCGAGCTTCGCCCGGCGGGCACGCTCCTGGTCGGTGAGCCGCCGGGTCGGGACGTCGAGCGCGAGGAGCTCGTCCTCCTGCTCGCGCACCGGCGAGCCAAGCACGGCGTCGGCCGTCGCGGCCTGGGTCCCGGCGCCGCCGCGCGCGCCGGGCCACTGCGGTACAAAGCCCTCGGCCTGTCCCGCCGCGAGCGACACGGACGTGAGCTGGGCGGGGGCGGCGTAGCAGAGGTAGCGCGCGCGCCAGCGGGGCTCGTACTTCTGGTTCGAGCGGTACAGCTGGTCGAGCTGCCACCAGCGCGACGCCACGAGGACGAGGCGGCGCACGAAGCGCTGGAAGGGGCTCGCCGCGACCGACTCGCCCTGCTCGATCAGGCCCCGGAACATCGCGAAGTTGAGCGAGACCCGGTCGATCGCCATGCCCGCGCCCTCGCTCGCGAGCGTCGAGATCATGAGCTCCGTGACGCCCGGGACCGCGTCCGGAGACCGGCGCATGTAGTCGAGCGAGACGCCCTTGCGCCCCCACGGGACGAACGTGAGCAGGCCGCGCGGCTCACCGTCGCGGTCGTGCGCGGTGACGACGAGCACGCGCGGGTCGCGCGGGCTCCCGAGGCGTTCGAGGGCCATCGAGAAGCCGCGCTCGTCCTCGCCGTGCCGCCACGCGTCGGCGGCCTTCGCCAGCGCCGCGAGCTCGTCGGCCGGGATCTCGCGCTGGCGCCGCAGGCGCACGGTGTACCCCTCGCGCTGGGGCCGTGCGACGGCGTGGCGCACGGGCCGCATCGACGGCGACGCGAGGTCGAACTCGCGCGTCTCGACGATCGCCTCGTCCCCCATCGTGAGGACCGCGAGCCCGGCGTCGCGGTAGGCGCGCGCGCCCTTCTCGCTCGCCGAGAGCACGCCGGGCGCCCACCCGTGGCGCCGCGCGTAGGCGAGCGTGCGCTCGATCGCGTCGGGCCAGGACGCCGGGTCCCCGAGCGGGTCGCCCGCCGCGAGCAGCACGCCGCTCACCACGCGGTACGACACGGCGGCGCGACCGTCGCCGGAGAAGATCGCGTCACGGTCGTCGCGCGTCGCGAAGTACTCCAGCGAGTCGTCGCTCGGGTGCTCCAGGAGCAGACGGCGCACGGCCAGCTCCTCGTCCGGGGAGCGCCGCGCGTCGCGCGGGCCCGTCCGCAGGAACACGAGCACGGCGAGCAGGAGCGCCGCACCCGCGAGCAGACCGCCGACGAGCGCCAGCCACCCGGGCGCGACGCCGTCGATCGCGAACGGCTCCTCGTGCGGGGACAGCCCGACCGAGACGCTGACGGCCCACCCGAGCCGCGCGGTCTGGGAGTCGAGGCTCGACGGCACGACCTGGAGCAGCGCCCACACGACCCCGGTCGCGACCGCCAGGCCGAGCACGAGGACGAGCGCCGCCGTCCACCACGCGCCGCGCGCGATGCGGGCCGGGAACGCGCGCCGCGCGGCGACGAGCACCACCACGAGCACGAGCCCGACGACGCCCCCCGCGTACGCGGTCCAGTGCACGTCGTCGAGCACGCCCGCCGCGGGGTCGATCCGGTCGAGCGCGATCGCGAGCAGCATGACGAGCGCGGAGGGGAGCTGCCAGACGAGGACCACGAACCACAGCGCGGCCCGGCGTCGGCGCAGGAAGCCGCTCGCGACGAGCCCGACCACGACCGCGGAGAAGAGCGACGGGTACGACGGCACGTTCGTGACCGACAGGACCTCGGCGACCGGGCGCTCGGCGTGGTGCGCGACGGGCCGCAGGATCAGCGCGACGAGGAGCCACACCGCGTAGACCTGGAGGATGCGGCCGCCCCAGCGCGCGACCGTCTCCCCCCAGGGCGACGCGACGGCGGGCGGCGCTGGAGCGCGCCGTCCGCCGTCCGGGGTGGGCGTCTCGCGCCCGACGGTCGTGGTACCCCTCACGTGGTCTCCTTCGGGTCGCGCGGTGCGCGGGCGGGCGCCGACGCGGGCTGCGCCGGCGGGTTGACGAGGACGTCGTCGGCGGTCTGTCGCTCCGCCGCGGTACGACGGTCCCAGGTGGGGCGCCGCAGCGCGTAGAAGAGGAGCGGCGGGCCGCCGAGCACCACGACGACGCCGGCGACCACGATCGGGTAGGCGGTCTCGGAGAGGCCGCTGAATCCGGACGGCCGGACGAACGCGAGCACGAACGCGGCCGCGCACGCGACGAACCCGAGCCCCGCGACGAGCCGCATCGCGGGCGTGCGGTAGGTGCGGACCACGTCGGGCTTGGTGCGCCGCAGCCGGATCGCCGCGGCGAACATGAGCATGTACATGACGAGGTACAGCGCCGCCGCCATGTCCACGAGCGCGATGAACGCGGTGTTGCCGTTCGGCACGAGCACGAAGAGCAGCGCGAGCAGCGTGACGATCGCGCCCTGCACCGCGAGGATGCCGATCTGGACGCCCGCCTTGTTCCGGCGCTGGAGCGCGGGCGGCAGCAGGCCGGTCCGGGCCGCGGCGAGCAGGCCGCGCGACGGCCCGGCGATCCACGTGACGACCGACGCGAACGCCCCGAGGGCGATGAGGAGCGAGATGACCGGGGTGCCCCAGCTCATGCCCCAGTGGTCGAAGAACGCCTTGAACGCGAGGTTGATGCCGTCGGTCACGCCGAGCGCGGACTTCGGGACGGCCACGGAGATCGCGAGCGTCGGGAGGATGAAGACGCCGAGGATCAGCACGGTCGCGACGGCGATCGAGCGCGGGAAGCCGCGCCCGGGGTTGCGCAGGTCGTTCGCGTGCACCGCGTTGACCTCCATGCCCGCGTACGCGAGGACGTTCGAGACGATGAGCACGATGGACGCGATCCCCGTCCACGGCGGGACGACGGCGGACGCCTCGAGCGTCGTCTCCGAGCGCTCACCGGTGCCGAGCCAGACCGCGCCGAGCACGATGAGCAGGACGGCGGGCAGGATCGTGCCGAAGATGCCGCTCCACGACCCGACCTTGGCGAACAGGTTGCCTCCGGCGAGCGTGATGAGCGTCGACCCCCAGTACAGGACGAGGATCACGACGGCCGTGTAGACGCCGTTCTGCGTGAGGCCGGGGTCGCCCACGACGAACGACAGGCTCGCCGCGATGAACGCGATCTGCGTGGGGTACCAGACGACGTTCTGGATCCACTGGAGCCAGATCGCGACGAACCCGGCGCGCTCGCCGAACGCCTCGCGCACCCATGTGAAGACGCCGCCCTTCCAGCCCGTCGCGAGCTCGGCCGCGACGAGCGCCGTCGGGACGAGGAAGAGGATGGCCGGGACGATGAAGAGCGTCACCGAGCCGAGCCCGTACGACGCCATCGCCGGCAGCGAGCGCAGCGACGCGACCACCACCACGGTGAGCATCGCGAGCTGCACGACCGACATGAACGTCGTCGCGCCCGCGGCGGGCGCCCCGATGGCGGGGCCCGTGTGGCCCGGCGGCTGCCGGGAGCCGGGCGACCCGTACGGGTGCGGCCGGACGTGCGCCGCCGTCGGCGCGTGCGTGCCGTCGGCGCGGACGTGCGGTCCCGCGCCTCCGGGCGGATCCTGTGCTGCCCCCTGTGCCATGGTCCGTCCTTCCCGCGGTCGCCCGGGTCAGTGGTGGAAGTTGGAGCGCTGGCCCTCGGTCGGCATCGGGCCGGTGAGGGCGTCGAGGAGCGCGACCTCGTCGCGCAGGTCCGCGAGGAACGCGGACGCGAGGTCGTGGCTGAAGCCGTTGCGCACGACGACGCGCTGGACGGTGAGGTCGGTGAGGTCGTCGGGCATGGGGTACGCGGGCACGAGCCAGCCCTTGGTGCGCAGCCGCTCCGACAGGTGGTAGAGGTCCCAGTTCTTCGTGTGGCCCTCGCGCAGGCGCCACGCGAACACGGGGATGTCCGAGCCGTCGTTCCACAGCTCGAACGCGGGCATCTTCGCGATCTCGCCCGACAGGTAGAGGGCGACGTCGCGCGACGTGCGCTGCACGGCCTCGTAGCCGGTGCGCCCGAGGCGCAGGAAGAGGTAGTACTGGAGGAGCACCTGCGCGCCGGGGCGCGAGAAGTTGAGGGCGAACGTCGGCATGTCCCCGCCGAGGTAGCTCACGCGGAACACGAGGTCCTCCGGCAGCGACTCCGTGTCGCGCCAGACGACCCATCCGAGGCCCGGGTAGACGAGGCCGTACTTGTGGCCCGAGGTGTTGATCGACGCGACGCGGGGGACGCGGAAGTCCCACTCGAGGTCGGGCTGGAGGAACGGGGCGATCATCGCGCCCGAGGCCCCGTCGACGTGGATGGGCACGTCCAGGCCGGTGGACTCCTGGATCCGGTCGAGGGCGGCCGCGATCTGCGTGACCGGCTCGTACATGCCCGTGTACGTCACGCCCATGATGGCGACGACGCCGATCGTGTTCTCGTCCACGTACGTCTCGAGGTCGTGGCCGTCGAGGACCTTGTGGTCCTCGGAGATCGGGACGTAGCGCGCCTCGACCTCGAAGTAGTTGCAGAACTTCTCCCAGCACACCTGGACCGCGCTCGAGAGCACGAGGTTCGGACGGTCGGTCGGCTTCCCGGCGGCGCGGCGCGCGTGCTGCCACCGCCGCTTGAGGGCGAGGCCGCCCAGCATGCACGCCTCGGACGAGCCGATGGTCGACGTCCCGATGGTGTGCTCCGGGTCGGGCGCGTGCCACAGGTCGGCGAGCATCGTCCAGCACCGCGTCTCGACGGCCGCCGTCTGCGGGTACTCGTCCTTGTCGATCATGTTCTTGTCGGCGGCCTCGAGGTACAGCCGCGCGGCGTGCTCGTCCATCCACGTGCCGACGAACGTCGCGAGGTTGAGCCGCGCGTTCCCGTCGAGCATCGCCTCGTCGTGGACGATCTGGTACGCCGTCTCCTGGAGGGACTCGTCCTCGGGGAAGCGGAACTTGGGCAGCGCGGTGGCCTCCCCGGGTCTGGCGAAGACCGGGTTGAGCTCGACGACGTCGGGTTCTCCGGTGTGCCTCTCGGCCCGGCGCGTGTTCGTGACCATGTCCGCCCCCTCGGGTTGGTGTGGCCGCGGACCTGCGGCCGCTCTCTCGACGGTACGACCGCGGTCCCGGCACCGCCTCCGGGCGGGTGAGATAGGCAACACCTGTTGCTTAAGTGATTGCCTCGGCGTAACGTCGAAGACGACGCAGCGCACGACACGACGCGGAGGAGGTGGCCGTGGACAAGCGCACCGCCCGCACCGCCGCGGCCCTGCGGACCGCGATCCTCACGCTCGCCGCGGAGCAGGACGTCACCCGGCTCACGGTGTCGGCCGTCGCGGCACGGGCCGGGATCAACCGCGTGACGTTCTACGACCACGCGTCGAGCCCGTCCGAGCTCCTCGCGCGCGTGCTCGGCGCCGAGCTCGACGCGATCCGCGACCGGTTCTTCGCCGACGTCCGGGCCGCCGAGACGGCCGACGACGTCGCCGCCCGCTCCCGCGAGGTCGTCGACCACTGGAGCCGCGCGCTCGTCGTGCACGTCGAGGCCCACCTCCCCGTCTACGAGCGCGCGCTGGAGGGCGGCCTCAGCGCGCCGCTGTTCCGGCTGCTCGCGAGCCACGTCACCGGCACGCTCGTCGAGCACCTGCACGCCCACCCGGGCCTCCTGCCGTCGGCCCCGGCCGGCACCTCGGCGGGAGTCCCAGCCGACCCGTCGTCCGGACCCACGACCGTCGCGACGGCCGACGTCGCGGCGCGCGCCTTCGCGACGTACGTCGGGTTCGGCACGGTCGGCGCGCTCGAGGTGTGGCTCGCCACGCCCCCTCCCCGTGACCCCGGGCTGTTCCCGCGGGTCGCCCGAGACGCCCTGCCCGCCTGGTGGACCACGCCGTCGCCCTGACGAGCCGCCCCCTCCGCCGGTCGACCGCGGTCCCCGGCGGGCAGGTGCGCACCACCCGCGCGACGACGCCCCCGCTCACGAGGCGGGCCGACGCCGCCGTGCCCTGCAAGGAAAGGAGCCCCACCATGGGCAGCACTCCCGGAAGGGTGCAGAACAAGGTCGCGATCGTCACCGGCGGCACCGGCGGCATGGGCGTCACGAACGCGCGCGCCCTCGTCGCCGAGGGCGCGAAGGTCGTCGTCGCGGACCTCGACGACGCGAAGGGCGAGGCGCTGGCACGCGAGCTCGGCCCGGACGCCCGCTACGTGCACCTCGACGTGACGAGCGAGGACGAGTGGGCCGCCGCGGTCGCGGCCACGCTCGACGCGTTCGGGCGCGTCGACGTGCTCGTCAACAACGCGGGCATCGCCAACGGCGGCCCCATCACGGAGTTCGACGTCGCCGCGTGGCGCCGGATCATCGACATCAACCTCACCGGCACGTTCCTCGGCATCCGCGCGGTGTCGCCGATCATGGCGAAGGCCGGCGCAGGCTCGATCATCAACATCTCGTCGGTCGAGGGCATGCGCGGGAGCGCCGGCCTGCACGGCTACGTCGCCTCGAAGTTCGGCGTCCGCGGGCTGACGAAGTCCGTCGCGCTCGACCTCGGCCCGTACGGCGTGCGCGTCAACTCGGTGCACCCCGGGTTCATCTCGACGCCCATGACCGCGTCGCTCAACCCGGACGACCTCCTCATCCCGCTCGGCCGCCCCGCCGCGCCCGAGGAGGTCTCGCGCATGATCGTCTTCCTCGCGAGCGACGAGGCGTCGTACTCGACGGGCTCGGAGTTCGTCGTGGACGGCGGCCTCATCGCCGGCGTCCCGTCGAAGAAGGGCCACGGACAGCTCTGACCCGGGCGCGGCGGGCCCGGTCGCTCAGCGCGCCGCGGCCGCGCACGCGACGCAGGTCCGCGCCGTCGGGCGCGCCTCCAGGCGCCCGGCGGCGATCTGCTGCCCGCACCCCGCGCAGACGCCGTAGGTCCCCGCGTCCAGGCGCGCGAGGGCGGCGTCGACCTCCTCGACCCGCGCGGCCGCGTCGCGCGCGAGCGCGTCCACCTGGGCGCGCTCGAACGCGATCGTCGCGCCGTCGGGGTCGTGCTCGTCGTCCGCGTTGGAGTCGCGCGACGCCTCGACGATGCCCGCGACGTCGGCGCGCAGCGCCCGCAGGCGCTCCGACGCCTCCGTGCGCACGGCGAGCAGCCGCTCGCGGGCGGACTGCGGGTCGAACGGGTGGCCGGGGTCCTCGGGGGGTGTCGTCATCACCCTCCCCAACGCTCGGGACGGGGTGAAACCGTCCCGGACGGGCACTCCTGCCCATCACCGCCGCATGACAGCGGCGGTCCGCGATGGAAGAGTGGAACCGCCCGGCCACCCCGGGGCCACCGCGCGGACTCGCCCTCGCGGTGGGCGACCGACGGCGAGACCACGGGGGTCGGCATGAGCACGGTCGTCGTCTTCGAGGAGTTCGGCGGGCCCGAGGGCCTGCGGGTCGACGACGAGGAGGTCGGCGCTCCCGGCCCCGGTCAGGTGCGCGTCGCGAACCGCGTCGTCGGGGTCAACCCCGCGGACCTCAAGCGGCTCGCCGGCGCGTTCGGTGGCCGCGTCCCCGGCGTGCTGGGCTTCGAGGCGGCCGGCGTGGTCGACGCCGTCGGGCCCGACGTGCCGGACCTCGCCCCCGGCGACGAGGTCGTGTGGCACGGCACGGGGGCGCAGCGCGAGCTCTCGCTCGTCCGGGCCGACCACGTGCGACGCAAGCCGTCGTCCGTCCCGTTCGACCAGGCCGCGGTGCTGCCCGTCGCCGCGGCGACCGCGTTCTCCGCGCTCGTGCAGGCCGACGCGGGCGAGGGCGACGTCGTGCTCGTGCACGGCGCGAGCGGGGGCGTCGGGTCCGCGGCGGTGCAGATCGCGACCGCGCTCGGTGCCCGCGTCGTCGGGACGGCCTCGCCCGCGAACCACGACTACGTACGCAGCCTCGGCGCGACGCCGGTCGCGTACGGCCCGGGGCTCGTCGACGCGGTCCGCGCGCTGCCCGACGGCCTGGACGAGGTGAGCGTCGTCGTCGACCTCGTCGGCACGGAGGAGACCGTCGCCGCGACCGTCGCGCTGCTGGGCGAGCACCTCTCCCCCGCCGACGGCGACGACCCGCCGAGCGCCGTGACCGTCGTCGGCACGGATGCCTCGCGTGCCGCGGGGATCGCCGACAAGGTCGACGCGAAGGGCGCCCTCGACGAGGTGCTCGCGCTCGCGGAGGACGGGCGGCTCCGGGCCGAGATCTCGGCCCGGTTCCCGCTCGCCGAGGCCGCGGAGGCGCTCCGCCTGGTCGCGGCGGGCCACGTGCGGGGGAAGGTCGTCCTCGACGTCGTGTGACGCGCGGCCTCGCTCGGTTGTGACGCTGAGCACAAGCTCGGCCCGCGAGCCGCGGGATTCCGCCGCTCCCGACCGCGCGGACCCCGAATCTCCTTGCGCCCCGCGTGCGCCAGAGTGTGGAATCGTTAGCATGCGTAAGCTTCTTGCCGCCACCGCGGCGCTCTCCTGTGCCCTCCTGCTGGCGTCCTGCGCCTCGCCGACCGACCCGGCGAGCGACGACGCGGCGACCACCCCCGCGACCGAGACCACGAGCGAGGCGGCCCCCGAGGTCACGCCGACCGTCGTCGCCGTCACCACGACGTGCAGCACCTTCTACGGGGGCGAGTACTCCGCCGAGCGCCTCGTCACCGAGACGACGCCGCTGCTCGCCACGCCCGACGACGAGGACGCCGCCGCTGCGATCTACACGACGCGCGAGCGCATCGCCGCGGTGCAGAACTTCGCCGACCCGGAGCTCCAGGAGAACCTCAACGGGATCAAGGCGCCGTTCGAGGCGGCCGTCCAGGGCGAGACCGTCAGCACGTCGAAGCTCCAGGCGTCGCTCGACGCGTTCCGTGCCCAGTGCGTCGAGGCCGGGTACGCGTTCGCGTCCTGACGCCACGCGCCGCGGTCCGGACGGCCCGTCCCTCGTCGAGGGGCGGGCCGTCCTCGCGTCCGGGGCAGGTCCCGGTCGAGCCCCGGAGACGCGCCGGTGCCGGGGCTCGTCGCGACCGGGGGGCGGGCGGCGAGGCGCGGCCCGGCGTGGGAGCATCCGACCATGCCCGTCGTCGAGTCCTCGCTCGTGGTCCCCGTCGACCCCGCGACCGCGTTCGCCGTCTCGCAGACGACGGGCGCCGTCCGCCTGCGCTGGGACCCCTTCATCCGCCACCAGCACTTCCTCGACGGCGCGACCGCGCCCGCGAAGGGCGTGCGCACCTTCACCCGGCACCGCAGCGGGCTGTCGATGGTGAGCGAGTACGTCTCGTACAACCCGCCGACCAACGTCGGCATGCGCATGGTCCGCGGGTCCTGGTTCTTCGAGAACCTCGCGGGCGGCTGGCGCTTCGCGCCCGGCCCCGCCGGCGGCACGCGCGCGACGTGGCGCTACAGCTTCCGCTGCAGGCCGCGCTGGCTCGCCCCGGTCGCCGAGCGTGTCGGGTCGTGGGTGCTCCAGCGCGACGTCGACCGCCGCATCGCCGGCTTCGCGCGCGGGTGCGCCGACCCGGTCGTGCTCGACGCGGTGCACGACGGCGTCTGACGCCCGCGCCCCCGTCCGCCGTCGCGCGGCACCCCGGGACCACGCGGCCCGGCACCCCGGGACGACGCCGCCCGGCACCCCGGTCGGACGCGCCCCGAACGCGGGCGGCGTAGCGTGCGACGCATGGGCCCGCTCGACCGCCGCCGCCCCCGGGCGTTCCTCGCCGTGGTGCTCGCGGTGGTCACGGTCGCCGGGTCGGCGGGCGCCACGCACGGCCAGCCCGGTGCCCGGCCGCTCGACGCGGCGGCGCTCGCGCTGCTCCTCGTGCCCCCGCTCGCGCTCGTGCTCCTCGTGCGGTGGCCGGTCGTCGCCGTCGTCGTGTCCGTGGGCGCGGCGGGCGCGTTCCTCGTCGCCGGGTACGCGTGGGGCCCTGTGCTCGCGGGCCCCGTGGGCGTGCTCGTGGGGGTGCTGCTCAGCGGCCCCGCGGGGCGCGCGCGCCGGGTCGCGTGGGGCGGGGCGGCGCTGCTGGCGGGAGCGGTCGTCGCGGCGGCGGCGCTCCGCCCGGACGCGCCACCCCCGGCGACGCTGCTCGGCGGGACGGCGTGGACGGTCGTCGTGCTGCTCGTCGCCGGGTCGGTCCGGGACCGGACGGCGCGTCTCGCCGCCGCGCGGGAGGCGGAGCGCGTCGCGCGGGCGGAACGCGAGCGGACCGCCGTCGCGGACGAGCGCCTGCGGATCGCGCGCGAGGTCCACGACGTGCTCGCGCACTCGCTGTCCGCGATCACGGTCCAGGCAGGGGTCGGCCTGCACCTGCTCGACCGCGACCCCGAGCAGGCCCGCGGCGCGCTCACCGCGATCCGCGCGGCGAGCACCGAGGCGCTCGACGAGGTGCGCGCGGTGCTGGGCGTCGTCCGCGGCGAGGCGGGAGACGACGGCGCCCCGCTCGCCCCGACCTGGGACCTCGCCGCGCTCCCCCGGCTCGTCCGCCAGGCGGAGGGCGGCGGCCTCACGGTCGCGCTCGACGTGGACCCTGCCACCGCGGGCCTGCCCGACCGGCTCGCGGGCGTCGTGTACCGCGTCGTGCAGGAGTCGCTGACCAACGTGCGCCGGCACGCGCGCGGCGCCACGCGGGCCGACGTCCAGGTCGCGGTGCGACCCGCGCCGCACGGCGCGGTGACCGTGACCGTGACCGACGACGGCGCTGCCCCGGGCGTGGAGCCCGAGCCGGGCTACGGCCTGCGGGGCATGCGCGAGCGCGTCGAGAGCGTCGGCGGCTCGCTCGTCGCCGGCCCGGCACCGTCCCCCTCTGGACGTGGCTTCCGCGTGCGGGCAGTCTTTCCCTGGCCGGGCTCCCCGCCCGGGCCGGGCACCGCCCGACGGTCCGACGCGGCCGACGACGCACCGCCGCAGCGCGAGGAGGCACCGTGATCGACGTCGTGCTGGCCGACGACCAGGCTCTCGTGCGCGGGGGCTTCCGCGCGCTCATCGACTCCGAGGACGACATGCGCGTCGTCGCGGAGGCGGCGACCGGCGACGACGCCGTCCGCCTCGCGCTCGAGCACCTGCCGGACGTCGTGCTCATGGACATCCGGATGCCCGGTCTCGACGGGCTGGAGGCGACGCGGCGGATCGTCGCGGACCGGGCGGCGGCGCACGTGCACGTCGTGGTCGTCACGACGTTCGAGCTCGACGAGTACGTGACCGACGCGATCCGCGGCGGCGCGAGCGGCTTCCTCGTCAAGGACACCGAGCCGGTCGACCTCGTCCGGGCGGTGCGGGTCGCGGCACGCGGCGACGCGCTGCTCTCGCCCACCGTGACCCGGCGGCTGCTGTCCCGGGTCGCGGACGCGACGCGCGACGTCGGACCGGTGCGCGGTGTCGAGGAGCTCACGCCGCGCGAGCGCGAGGTGCTCGTCGAGGTCGCGGGCGGGCTGTCGAACGAGGAGATCGCCGGGTCGCTCTTCCTGTCCGAGTCGACCGTGAAGACCCACGTCTCGCGGGTCATGGCGAAGGTCGGCGCACGGGACCGGGCGCAGCTCGTCGTCGCGGCCTACGAGTCGGGCGTCGTCCGTCCGGGCTGGGCGGGCTGAGGCCTCCGGCCGTTGCGCGCGGTACCCGGGGACGAGCGAGGTCGGCACGCCCGGGTGACGACGCGGCGTCGGACGACCGCGAGCCTGGAGGTGCGGCCGGCGGACGGCCGTCCTCGCCGGGACCGGCGAGGCGCACCGACACCGGAGGTCGTCATGCTCACCGCACTCACCGGGGCCGCCGGCACGCTCCCCGCGGACGCCGTCGCGGCGTGGGGTCACGCCGGCTGGGGGCCGGGGCCGTGGTGGTTCGTGTTCCCCCTGCTGTGGTTCCTGCTCTTCGCGTCCGTCGTGTTCCTGCTCGCGCGCCGCGCACGCCGCGGCGGGGGCCCGGGCGGCTGGCGCGCCACCGGCCCTGACCCGGTCGCGACCCTCGGCGAGCGCTACGCACGCGGCGAGATCGACGAGCAGGAGTACCGCACCCGCCTCGCCGTCCTCCGCGAGACCCCCCACCACCCCTGACCCCCTGACCCCCGCCCCCCTTGCCCCCACCCCTCCCGGACGCGAGAACGGGGTCGGCGACCGGGATCCGTCGGATGGGGGGGGCTTCTCCACATCTCCGAGCCCACGAGACAGGAGGTATCATCTGGGGGGGGGGGGGTTTGTTT
>NZ_JBYTEQ010000005.1:156024-318106 GCF_058792115.1 Cellulosimicrobium sp. EB106-03-01-XG111
GCGACCGGGATCCGTCGGATCCGGTCGCCGACCCCGTTCTCGGTGGTCGCCGGGGGCGTGGTGGCGTCAGGCGGGGGCGCCCACCGGGGCCCTCGTGGCCGACGGAGCGGCCTCCGGCGTCTCGTTCGTCGCCGTCGTGTCGTCGTCCTCGTCCACGAAGAGGTCCTCGGCCGTCGCGGCCTCGTACTGCTCGAGGTCGAGGATGCCCTCGCGCTTCGCGACGATCGTCGGCACGAGCGCCTGGCCCGCGACGTTGACCGCGGTGCGGCCCATGTCGAGGATCGGGTCGATCGCGAGCAGCAGGCCCACGCCCGCGAGCGGCAGGCCCACGGTCGAGAGCGTGAGGGTCAGCATGACGATCGCGCCGGTGAGGCCCGCGGTCGCGGCGGATCCGACGACGGACACGAACGCGATGAGCAGGTAGTCGGTGATCGACAGGTCGATGCCGAAGATCTGCGCGACGAAGATCGCCGAGATGGCCGGGTAGATCGAGGCGCAACCGTCCATCTTGGTGGTCGCGGCCAGCGGCACGGCGAACGACGCGTACTCGCTCGGCACGCCGAGGTTGCGCTCGGTGACACGCTGCGTCACGGGCAGCGTGCCGATCGAGGAGCGCGAGACGAACGCGAGCTGGATCGCGGGCCACGCGCCGCGGAAGTAGCTCGAGATCTTCAGGCCGTTGGTGCGCAGCAGGATCGGGTAGACGACGAACAGCACGACCGCGAGGCCGACGTAGATCGCGACGGCGAACCACGCGAGCGACGCGAGGGACGTCCAGCCGTACGCCGCGATGGCGTAGCCGATGAGGCCGGCGGTGCCGATCGGCGCGAGGCGGATGATCCACCACAGCACCTTCTGCACGATCGCGAGCGCGGAGCGGTTGAACGCGAGGAACGGGTCCGCCTTCTTGCCCGACTTGAGCGCCGCGATGCCGATGACGAGCGCGACGACGAGGATCTGCAGCACGTTGAAGTTCACCGACGTGCTGGCGCTCGCGCCGGCGTCGGTCACCTCGACCTGCGTGCTCGCGCCGAGGCCCAGGACGTTGCCCGGGATGAGGCCGTTGAGGAAGTCGAGCCACGTACCGGTCCGGCCCGGCTCGGAGGCCGCGTCGAGCGAGACCGACGCGCGGTTGCCCGGCTGGAACAGCAGGCCCAGGCCGATGCCCACGGCCACGGAGATCGCGGCGGTGATGGCGAACCACAGGAGCGTCTGACCGGCGAGGCGCGCGGCGTTGGTGACGGTGCGCAGGTTCGCGATCGACGCGACGATCGCGGTGAAGATCAGCGGCGGCACGACCGCCTTGAGCAGCGTCACGAACGACGAGCCGATCGTGTCGAGCGTCGTGGTGAGGCCGTTGGGGACGTCGCCTGCGGCGTCCTGCGGGCCCATGGCGAGCGCGAGGGCACCGAGCCCGACGCCGACCGCGAGACCGAGCAGGATCTGCACGCTGAACGAGGGGAACCGGCGCTTCTTCTTCGCGGGCGCGGCGGCCGGAGCCTGCTTCGCCTGCGGGTCGGCCTGCGGGGAGGCCGTCGAGGGGGTCGAGGACACGGAGGACCTTTCGGGGTGACGCGGGCGCACGAGCGCCCGCTCTCGGGAGAGGGGCTCGGGACGTCGTCGCGGGGCGCCGGCAGCAGCGCGGCCCGGGCAGGGACGCAGGCACGGAGGTGGCCTGCGGCCTGACGGGGGCGCGCCACGCGCGTCAGCGGCTCAGGTCGCGAGGCGACCCGGGGTCCTGACGGGTGTGCGGAGGCGGGGAGGCGTCAGCGGCGACGGGGGGTCAGCGACACAGCGCGCTGGCGACTCGACGGAGGTCGACGTCGCGGCGCTGGGTGAGCTGCCAGGCAGGCACGCTGACGAACACGAAGGTTCTCCCGGAACGGTGGGTTCTCGCTGGACGCGGGCAGACGGACGCCCGCGGCAACCGATCATACCCGCTCGTGGACAACCGTCCGGCGACCGGACCTATTCCGGGGCGACGGCCAGCGCACGGCAGGCACCGGGGAGTCAGGCGTTCGGCGCGTCGAGGAACGCATGCATGAGCGGGCCCGCCGTGACGGCGCCGCCCTCGCCTGTCTCGACGAACACCGCGACCGCGAGGTCCCCCTGCGTCGCGATCATCCACGCGTGGGACTGGCTGCCGTCGCCGTACTGCGCCGTGCCCGTCTTCGCCCCGGGCTCGCCCGGGAGGTCCTGGAGGATCGACGCCGAGCCGTCCGTGACGACGCCGCGCATGAGCTCGCGCAGCGTCGCCGCCTCCTGCTCGGTGAGGGTCGAGGCGGGCTGCTCCTCGGCGACGGTCTGCACGTCCGGGTGGACGAGGACCGGGGCCACCGTGCGCCCGGCGGCGACGCTCGCGGCGACCGTCGCCATCGCGAGCGGCGACGCCTGGACCTTGCCCTGCCCGATCATCGACGCGGCGTGCTCGGTGCCCTGCGAGTCCGTCGGGACGTCGCCGAAGAAGGCGGGCGCACCGAGCTCGGACTCGACGCCCAGGCCGAGCGAGGCGGCGGCGTCGTGCAGCGCCTGCTGCGACACCGCGTCCCGCTGCCCGATCATCGCCGTGTTGCACGAGTTCGCGAACGCCGTGCGCAGCGGCACGTCGCCGAGCGCGGCCGTCGGGTACCCGGGCACGTTCTGGAACTCGCGGCCCTCGACGGTCAGCGTGGGCGGGCAGGAGACGGTCGTGTCCGGGGTGAGCCCCGCGCGCAGCATCGCGAGCGTCGTCGCGACCTTGAACGTCGACCCGGGCGCGTACTGGCCCGTCGTGGCGGTCGAGAGCCCCTCGCCCGCGGTCGAGCTCGCCGCCGCGAGCACGGAGCCCGTCGAGGGCTGGATCGCGACGATCGCGCTCGGCCCCTGGCCGGCGAGGACGGCCTCGGCGGCGACCTGCATGTCCGGGCGCAGCGTCGTGCTCAGGGGCACGCCGTCCACGGGCTCGACCGAGAACACCTCGGTCGGCTCGGCGTCGGCGTCCGCCTCGCCCGGCACGACCTCGATCGACAGGCCCGGCACGCCGCGCAGCTGCTCGTCGTACTGCCGCTGGAGGCCCGAGATGCCGACCTGGTCGCCCGCGGCGACCGCGCCCTCGGACTCCTCGACGATCTCCGCCGTCGCGTCGCCCACGCGCCCGAGCAGGGGGCGCGCGAACTCGCGCGTCGGGGCGAGGGGGATCGCGTCGTCGATCACCGCGACGCCCTCGATGCCGCGCGCCGCGTCGACGTCGACGCCCGCGGTGTCCTCCGTGCGGACGGTGATGGCCTCGACGAACGCCTTCTCGCCGGCGCCCGCGACCCGCTGCGCGTACTCCTCCGGGTCCAGGCCGACGACGCCCGCGAGCGCCCGGGCCGCGCCGTCCCACTGGGCCGAGCCCACGCGCGTCTTGTCGACGCCGATCCGGAAGACGGGACGGTCCTGGACGATGGGGACGTCGTCGGCGCCGAGGATGCCTGCGCGGACCGCCGGCACGCGGCTCACCGCGAGCCGGCCGCCCTGGCCGAGCTCGGGGACGAGCACGTCCGGCTCCCACACGACGTCCCAGGCGCCCGGGCCGTCCTCCCCCTCGCCCGGCTCCGCGAACGTGAGCTCGGCCGTGGTGGTGTACTCCCACGCCTGATCGCCCCCGACCTCCCAGCGGTAGGCGAGCGTCGCCGTCGCGCGGTCGCCCGCGTCGTCGCCCTCCTCGTCGACGTCCACCGACTCCACCTCGACCGTGCGCTCGTACGGCGCGAGCGGCTCGAGCACCGCCTCCAGGTGCCCCTGGACGTCCTTCGCCGCGCCGTTGCGGAACTCCAGCGCGCTCACGTCGCCGGCCGCGATGGCGTCGGCGAGCGCGGCCGCGGCGTCGGACGCCTCCGGACGGTCGGGCGTGCACGCCGCGAGGGGCAGGGCGAGGACGGGGACGAGCGCGGCGGCCGTCGTCCAGCGGGCGGTCCTCCCGCGCCACCGGCCGTGCGTGCCGGATCGACCGTGGTCGCGCGCGACGCTGCTCACTCGTTGCTCCCCTGCTCCGTACCGTTCGGGACGAGACGGACGCTACCCGACGGCGCCGACGCCCCCAGCTCGGGCGGCCGGTCCCGCCCGGTTCGTCCGCCGCTTCTTCACCTCCCACGTCCCGCGGAGCCGCGCCGCGTCCCCCTCCCCTGCCCGCCGGCGCAGGTCTGCGCAGGTGCGCGGGGCGCGACGCGATCCCGGGGCGATCCTGCGCCTTTCCTGAGGAACCGGTGCGCCAGAGTTGAGGAGGACTCCGTACTTTTCGAGTCATGAGCCTCCACACCCCCGAGACGACCCCCGCCCCGCGCCGCGACAAGCGCCGCGCCTTCGCCGCGTTCGGGCTCGCAGCCCTCGCCGTCGGCGGCATCGGAGCGGCGCTCACCAGCGCCGCCTGGACCGACAACGCGTTCTTCGCGGCGCCCGCGACGGCCGCGACCTTCGACCTCCAGGGGTCGCTGGACGGGACCACCTGGAAGGACTCGGCCGACCCGGACGCGATCGAGCTCGTCGTGCCGTCCGACGCGCTGGCCAACCTCCTGCCCGGCCAGACCCGCACGATCGACCTGTGGGTGCGCAACGAGAGCTCGGTCCGCGCCACGCTCACGTCCAGCGTCCGCTTCGCGTCCGGCTCGACCTTCACCACGAACCCCTCCGCGTCCGTCTCCGGCCTCGCCACGACGCTCGACGCGGCCGGCGGCACCTCCAGCGACCAGTTCCGGCTCACCGTCACGGCGCCGAGCGACTGGGCGCCGTCGAACCAGGGAGCCACCGGGACGCTCGTCGTCACGGTCTCCGCCACCGCGACGGCCTGACCCGGCGTCGTCGGACCCAGGACGAGGAGAACAGGAGAACCACCGATGCAGGTACTGCGGCGCGGCGCCGTCCTCGTCCTGTGGGTCCTCGCCGCCTTCGGGCTGGTGTGCGGGGCGGTGTGGGGCGCGACCGCGGCCGGCCTCATCAAGCCCCTCGTCGTGATCTCCGGCTCGATGGAGCCGGGGATCATGACGGGCGACCTCCTGGTCGCCCGGCCCGTCCCGGCGGCCGACGTGGCCGTCGGGGACGTGGTCAGCCTGCCGAGCGCGCTGACCGACGACCTCGTGACCCACCGGGTCGAGGCCGTCGAGCAGACGGGCGACGACCGCTACACGGTCAGCATGAAGGGCGACAACAACGCCTTCGCGGACGCCCTGGACTACACCGTCTCGGGCGACGTCTGGAAGCCCGCGGTCCAGCTCGCCGGCTGGGGCACCGCGATCGTGCGCCTGACGACGCCCGCCGTGGCGGTCCCCCTCCTCGTCGGGCTGCTCGGCCTGCTCGGCCTCACCCTGCTCGTCCCGCCCGCACCGCGGCGGGCGCCGGTCCGCCGATGACCGGCGCCCGGGCCGGCCGACGCGCCGACGCGACGGCCGGACAGCCGGCCGGGCGCCGCGCGCTGAGCCTGCTCCTGGCGGTCCTGACCCTCGTGACGGCGTCGTGGTGGGGGGTCGCGCACGCGGCCGTCGAGCCCACGACGGCCGCGTGGACGGACCAGTCGCGGGCCGCCGCGCCCGTCTCCGCCGGCCGGTGGCAGACGACGACGGCGGGCACGTGCGTCGCGCGCGGCGAGGGACGCACCGTGCTCTCCGGCTGCGCGGTCCGCTCGATCTCGTTCGAGACGTGGGGCGAGCCGGGGAGCCAGGTCCGCAACTATTACGTGGCCTTCACCGTGCCGGCCGGCACGCGGTCGGTGTCCTTCGACGTCGACCTCCGCGCCGCGACCGGCCAGGCGACCTCGTGGCAGTGGAGCGGCGCCCACGTCGTCGCCGGGAGCCAGTTCACCCCGCAGCAGGGCTGGACGTGCTCCGACCTGCCGCGCGTGCGCGGGGACGGCGCCGACTGGCAGAGCCCGATCTACTTCCAGGTCGCCGAGCAGGGCGGCGGAGGCGCGTCGGCCTGCCCGTGACGGTGTCCGCCCGTGGAGGACGTCAGTCCGGCACGACCGGGCTGATCACGTACCAGAGGCGCACGGACTCGTCACCGCCCGGCCCCGGCTCGTGGCTGATCTGCACCGACGTCTCGACGTCGCCGTTCGACCCGTTGATGCCGGTACGGGCCCGCGTCCCGCCCGCGCGCGACGCGTCGAGCGACGCGGGCAGGTCGTCGAGCCAGCGGTCGACCTGCGACCGGGGGAACCCGAGCGCCTGCGCGTCGGCGACGAGCTGGTCGTGCACGGCCTGCCCGCCGGAGAGCGTGCGGAACACGTTGATCGCGCTCACGTACCCGCGCCGGGGCTGGATCGTCAGCTCCTCGGCCGTCGTGGTCCACGTGCCGTCGGGGAGCGTCAGCTCGACCTCGGCCGCGCCGTCCGGCACCTGCACGACGGCCATCGACTCGCCCAGCCCGACGGACTCCGCGGTGATCGGCCTGCTCACGTCCCAGCGCACGGTCTCGCCCCTCTCGATGTCGTCGATCGTCGTCGTGCCCGTCGTGCTCCCGCCGCCCTCGACGTCCCCGCCGCCCGACGTCGTCGGGCCGCCCGGGGCGGTCGTCCCGCCCGGTCCGGTGGCCGCGTCGTCCGGGTCGCCGAACGTCACGGTGCACCCCGTCAGCACGAGAGACCCGGCGAGCGCGCCCGCGAGCAGGACCGCGGCGACGCCGCCCCTCGGCGGCGACCCGGGCGCGCGACGGAACCCTCGGCTCACTGGTCCACGTCCACGTCCCACTCGGTCAGTCTGTCAAGGATGCGCCCGATGCGGGCGGGGTTCGTGAGCCGGTAGTCGGCGATCCGGTCGGAGACGTCGGTGCCGACGATCTGCGCCGCCTGGTCCGGGTGCTGCGTGACGAGCTGCTGGTAGGCGGGCAGCGTGTCGTTCGAGATGTACTCCCAGCGGGTCGCCTGGTCGGCGATGTTGCCGCCCGGCAGCGGCGTCTGGACCGTCACGGTGCCCTGGACGGGGTTGTCGAACGTGATGCCCGTGAACGGGATCCCGAGGTTCTCCGGCCCGGGCGTCTCGACGTTCACCGTGAAGGGGTCGTGCTGCGCGTACGTGCCCGCGCCGGGGATCGACGGCTCGCCGACGAGCGTCATGAGGTACGTGAACGCCTCGCCCGTGACCGGGTGGTCGCGCATGGTCTGCCAGTCGTCCGCGATGATCTGGTTCTGCTCGCGCCACAGCAACGCGGTGTTGCCGTCGGCGAGCGCCTGCGCGTCGCCCGCGCGGCCGGCCTCGACGTCCGCCCACGCCTGGTACGCGGGCCCGTCGATCACACCGGCCTCGAGCAGCCGCTCCATCTCCTCCAGCCCGCCGTTCAGGTACGCCTCGTGCATGACGGCCTGGTCCACGAAGATCTCGCGCTGCATCGACAGGAACTGGTTCTCGTAGAAGCCGAGCTCGGCGTCCGACATGGTCGCGATCGCCTCGAGCGCCGCCCGGTCGACACCGGGCGGCAGCGCCCGGGCTCCGCTCGCGACGCCCTGCGCGAGCTGCCGCATCATGTCGAGGTCGAAGAACCCGGCGGCGAACGACGGCCCGATCATCGCGGCCATGCCGGCCCACTGCATCCACGGGTTGTCCAGGTAGAGCTCGCCGTAGTACGTGTAGACGCTCTCGATGATCTCGCGGTTGGCCGACGCCCCCGCGGACGGGTCCCAGTCGGCGAAGTCGAACCCCGCCTCGCCCGCGGCGACGCGCGTCCAGTGGGTGACGGCGAGCTCCGCGAAGCCCGGGGAGTCGGGGTCGACGCCGAGGCGCACCATCTGGTCGTAGAGCGCCGCGACCTGCGCGTCCGTCGCGTTCTCGAGCCACGCGGCGCGCTCGTCCGCGTCCATCGCGGCGTACTCGCCCGGCGTCGGGGTGGGGACGGTCTGCTGCGGCCCGCCCGGGCCGGACGAGGGCGGACCGCCCGGGCCGGCGAGGGCGCCGCCGTCGGCGCTCGCGGACTCCTGCTGGTCGGCGTCGGTGGCGAGGCGGTCGGCCGCGGCGTCGAGGAGGCTCGCGGTGCCGGTGAGCGAGGGGCCGAGCGTGGTGGCCCAGTCGCTGCGGAACTGCGCGGCGTCGGGCCCGTCCCACCGGGTCGCGGCGTCGACCACGGCCGCAACCTGCGCGCGGTGGGTCCGGAGCGCGTCGGCGCCGGAGCGCAGACCCGACGCGAGCGCGCGCAGCGCACGGACGTCGGCGCCCCACATCCCGCTCATGCCGTCCCCTCCCGCCCCTGCGCGTCCCCTCACGCGCACGCGCCGACACCTTCGTCCCCGACGGTCGCACGCCGACGGTACGCGGCCGGGTCCGCCGCCGCGATGGGGACAACTGCCCATGCGCGCGGGAGGCGACAGTGCGGCCGCGCGCCTCAGCTCAGGCGGCGCTCCAGCCGGACCACCACCGTGTCGCCGACATCCTTGCCGAGGCGCTTGCGCACGCCCGCGTTGAGCGACAGCATCAGCCCGCCCGACCCGGTCGGCATGAGCCCGACGTCGCGCAGCGCGACGTCGTCGACGGTCGCGTCCACGCGGACCGCGCGCAGCGACCCGAAGAGCTCGCGCGCCCCGGGCACCTCGACGCAGGGCCACGTGTCGCCCTTGACGTCGACGCCGACGGGCGCGGTGAACGTGTGGTCGAGGGTGACGGGCTCGAACGGCATGGCGGTGCTCCGATGGGTCGTGCGGTCGTGGTCGCGGGTCTGACCGGTCGACGGCCGGGAACTCGTCGGTCGTCGTGGGGCGAGGTTCAGGCGCCCCGCACCGACGCGCCCATGCGCTCGACCGCCTCGGTGAGCACGTCGACGCCCGTCGCGAGGTTGAGGCGCACGTGCCCCTGCCCGCCGGGGCCGAACCGGCGCCCGTCCTCCAGCGCGACGCGCGCGCGGTCGAGGAACCACGCCCGGGGGTCCGCGCCCGCCGGGCCGGGGAGCCCGCGCGCGTCGAGCCACGCGAGGTACGTCGCCTCGCCGGGCCGGTAGCGCACCGCGGGCAGGTGCTCCGCGAGCAGGTCGGCGAGGAGCCACGCGTTGCGCTCGACGCCCGCGAGGACGTCGTCGAGCCACGCCTCGCCGTGGTCGAGCGCCGCGACGTGCGCGAGCACCGGCACGTGCTGGACGCCGTGGCTCGCCTCCTCGGGGATGCGCCGCAGGTCGTCGGCGGCGTCCGGGCCGGCGACGGCCGCCGCGGCCTTGAGGCCGGGCAGGTTCCACGCCTTCGACGCGGAGACGATCGCGACGGCCGAGCCCGCCCCGGGGACGGTGAGGAGCGGCGTGTGGGTCGTCGCCGGGCGCCCGTCGAGACCGGGCCGCGTGAGGGGCGCGTGGATCTCGTCCGCCACGACGCGCACCCCGTACCGCTCGGCGAGAGCCAGCCCGGCCGCCAGCTCCGCGCGCGAGTGCGCGGTCCCCGTCGGGTTCTGCGGGTTGCACACGAGCCAGACGGCGCGGCGCCCGCTCCCCGGACCGTCGCCGTTCGCGGCGACGCCGGTCGCGTCGGCGAAAGCACGCTCCAGCGTGTCGAGGTCGAGCCGCCCGTCGGCGCCGAGCGGCGCGTCGACGACGCGTCGCCCCTCGTTCGCGGTGAAGCCGTAGAACGGCGGGTACACGGGCGGGTTGACGACGACCGCGTCGCCCGGGGAGGTGAGGACGCGCAGCACCTCGACGATCGCGACCATGACGTCGGGCAGCGTGCGCGACGTCGCCGCGTCGAGGGTCCAGCCCCAGCGGCGCTCCGCGAAGCGCGCGTACGCCTCGCCGTAGGCGGTGCCGACGTCGTACCCGGTGTCGCCGGAGCGCAGGGCGGCCGTCACGGCCTCGACGACCGCGTCGCACGGCGCGACGTCCATCTCGGCGACGAACAGCGGCAGCACGTCGGGCGCGAAGGTGCGCCACTTGACCGACGTCCGACGGCGCAGCTCGTCGAGCGTGAGGACGTCGAGCGGTGTCGGGGACACGGGGGGCCTGGCCGGGCTGCTCACCCGACCACCCTAGGACGAGACCCGCAGCGCCAGCTTGCCGACGTAGTGGTCTCGCAGGGCGGCGTGCGCGTCCTGGACACGCTCCAGCGGGAAGGTCCGCGCGACGTGGACCTCGAACGAGGAGGCGGCGACGACGGCGTTCAGCCGCTCCAGCGCGCGCCGGCTCCGGTCCCCGTCGTAGTGCGACAGCCGCGCGGCCGGCGGCCTCGCGGGCACGGGCAGCACGCCGTGCGGCCACGCGATCCGACCCGACGCCTTGACCGCGCGGAGCGACCGTTCGGCCGTCTCGCCACCGGCCGTGACGAGCGCCCCGTCGAGACCGTCCGGCGCGAGGTCCGACGCGGCGGCCGCGACGTCGTCCCGCCGACCGTCGACGACGACCTCGGCGCCCGACCGGCGGGCGAGGTCGACGCCGTCGTCGCCGGAGGCGACGGCGAGGACCCGCAGGCCGCGGTGCCGCGCGAGGTGCACGGCCAGGTGACCGATGCCGCCGCTGGCGCCGAACACCAGGAGCGAGCCGCCCGGGGGCAGGTCGAGGAGGTCGAGGCCGCTCTGCGCGGTCAGGGCGTCCCAGGCCAGCACGCCGGCCTGCTGGGTCGGCAGGCGGTGGGGCACGGGCGCGACGTGCTCGGCCGCGACGACGACGTACTCCGCGTACGCGCCGCCGCGCGGCACCGGCATCGTCGCCGCGTAGACCCGGTCGCCGACCGCGAGACCGGTGACCTCCCGTCCGACGGCGGCCACCCGCCCGGCCGCGTCCCACCCGAGGACGTAGGGGAACGTCGACGGCACCCCGAACGCGCCGTCGTAGGCCCCCTCGCGCTCGACCGCGTCCCACGACGCGACCCCGGCGTACTCGACCCGGACGAGCACGTCCTCCGGACCCACCTCCGGGCGAGGGATCTCCCGCAGCACGAGCTGGTCCGCTCCCCCGAACCGGTCGAGGACGGCCGCGCGCATCCGCGGGCGGGAGGTCTCGTCGCCGGAGGGCTGCTCGGGGTGTGCGGTCGTCATCGACGCTCCTTTTTCTTGATTGGATCAAGCATCAACGTAGCAGCGTTGGTTGAGTGCATCAAGCATCCTGGCTACGGTGACCCCATGGCTCTCTCGAACGGCCCGGTCGCCGCGACGTCCGCGGCCGAGGTCGCGCTGTTCGACCTGGTCGACGTGTACGACCGCGCCTACGAGGAGGCCGCGGCCCGGCTGTCGCTGAGCGCCGCCCAGGCGTGCGTCCTGGGGCGCCTCGGCACCCCGCGAGGCATGGGAGCGCTGGCCCGGGAGCTGGGCTGCGACGCGTCCAACGTCACGCAGATCGTCGCGCGCCTCGAGACGGCGGGGCTCCTGACCCGCCGACCGAACCCCGACGACGGCAGGTCGCGGCTGGTGGCTCGGACCGCTCGGGGCGACGAGGTCAACCGCCGCTTCGAGGAGGCGTTCGCGTTCGCCCGTGCGGCGGTCGGCCGGCTCACCCCGGACGAGCAGGACCAGCTCACGGCCCTCGTGCGCAAGGCCCTCGGGTGACCGAGCCGGGCCGACCGGTGCAGCACCTGGCCGCCGGGCCGGACGACGCCCGGTCGGCTCGACGACCCTAGGGGCGCTCCGGGCCCGCGCTCTGCGGCGCCGCCGCCACCGGCGCGCCCTCCTCGGCCGCGGCGTTCGCCGGGCTCGTCGCGAGCACGACGCACCCGCCGACGGCGGCCAGCGTCGCCACGACGGCGGGGACCGCCCAGCCCGACCGCACGACGTCGCCGAGCACGGCGAGGCCGACGATCCCCGGCGCGAGCACCTCGATCACGGAGACCGTCGCCGCCACCGTCCCAACGGCGCCGCGCTCCAGGGCGCGCAGGTACGCGAGCGCGCCCGCGACGCCGCCGAGCACGATCGCGAGAGCGAGCGGCTGGAGCACGGTGTCGAGCAGGTCGCCGGACGCGTGCGCGCCGCGCGCCGCCACCGCGGCGACCGAGTAGCCGAGGCCGCCGAGGACGGCGAGCAGCACGGGGTGCCCGCGCCGGTACGCGACGGCGGTTCCGACCGCCACGACCGCGGCGGCGACGTTGACCCAGGTCGTGAACCCGGCCGGCGGGTGCGTCGCGGGCTGCTCCCCCGCCGCGAGCGCCAGCACCACGAGCCCCGCCACGACGACGCCGATCATCACGAGGTCCGTGCGGCGCAGCGTCGCGCCGAGCACCAGACGGGCGAGCAGCACGACGGCGACGAGCGACGCCGCCACGACGGCCTGCACCACGAACAGCGGCAGGTGGTCCAGCGCGAGGAGGGAGAGGAGCCAGCCGACGCCGTCGACCACGAGCCCGCCGACGACGAGCGGCTGGGCCACGGCCGCGAGGCCGTGGGCCCGGCGCGTCGCGACGGCCTGCATGATCGTGCTCACCGCGTACAGGAGGCTCGCGGCCACGGCGGCGAGCAGCGAGAGGATCACCGCGCGGCCCCGGGAGCGGCGCCCGCGGTGGGCGTGACGCGGGCCGCGCTCACGGGCGCGCTGGGCCGTTCGGTCGGGGCGGGCACGTTCCGATCATCCGCCACGGCGGGGCGCACCGCGCGGGCGGGACCCGGCCCTCCGGACGTCGGAGCGAGGCGGTCAGGCGCTGCCGCGGCCGGGCCCGGCGGTCAGGCCTCGTCGCGCGCGGGTGCCGCGTCCCGACGGCCGCGCGCGTGGGCGGGGCGCTCGTCGTCGTGCACCCAGCGCCAGACGCGCGTCACGACGAACCACACGACCGCTGCCGCGACGACCGCGATGACGACCTTCTGCAGGACGCCCGCGTACTCCTCGACGACGTGCCACTGCTCGCCGAGCGCGTACCCGGCGTAGACGAAGATCGTGTTCCACACGGCGCTGCCGGCGGTGGTGAGCGCGGTGAACTTCCACAGGGGCATGCGCTCGACGCCCGCGGGGATGGAGATGAGGCTGCGGAAGATGGGGATGAAGCGGCCGAAGAAGACCGTCGCGCTGCCGTGCCGCAGGAAGAACTGCTCGGTGCGGTCGACGTCCTCGACCTTGACGAGCGGCAGGCGCTCCGCGATCCAGCGCGTGCGCTCGCGCCCGATGATCGCGCCCACCGCGTAGAGCGCGAGGGCGCCGACGACGGAGCCCGCCGTCGTCCACAGGATCGCCTCGACGAGCCCGAAGCTCCCCTGGCTCGCCGTGAAGCCCGCGAGCGGCAGGATGATCTCGCTCGGCAGCGGCGGGAACAGGTTCTCGAGCGCGATGGCGATCGCGGCCCCGACCGGGCCCAGCGTCTCCATGAGGTTGACCGCCCAGCCGGCGACGCCGTCGAGAGCGGGCTCCGCCGTCGTGGCGGCGGGCACGGCGGCCGTCAGGGCGGCGGAGAGTCCGGAGGGCATGGGTCACGAGCCTAGGCGAGCGGTCCGTGGCGCGAGCGCCGATGAGGCCGGGAGGGTGTGGAGGTCTCGTGCGGAGGCGCGGGACGCGCGGGGAGGTCGGCCCGCTCAGCCGCGGACGAGCTCGTCGAGCCGACGGATCGGGTCCCAGGCGCCCGCCTCGCTGTTCGACAGCACGACGACCGTCACGCCCGGCGCCCCGGCCGGCGGGAGCGCGTCGGCGCCGTCCCCGGCGGCCACCGGGTCCGGGTAGTGGCGCAGGATCGCGCTCGCCCCCGTGTTGATGCCGTCCTTGTAGGCCGAGCGCACGGACCCGTCGCCGAGCAGCTCGAACTCGAGCCCGAAGCCGTAGTGCACGCTCGGGGCGGGCTCGGCCCCGTCCGTGTCGTCCGTGCCGTCGTCGTGCAGCACCTGCGGGGTGAGGAACGCGCGCGTGAGGTCGGGCGGGAGGAGCTCGCCGCCGCGCACCGCCGCCCAGAAGCGGGCGAGGTCGCGCGCCGTGGCGTGCGCGCCGCCGTCGGGCGAGCCGACGGGCGGGTAGGAGTAGACGTTCTGCCGCCACCCGGTGACGGGGCCGTCGTCGTCCGGACCCTCGTGCACGGGCTCCCAGCCCTCTGCGACGTCGGGCTCGGCCTCGTCCATGCGGAAGAACCCGGAGCGATCCATGCCCGCGCGGGCGAGCACGTGCTCGCGGACGTGCTCCCGGTAGGTGCTCCCGGTGACCGCCTCCAGTGCGAGGCCCGCGAGGACGTAGCCGACGTTGCAGTACCGGCACCCCTCGCCGGGCGCGAAGTTCGGCTCCTTGTGGACGAACCCGGGCAGGAAGTCCGCCGTCCGCGTCACGGAGTAGCTCGGCCGGTCGACCCACAGCTCCTCGTACGACTCCCCCGCCTCCTCGTCGGCGTCGTCCGCGATGCCCGACGTGTGGGTCAGCAGGTGCCGGATCGTCACCTCGGGCGGGATCGTCGTGCCCGCGAGGTCGACGTGGTCGTGGACGCGGTCGTCGAGCCCGAGCCGGCCGTCGCCCACGAGCTGCAGCACGGCGACGGCGGTGAACAGCTTGGTGACGGACGCGACGTCGAACCGGGTGCTCGTGCGGACCGGGACGCCCCAGCGGCGCGACGCGACGCCGTAGGCGCGTTCGAGGAGCACCTCGCCGTGGCGTTCGACCCGCACCACGCCGGAGAAGTCGTCGGCGTCCGCGGCGGAGCGCAGGTGCGAGTCGAGGGCGGTGAGAGCGGCGTCGTCGAGCGCGGTCATGGCCCCGACCGTAGGCGGGCCGGGGTGCTCCCGGCCAGCAGATTGTTCCGGAGAGCCGCACGTCG
Source organism: Cellulosimicrobium sp. EB106-03-01-XG111 (assembly GCF_058792115.1). Taxonomy (NCBI): domain Bacteria; kingdom Bacillati; phylum Actinomycetota; class Actinomycetes; order Micrococcales; family Promicromonosporaceae; genus Cellulosimicrobium; species Cellulosimicrobium sp. EB106-03-01-XG111. The sequence goes on from NZ_JBYTEQ010000005.1 coordinate 170,636, forward strand.
TCACGGGTGGGAGCGCTGTCACGGTACGGTCGCCGCATGGCGACCTCGACGACGACCCCCGCGCTCGGCGTGATCCTCCCGCGCGAGCTCCCCGCCGACCTGATCGTGCCCTTCGCGCGTCGCGCGGAGGAGGTCGGCCTCGACGAGCTGTGGGTCGTCGAGGACCTCACGTTCCACGGCGGGATCGCGCAGGCCGCGACGGTCCTCGCCGCGACGGAGCGCCTCACCGTCGGCATCGGGATCCTGCCCGCCGCGACGCGCGCGCCGTCGACCGCCGCGATGGAGGCCGGCACGCTCGCCGCCCTGCACCCCGGCCGCCTGCACCTCGGGCTCGGGCACGGCATGCCCGCGTGGATGCGGCAGATCGGCGTGTGGCCCGCGAGCCCGCTCGCGATGCTCGAGGAGACCACCGCGACCGTGCGCGCGCTGCTGCACGGCGAGCGCGTCAGCGTCGCGGGCCGCTACGTCTCCGTCGACGACGTCGCGCTCCACGCCCCGCCCGCCTCGCCGCCGCCCGTGCTCGCGGGCGTGCGCGGCCCGCGGTCGCTCGAGGTCTCCGGCCGCGTCGCGGACGGGACCATCCTCGACATGCCCGTGACCCCCGAGTACCTCGCCGTCGCGCGCGCCGCGATCGACGCCGGGCGCGCGAGCGCCGGGGACGCGGCCCCGCCCGCGCACCGCGTCGTCGCCTTCTCCGTCGGCGCCGTGCACGACGACGTCGCGACCGCCCGCGAGATCGTCCGGCCCTACCTCGCGGTGCTCGGCGAGGCCGACTGGTCCGCCCAGATCGACCCGCTGCCCTTCGCCGACGACTTCCGCGCCCTGCGCGACGCGAGCGCCACCCCCGACGACTTCGCCGCCGCGATGCCCGACACGTGGGTCGACGCGCTCGCCGTCGTCGGGGCGCCCGAGGCCTTCCGCGCGCGGCTCGCCGAGCTCGGCGCGGGCGGGGTGTCGAGCGTCGTCCTCGTCGCCACGACGGCCGACCCCGCCCGGCCGGACGACCCGTTCAGCGCGCTCGACGCGCTCGCGGCGGTGACCCGCCCCGCCGCCTGACGGGAACCGTCGACCTGCGAGACCGCGCCGGAGAGCCGACCATGGGCAGGTGAGCGAGCACGCACCCACCTACACCGAGACGTGGCCCCTGCTGAGCCCGGGAGACCGCCGTCGGCTCGAGGAGCTCGACGACCTCGAGACCGACATCCTCCGCCAGCTCTCCGAGGCGTTCGCCGACGAGGTGGACGCCCCCACGCTCGGCGAGCTCCAGGTCGAGCGGCTGCGGGTCTACCGCGACGCGCAGGCCCGCGCGGAGCGGCAGCGGTCGCGGGGCTGATCGTCCGATGGACTCCCGGGCCTCGCGCGCGTCCCTCGTGGACGGCGTGCTGGGCGCGGTGCAGGAGGGCACGTCCGTCCTCCTCACGGGCCTCCCCGGCTCCGGGCGGAGCCGGCTCCTCGCCCTCCTCCGCGACGCGGCGCTGCGCACGGACCGGCGCGTCCTGTCCGTCCCGGGCGTGGGCACGGGAGCCGGCCGGCCGCTCGAGTCGCTCGTCCTCGCCGGTGCGATCGACCCTGCTCCCGCACAGCCCGTGTCCCTCGGCCGCGCGCTCGACGCCGTCGAGCGCGCGCTCGGGTCGGGGCCCGCCGTCGTCCTCCTGGACGACGCCGACGCGCTCGACGAGACGAGCGCGGCGGTCCTCGCGGCGGCGTCCGCGCGCCGCGACGTCCCCGTGGTCGCCGCCCAGCGGCCGCCCTCGCCGGCGGCCGTCGTCGAGACGGTGCTGGGCGGTCGTCCCACGACCGCGCTGACGATGCCCGCCCTCGCGTTCGAGGACGTGCACGGGGCGACGAGCTCGCTCCTGGGCGGCGACGTCGACGCCGGGGTCGCGGGGCGGATCTACGGCCTGTCCGGGGGACTGCCCGGCCTCGTCCGCTCCATCGCGACGGGGGCCCGACGCGCGGGGCACCTCGTCGAGGAGTCCGGGACCTGGGTCGCGCGGCGAGACCTCGTGACCCGCGGCCTGGAGGTCGACGTGCGGCGGCTGCTCGCCGGCCTCTCGCCGGAGCAGCACGACGCGGTCCGGATCCTCGCCGCCGTCGGGACGGCGGAGCTCCCGACGGCCCGCCGCCTCCTCGCGTGGCCGGTGCTCGTCGCGCTGGACGACCACGGCCTGCTCCGGTTCGTCGAGGCCGACGGCCGGACCGGGGTGACTCTCTACCCCCCGCTCGTCGGGGAGCTGCTGCGGCAGACCGCGGGCGCCCGGGCGCTGCACGCGGACGCCCAGATCGCCGACGCGCTCGCGAGCGACCACGACACCTGGGACCCGCTCGGCCGTCCGGCCGCCCCCGAGCTGCCCACGGGCTGGGCCGCCTCGCGCGAGTCGGCGGCGATCCTCGGCCGCGAGCTCCGCCGGCACACCGCCGCCCAGCTCCTCGCGCGCCGGGACGCGTGGGAGCGTCGGCCGTCGACCCGGAACACCGTGGAGTACCTGGACGCCCTCGCGCTCGACGAGGCGCCTGCGGCCGTCATCGAGGCCGTCCTGGAGCGCACGCACGAGGTCGTGCCCGAGGAACCGATCGGGTCCGACTTCCTCCTGGCCTGGGAGGCGGTCTACCGCGGGGTCGTCCGCCACGAGCGCGCCACCGCCCTCGCGCTCCTGCGCACCGGGCCCGTCGAGGACGAGAGCTCCGCCGTCCGCCACGCCGTGGCCCAGCACATCCTCCTCACCACCGGGGACGCGCGCGACGAGGAGCGCGCCGTCGTGCCGGACCTGCTCCTGGCCGGCGAGCACGACGGCGAGAGACCGCCGCCGCAGGGCGACGAGCTCGTGTTCACCGCGGACGCCGTCGTGCGCCTCGTGCGCTCCGAGGTCCTCCTCGCGCAGGGACGGACCGACGACGCGCGGGACGAGCTCGTCGACCTCCCGCTCCCCGAACAGGCCCAACGGCAGGACGCGACGTCCTGGCGGTCCCTCGCGGTGCTGTGCGGCGGCGAGGTGCGGTCGGCGGTCGAGCAGTCGCACCGGCTCCTGGACCAGGCTCGCGACCGGTTCGACCCCACGCAGATCGAGCCGCACGGTTACGTCGTCGCGCTCGGGCTCTTCGTCGAGGGTCGGCTGTCGACCCTGCGGGAGCACCTCACGAGCATGTTCGCGGCGGGGACGCCCGCGCCGCTCCGGCCCACGACCCGCGCCGGGCTGCTCTGCCTCGGCGGCGCCCTCTCGCTCCTCGAGGGCAACGTGGCGAGCGCCCGGTCGCTCGCCCGCCAGCTCGAGGGCCTGCGGCTCCTGGCGGCGTCCGCCCCCCTCGCCCGTCCGTACCCGCTCGTCGCCCAGCTCACCGTGGGCACGGGCGCCGAGGCTCCCGAGGAGGCGACCCGGACCGCGTGGGACGTGGTCGACGCGATGGGCCGACGCGGCTACCTCCTCGCGGCCGTCTTCGACGCCGTCTGGCTCGTCATCCTGTGGCCCGACGCCGAGCGGTGCCGTCGGCTCGCGGACCACGCCGCAGCGGCCCAGGGTGACCTGCTGCCCGCCCTCGGGCGCTACCTCCGTGCCGCCGCCGACCGTTCTCCCGCCGCGCTGGTGTCGGTCGCCGACGACCTGCGCTCCCGCGGTCTCCACCTCCCCGCGACCCAGGCGCACGCGATGGCGGTGCGGCTGCTCCGCGAGGACGACCGGCCCGCGCAGGCGAGCGAGGAGGCGCACCGGCTGCACGCGCACGTGGCACGCGCCGGCGAGGAGCTCGAGCTGCTCGTGCCCTCCGTCGCGCCCGCGGACGCGCTCAGCCCGCGCGAGCGGGAGGTCGCCCGGCTGGTGGCGCGCGGCCTGAGCAACAGGGACGTGGCCCGGGAGCTCGTCGTGAGCGACCGGACCGTGGACAACCACGTCTACCGGATCTTCCGCAAGCTGGGGATCACCTCGCGCGACCAGCTGTCCACCCTGCTCTGACACCCGGCACGCCCCCCGTCCGGCGTCAGTAGCGCCAGGAGCGCATGTCCTCCTGGTAGGTGCGCTGGACCGTCGGTGACAGCAGGGTCGACGGCGGCAGGTCGCGGGGCGGGTTGTCGGCCGGGAGGCGCGTGGTCGCCGCGAGGGACGTGGCGTCGTGGAAGCGCAGCCCGTCCGGGAGGGGCGTGCGCGCGAAGGGACCGGGGACGACGTCGGCGGGTCCGCCCGGGAGCGAGAGCGCGAAGCCCCACTCCCCGAAGGACGGGACGTTGACGGTGAGCGGCACGACGGAGCGCCCGGGCGCCGCGGCGCGGACCGTCGAGACCACCTGCCAGAACGCGTCGGGCGTGAAGTACGACGACGTCGCCTGCGTCGCGAACGCGCCGCCGGGCCGCAGGTGCGCGGCGACCATGCCGTAGAACTCCTGCGAGTAGAGCTTGGCGATGCGCTCGGAGGAGGGGTCGACGAGGTCGACGAGCACGACGTCGAACGTCTGCGCCGTGTCCTCGACCCAGCGGAACGCGTCGGCGTTGACGACCGTGACGCGCGGGTCGTCGAGCGCGTGCTCGTTCACGGCGGTGAGGAGCCGGTTCTCGCGCGCGAGATCCGTGACGGCGGGGTCGAGGTCGACGAGCGTGACCTCCTGGACCGAGTCGTACCGCAGGACCTCGCGCGCGAGGAGACCGTCGCCCCCGCCGAGGATCGCGACGGACGCGGGCGCCGCGACGGACGTCATCGCCGCGTGCGCGAGCGTCTCGTGGTACCGCGCCTCGTCGACGGAGGAGAACTGCAGCTGGTTGTCGAGGTAGAGGCGCGTGTCGCCCCGGTACTCCGTGACGACGACCTGCTGGTAGGCGCTGCGCTCCTGCGCGACGACCGGGTCCTGGTACATCCCCGCGCTGATGCGCGCCTCGAGCCACGACGACGCCGCGAACCCGGCGAGGAGCACGACGAGCGTGACGCCCGCGAGCACCGACCACCGCGGCGGGTGGCCCATGCGCGCGAGCATGAACGCCGCGACGGCGACGTTGAGCACCGCGACCGCGAACGCGGTGCGCACGAGGCCGAGGTACGGGAGCAGCAGGAAGGGGAACAGCAGCGAGGCGGCGAGCGCCCCGAAGTAGTCGAGCGCCAGCACCTTCGACAGCAGGGAGACGGAGCCCTCGCTCCCCCGCTCCTTGAGCACCGCGACGAGGAGCGGGATCTCGACGCCGATCGCCGTCCCGATCGCGAGCGACAGCACGACGAACACGACCCACGCGAGCTCGGTGGCGGCGTACGCCCAGAACAGCGCGAGCACCGACGTCCCGCCGAGGAGCGAGAGCACGAGCTCGTTGCGCACGAAGCTCAGCACCGCGGTGCGCTGCAGGCGCGGCGCGAGGAGCGAGCCGAGGCCCATGCCGAACAGCGTGAGCCCGGTCGCGACGGAGAACGCGACGACCGAGTCGCCGAACAGGTACGACGCCGCGGTCCCGAGGATGAGCTCGTAGACGAGCCCGCCGACGGCGACGAGGAGCGCGGCGGCGAAGACCGTCGGCCGGTCGAGGTGGTGCGCTCCCGACCGCCCGGTGGGCGGGTCGGGGTCTGCCTCCGCGTCCGCCCCGGGCCGGCCCCCGGGCGGGACCTCCTGCTGGTCGAGCACGGTCAGGAGCTGATCGTCCCCGCGATGATGAGGCCGATCGCCACCGCGAGGCCCGCGATCATCACGCCGAACGCGACGTTGTGCTCGTCGACGAGCTCGCGGTGCAGGTTGAGGCGGAACACCTTGTTCGCGACGACGAGCGTGACGAGCAGCAGCACGATGCCGAGCACCGAGTAGAGGACGGTCGAGAAGAAGGACCAGAGGAACGCCAGCGGGGCGGCGGCTGAGATCACGGGGTCTCCCGGGGTCGGGTCGTGGGACGGGCGGACGGGTGCAGGGGTTCGGGGCCGGGACGAGCGGGCGCGGGTCGGGTCACTTGCCGAGCCCCCCGCCGCCCCCGCCGTAGACGGTGCGCCGCACGCACGTGCCGTCGTCGGTCGTGCCGACCTGGCCGGTGGTGGGCGACGTCGTGACGACGGAGCGGGGCGTGCACGACGCGCTGCCCGAGGCGGCGCGGGCCGCGCACGACCCGAGACCGAGCAGCACGACCGCCGCGACCGCGAAGGCGACGAACCGCCCGCCGGGGACCGTGCGGGGCGCGACGCGGCGGCCGAACAGGCGCTGCTGCTCGGCGGCGTCGAGACGGCGCCCGTGGTAGACGGACGTGACGGGGCCGAACGGGCCGGTCGTGCGCTCGATCGACACGATCGTCCCGCGGGCCGAGAGGTCGACGTACTCGACCTCCTGCCCGACGGCGAACGGCTCGGCGAACTGCCCCTCGACGTGCTCGACGCGCCCCGTCCCGCGCTCGCGCACGGTGAGCGTGTGCTGCCGGCCCTCGAGGGTCAGCCCGAGGGTCCGGCCGGTCTGCAGGCCCGAGAGGTCGACGACGGGCGGCCACGGCTCGGTCGGGTGCAGGAGCGTCACGTCGCGCGTGTCGTGGTCGTACTCGACCCAGACGTCGGAGCCGTCGTGGGCGAGGAGCTGCCACTCCTCCCACGTGAACGTGGAGCCGCCGTGCACGGTCGAGAGCACGGCGACGGCGCGCGGCGTCGCGCGCTGCGGCGGGGCGCCCAGGAGGTCCTCGCCGACGCGCATCGCGAGCCGCGGGCGGGGCGTCCGGCTCACACGAGGCTCCGCACGGCGACCCCGGCCGCGCCGAGCTCCTCGGCGAGGAGCGCGCGCACGTCGTCCGTGAACGTGGCCGACGCCGGGGCGCGGCACGTCGTGAGGGTCACGTAGGCGGCGCCGTCCTCGGGCCAGGTGTGCACGGCGAGGTGCGACTCCGCGAGCAGCAGCACGACGCTCGTGCCCTGCGGCTCGAAGCGGTGGGACACCTCGCCGAGCGGCGTCATCCCGGCCTCGCGCACGATCGCGTCGAGGCAGCGGCGGACGGTCGGCTCGTCGTCGAGCAGCGCCGGGTCCGCGCCCGTCACGTCGAACACGTGGACGAGGTTGCGCTGCACGTCCACGCCCCTGTCGATGTCGGTCCTGTCGGCCGGCACGGGCGAGCGGCCCGCGGTCCGGTGGCCGCCGTCGGGCCGCGCACACCCTAGCCGACCTGCGGCGTCGGCCGACGGACGGACCCGCCGCGCGAGACCCGCCGCCCGCCCGCACGGGCGGACGCCGTCCAGGGGGCGGGCGACGGCCGTTCGCCTACGATGCGCGGATGGATGCCGAGTGGTTCGTCGACGCCACGGCGCAGTGCGCCGTGGGTCGGCAGGCGCGCGAGGTCGCGTGGGAGCGGACGCCGCTGGGCCCGCCCGGCGAGTGGCCCGAGGCGCTGCGGCACGCCGTCCAGCTGTGCTTCTCGACGCGGTTCCCCGTGATGCTCGTGTGGGGTCCCGACCTCACGCTGATCTACAACGACGGCTACGAGGAGATGCTCGGCACGGCCAAGCACGCCGGCGCGCTCGGCGCCCCGGCGGCGAAGGTGTGGGCGGAGATCTGGGACGAGGTCGGGCCGCTGTTCGACGAGGTCCTGCGCACCGGGCGGGCGTCGTCGGACCGCGACCTGCCGCTCGTGATGAACCGCTCCGGCTACGACGAGGAGACGTTCTTCACCTTCTCCTACAGCCCGCTCCGGGACGACGACGGCCGCATCGCGGGCGTGCTCGACATCTCGACGGAGACGACGCTGGCGGTCGTCAACCAGCGCCGCCTCACGATGCTCGGGGAGCTCCAGGGCGCGCTCCCGACGACGTTCACCGACCTGGCGACGTTCGGCCGCCCGGTCCTCGACGTGCTGGCCGGGAGCCCCGACGTCGCACGCGCCGCCTTCTACGACGTGCGCGGCGGGCGACCCCGCGAGGTCGGGTCGGTCGGCCCGGCGCCGAGCGCTGCGGAGACCCGCCTCGTCGAGCGCGTGTTCCGGACCCGGCAGCGCATCGTCTCGCAGGGCCTCGTGGTCAAGCCGCTGCGCGACGCCCTGCGTGGAGGCGTGGCCGGGATCCTCGTGCTCCGGGCGAGCCCGATGCGTCCCTGGGACACCGACTACGCGCGGTACCTCGCCGGCCTGGCCGCGACGGTCGGGGCGGCGCTGCGCGACGCCGTCCGCCTGCGGACCACGATGGACGCGCTACGGCTGCGGGTCGAGCGCTCGGAGGAGCAGACGGCGCAGATGCGCGAGGTCGCGCTCGCGCTCCAGCAGGCGGTGCTCACCGAGCCGCCCGAGCCGGACCACCTCCAGGTCTCCGTGCACTACCAGCCCGCCGCGCTCGACCGCGACATCGGCGGCGACTGGTACGACGGGTTCGTGACGCCCGGCGGCGCGACGACCCTCGTCGTGGGCGACGTCGTCGGCCACGACCTCGCGGCGGCGGTCATGATGGGGCAGCTGCGCGGGCTCGTGCGGGCGATCGGCTACGACAGCGGCGAGTCGCCGGCGCGCGTCCTCGAGCGCGTGGACGCGGCGGTGCAGGGGCTCGCGCTGGGGAGCGGCGCGATCGCCACGGTGGTCCTCGCGCGCATCGAGCAGACCGCGGAGCAGCATCGCCGCGGGGTGCGGACGGTGCGGTGGACGAGCGCGGGGCACCTGCCGCCGATGCTCGTCCGTGCGGACGGCCGCGTCGACACGCTGACGCGGCGCAACGACCTGCCGCTGGGGCTCTCGCCGGGCACCGCGCGCACCGAGCACACGGTCGAGGTCTACCCGGGCGACACGCTCGTGCTGTACACCGACGGGCTCGTGGAGCGTCGCGGCCACAACCTCCGCGACGACCTGGTCGACCTCGCCCGCGCGCTGGAGGGCACGCACCGCGGGCCCATCGAGGAGGTCGTCGAGGCGGCGCTCACGCGGATGCTGCCGGGGCCGGGCGAGGACGACGTCGCGCTCGTCGTGCTCCGGGCGGGCCCGGCGGACGTCCCGGTCGCCGACCGGGCCGAGGCGCCGTCCGAGCGTGGCGCGCCCGTGGCCTGACCGGGGCGCCGCGGGTCCCGGGGGCTCACGAGGGGTGCGGCCAGGGGCGCGGTGAGGCATACGGCGAGGGGTCGTCCCCCGCCCGTGACGGGCGAGGGACGACCCCGGTGCCGGTAGCGCGGCGGCGCCGGCCGACCGTCAGCCGCAGGTGGTCGCGGCGTACGGCGCGACGACCTCCGTGCTGACCTGCTCGCCGTCGACCGTCGCCGTGGCGGTGACGGTCGCCTCGCCCGCCTCGGCGGACGGGGCGCGCACCGCGAACGACTGGTACGCGTTGGCCCCCGGGGCCACGGCCGTGACCGCCTTCGTCCCGAACGGCGTGGCGAGCGTGACGTCCACGGGGACGTCCTCGCCGTTCGTCGCGCGCACGGCCACGTAGGCCTTGCCCGCGAGGCAGCGGGTCTCGGCCGTCACGGTCACGTCGAGCGCCGGCTCCTCGCCGTCGTCGCCGGCGTAGACCTGGGCGACCTCGGCGTCGGACAGCGCGCGGTCGAAGACGCGGACGTCGTCGATCGTGCCGGCCCAGTAGTCGACGGGGTTGCCGCTCCACTGCCCGCGCCCGATCGTCAGCGGGCCGGACGGCGTGGTGCCGCCGCACACGTCGGACTGGCCGACGAGGTCACCGTTGACGTAGAGCTTGAGCTTCTGGTCGGCCGCGTCGCGGACGCCCACGACGTGGTACCAGTCGCCCAGCACGGGCTGCACGACGTACTCCGCGCGCGGTTCGCCGTCGTAGGAGAAGGCCCACCGGCCGCCCCCGCCGTACTGGAGGTAGAACGCGCTCGATCCCGTGACCGAGTCCTGGCCGACGATCGTCGACCACGCGCCCCCGGGCGTCTTGTCGAGCTGGACCCACGCCGACACCGTGTAGGAGCCGGTCGTGTCGACCACGGGGCCCTCGGTCGCGAACGACTGGTTCGTGCCGTCGAGCCTGATCGCGGACCCGGTCTCGCCGTGCCCGGCGACCCACGTGCCGGTCCCCGACGCCGCGTGGTCGCCCACGCCGTCGGCCGCCGTCGTGCCCTGGCCCTCGTCGAACGACCAGCGGCCCGTGCCGGTCAGCCCCGGGGTGCCCGGGTCGACGGGGGCCGAGCCCTGCACCGCCGCCGCGACGACCCGCTCGTTGACGTCCTTGACGCGTGCGGCGTCCATCTTGAGCACGCGGCGGTCGTACGTCCAGAAGCCGTTCAGCTCGTTCTCGACGTCGGAGATCTCCGTGTACACCGAGCCCGACAGGTAGCACTGCGCCGGCCGCACGAGCTTCTCCGTGTTCTGCACGTACGCGTCGGTCAACGCCTCGCTGTTCGCGACCCCGCCGTACGGGTTCGCCGAGACGCCCGGCCACATGTGGCCCGGGACGCTCATCGAGAAGCCGCCGTGCTCGCCGTCGATCGCGGCGCGCGTCGCGTCCGGCTTCGGCAGCGCCGGGCCGGTGTACTGGTGCCAGTCGATGATGTCGCCCGTCTTCGAGTCGCCCTTCGACGCGCAGCAGTTGTAGCCCGAGTGCGTGTTGAGGATCCGGCTCGGGTCGTAGGCGTCGATCGTGTTCCCGATCCGCGCGGTGTCGGCCAGGTTCCACTCGCCCCAGCCCTCGTTGAACGTCACCCAGCCGACGATCGACGGCACCGAGCGGTGCTGGTCGATGATCGTCTTCATCTCCTGCTCCCAGAAGACGCGCGACGCCGGGTCCGTGTCGCCGTTGTTGAACCACCCGCTCGGGATGTCCTGCCAGACCATGAGGCCCAGCGTGTCGGCGTGGTGGTACCAGCGGGCCGGCTCGACCTTGATGTGCTTGCGCACCGTGTTGAAGCCCAGGTCCTTGTGCGCCTGGAGGTCGAACACGTACGCCTCGTCGGACGCGGGCGTGTAGATGCCGTCCGGCCAGTAGCCCTGGTCGAGCGTCGACATGAGGAAGGTCTTCTCGCCGTTCAGCAGGATGCGCTGGACGCCGTCCACCTCGGACACCTCGATCGAGCGCATGCCCGCGTAGGACGCCACCGTGTCGGTCGAGTCCCCGTCGGTGAGCGTGACGTCGACGTCGTAGAGGTACGGGTCGTCGGGCGACCACAGGTGCGCGTCCGGGATCTCGACCGCGAGCAGCTCGTTCGCGGGGCCGGTCGCGGTCCCGACCTCGGTGCCGTCCGCGTCCCGCACGACGGCGGTGACCTCGGCCGCGTCGGACGCGGAGGCCGACTGCGCGGTCACCGCGAGGACGCCGGCCTCGACGTCGGGCGTCGTGACGACGGCGTCGATCGCCGCGGCCGGGACGGGCTCCATCCACACCGTCTGCCAGATGCCCGACGTCGGGGTGTAGAAGATGCCGCCCGGGTTGAGCGTCTGCTTGCCGACGGCCTGGTTGCTGCCGTCCGTCGTGTCGACGACCCGCACGACGAGCTCCTGCTCCGTGCCCGCGACGAGCGCGTCGGTGACGTCGAACGAGAACGCGTCGTAGCCGCCGCGGTGCGTGCCGACCTCCTGGCCGTTCACGTACGCCGTCGCGACGTAGTCGACCGCGCCGAAGTTCAGGCGCAGCCGGTTGTCGCTCCCGACCGCCCAGTCCTGCGGGACCTCGAACGTGCGGCGGTAGAACATGTCGTCCTCGCGCCGCTCGATGCCCGACAGCGCGGACTCGACCGCGTACGGGACGACGATCTCCTCGTCGAGGTCGCGGCCGCTCGGCACGGCGTCGTCGGACTCCGCCGCCTCGAACTGCCAGACGCCGTTGAGGTTCTGCCACGCGTCGCGCGTGAGCTGCGGGCGCGGGTACTCCGGCAGGGGGTTGGTGGGGTCGAAGTCGTCGGCCCACGGGGTCTGGATCCGGAACTCGGAGCCGTTGGTCACCGGCAGGTTGAGCGACCCGACCTTCTCGCCGCCGACCGTCAGGTCGCCCTCGCCGTCGTAGACGAGGCGCGCGGTCGACGCGCGGTCGACGGGCTCGGCGAGCGTGATGCCGAGGACGTCGCCCTGCGCCGCGACCTGCGCGACGGGCCAGGCGAGCTGGTCGACCTGGACCTTGAGGTGGTCGACGAGGCTCTCGTCGACACCGCCCGCGGCCCCCTGGAACGCCACGTTGAGGCTCGCGCCGTCGCTCTCGAGCGCGGCCTGCGCGGGGAAGACGACGAAGTCGTCGGGGTACGTGAAGGCGTCCGTCGGCACGATCTCACGGTCCTGCGAGGGGCTCTGCCACCGCAACCGGAGGTGCGCGCCACCCGTGTTCTGGAACATCTCCATGCGGAACGCGTACTCCTGACCCGCCTGGAGCTGGACCGGGGCGGACGTCTGCTCGACGTCCCAGTCGTCGACCCAGTGGTCGATGACGAGCCGGTCGTCGATCCACAGCCGGAAGCCGTTGTCGCCGATCGCGGAGAACGTGTACGCCTCGCTGTAGTCGGGCGTGATCTGCCCCGTCCAGCGCGCGGACGTGCGCTCGCCGCGACCGGTCAGCTCGGCGAACGTCGGCACCAGGTTGGGGAACTCGATCCGCTGGTCGGGGATCGTGGCCCTGAGGTCGGTGAGCGGCCAGCCGGGGCCGCCGGACAGGAAGTACTCGCCCTTGAGCCCGTTGTCGAGGGCGAGGTCCTGGGCCGCGACGTCCTGCGTGGCCTCGTCGGTCGGGGCCGACGGCGTCGCGATCGCCCCCGCCGCCGTCGCCACGGCCAAGGGCACCGTGAGCGCGGCGGCCAGTGCCGCCGCCAGGATCCTCGCCGGTCTGCCCCGTGGGGGTGCTACCGCTGTCATGGACTGCATCCGTGCTTCCTCCTCGTCGAGTGAATCCAGGGACTGCACGACGCGGCGGCGAACCGGGCACCGATGCTCCGGCGGTCGCCCTCCTTGGCGCACCGCACAACGTCTCCCCAGAATCAAACAACTTCCACCAGAAAAAGACAACAGGTCACAGCACAGAACAGGCGACCGGGGCCACGGCGTGGCGACATCGGGCTGCGACGGGCGACACGTGAAGCGACGCGGGCGGCGTTGCGCGCATCGTGCACCGCGCCCTCGAGAGCGGCCGGAGCGGTGGAAGAGAACCCCGCACGCACAACCCTCGGCCAGAGGCCGAGGGTTGCGAAAGGGTCAGCGGTGGATGAGCGACGTCCAGTCGGGCGGCACGCGGTCGGCGGGGCCCGGCGACCCTTGCTCGGGCGGCCGGGACAGCGGCGCGGCGAGGTGCGGGCCCTCGAGCACCTGCTCGGTCTCGAAGTCCCAGTACCACTCCTCACCGGGCTCGAACGAGCGCATGAGCCGGTGGCCGGTCTCGTCGTAGTGCGCGGTCGCGTGCTGCGCGGGCGACGTGTCGCAGCAGCCGACGTGCCCGCACGTCGCGCACCGGCGCAGGTGCACCCACCAGCCGCCGGCCTCGTCGCACTCGGCGCACCCGGTGCCGCTCGGCGGCACCTCGACGCGCACCGCGGTGGCCAGGGCGGCCGCGAGCGCAGGGTCGTCCAGACCCTCGCCGTTGACGTTCGGCGCGCGGTCCGTCGTCACCGCGCCCCCGCCCCGGCGGCCCGGACGACCGGCGCCCACGCCTCGGGGTCGAGAGCGGGCGCGGGCTCTGCCGCGGCCCAGGCGCGGCAGTCGTCGATCGTCGCGGAGAGCAGCGCGCGCAGACGCTCGTCCGGGTCGCTCACGCACGCCTCGGCGATGCCCTGCACCGCCGCGGAGATGATGCTCGGCGCGGCGTCGCGCACGAACCGGGTGGGCCGCAGGCGCGCGCCCTCGCAGAACCGTTGCGCCCACCGCGCGGTGCGCGGGCAGCTCGCGAGCGCGTCGGCCGACTCGGCGCTCAGCGTGCCCGCGGGGCGGTCGTCGAGGACGTCGAGCATCTTCTCGGCGCCGATGATCGCCACCGCGAGGGTCTGCTGCCGGTCCGCCGGGGCGATCGGCAGCGCCGTCACCGCGGCGCGCAGCGCGATGCGCACGTCCCAGTGCGGGTCGTCGCTCGTCAGTCCGATGACGGACGGGATGAGCGGCGCGAGCTTCGGGCGCTCCGGGTCGACCGTGAGGTCGTTCACCGCGCGCGCGAGCATCGCGAGCAGCGGGTGCGTGCACCGTGGATGGTCGCTCCAGCGCTCTCCCGCGAGATACGACGCGAGCTCCATGAAGCACGCACCCTTCTTCGGGTTGCGGTGCTTGCCACGGCCCAGCATCGGCAGCATGTCGTAGGTGTCGGTCACGAGGTCACCCCCACAGCGGGTCCGGTCCTGCGTCCAGTCTGCGCCGGGGTCCCGCCGTTGGCAACGGGAGGAGTGACGCACGACACACGACGTTCGGTACGGGTCGTCCCGTACCGGCGCGCGCGGCCGCCTACGGAGACCACGTAGGGGTGTTGTCCAGCGTCTCGGGACGCTCCTAGCGTCCTGGACGCGACCGAGCGACCGCCCGGCCGCGTCGGAGAGGACAACAGGAGGCGTTGACGATGACTCGTGCCGTGCGCAGGACCGGAGTACGGGCGGCCGCCGTGGGCGTCGCCGTCGTGGCGACGGGCTTCCTGGTCCCGGCGTCCGCCTCGGGCGGCTGGGACTACGCCGAGCGAGGACCGGAGACCTGGGGCGACCGCTACCCGGCCTGCGAGGGCGCCGCGCAGTCGCCGGTCGACATCCGTCGGGGGTCCGCCGCCGACGCCGACGGCACTCCCGTCGAGGACGTCGCGCTGGACTACGCGCGGTCGAGCGAGGTGACGGTGCGGCACACCGGGCACACCGTGCAGGTCGACGTGCCGGCCGGCGCGGGCACGCTCGACGTGGGCGGCACCGCCTACGCGCTGCGTCAGCTCCACTTCCACACGCCGAGCGAGCACCGGCTCTCCGGGGTGGCGCAGCCGGTGGAGCTGCACCTGGTCCATGCCGCGCCGGACGGCAGCCTGGCGGTCGTGGGCCTGCTCTACCGCGAACGTGCGGCCGACGCGGCGCTGCACCCGGTCCTGTCCGACCTGCCGGGATCCCCGGAGGACGACGCGCGCCGGGTCACGCTCGCCCTCGACCGCGTCGTCCCGGACGACCTGGACGTCTACTCCTACGCGGGGTCGCTCACGACGCCGCCCTGCTCCGAGACCGTCACGTGGTTCGTGGCGCAGGACGTCCGCTCGCTCTCGTCGGGCCAGGTGCGGGGGTTGGGGGAGCTCTTCGACGGGCCCGAGCTCCCCCAGGGCAACGCGCGCCCGGTCCAGCCGCTCGGCGGACGACCGGTCCTCGCGACGGAGCTGGAGACGGACTGACCGCGGATCGCGTCGCTGCGTCCCGCGCCGGTCTCAGCGCCGGGCGCGGCGCACGAGCGCCCGGAGGGCCCACACCCCGACACCGGCCGCCGCGACCCACGGCCCCGCCACGAGGACCGGGTCGAGCACCTGGTGTCGCGTGTCGACCCGCCCGCGCCGCGAGCGGATCCCGTGCCCGTGGATCTCGCCGACGACGCCGGTCTCGGTCACCGGGTCGTCCGGGTGCAGCGAGGCGAACGACCGCAGGTGGCTCTCGACGGCGTCGACGCGGTCGCCCGCGAGGAGCAGGAGCCAGTGCGCGGCCCGGCCCTCGCTGAACCGGCGGTACGCGTACCGCCGCACGGCGCCCGACGCCCCGTGCAGCGGCGCGGAGGTGCCGAACACCGGGGTCAGGTGCGCGTGCTCGACCGACCGCTCGCGCGGCCGGAGCTCGGGCTGCTGCTCCGGGACGTCCCAGTGGGCACCCGTGGCCGCGGGGTCGTAGATCTCCCGTGGGTACGACGGCCGGTCCCTCGGGTCCAGGTCGACGCCCCAGCCGGGGACGCGGGCGCGGAGCGCGTCGGCGTCCACGGGCCGCTGGGCGGGGCCGGCGACGTACGGCGTCTCGGTGGCGGGCGACCGGGTCGCGGTGGACGGGTCGTGCGGTGCGGCGTGCGTCATGGTGCTCCTCCTCAGTCCTCGTCCACGACGACGACGGGCTTGATGCACCCGTCGAGCTTGGCGGAGAAGATGTGGTAGCCCTCGGCGATGTGCTCGAGCGGCACGTGGTGGGTGATGACGTCGCGCGGCGTGAGGTAGCCCGCGCGGACGTGCTCCAGGAGCCGGGGCCACTGACGCTTCACGGGCGCCTGGTTCATCCGCAGCGTGAGGCCCTTGTTCATCGCGTCGCCGAACTTCACCGACGTGAACAGCGGGCCGTAGGCGCCCATGACGGAGACGGTGCCGCCCTTGCGCACGGCGTCGATCGCCCAGTTCAGCGCGACCGGCGAGCCCGCCTGGAGCTTGAGCTTCGCGCTCGTGACGTGCTGGAGCAGGTTGCCGTCGGCCTCGGCCCCGACGGCGTCGACCACGCGGTCGGCACCGAGCCAGTCGGTCTCCTTCTTGAGGTGCAGGACGACGTCGTCGACCTCGGTGAAGTTCACCGTCTCCGCGAGAGCGAACTCGCGGGCCTTGGCGAGCCGGTACTCGAGGTGGTCGACGACGATGACGCGTGCGGCGCCGAGCAACCACGCCGTGCGGGCCGCGAAGAGCCCGACCGGCCCGGCGCCCAGGACCACCACGACGTCCCCCGCGGCGATCTCCGCGAGCTGCGCGCCGAAGTACCCGGTCGCGAGCGCGTCCGTGCACAGGAGCGCGTCCTCGGGGTGGAGCCAGTCCGGGATCACCGAGGGGCCGACGTCCGCGAACGGGACGCGGACGTATTGCGCCTGGCCGCCGTCGTACCCGCCGGTCGTGTGCGAGTACCCGTAGATGCCGCCCACCGCCGTCGCGTTCGGGTTGACGTTGTGGCAGTTCGAGTAGAGGCCCCTCGCGCAGAAGAAGCACGAGCCGCAGTAGATGTTGAACGGCACCATCACGCGGTCCCCGACGTTGAGGTTCCGCACCGAAGGGCCGACCTCCTCGACGACCCCGACGATCTCGTGGCCGAACGTGTGGCCGACCCGGGTGTCGGGCATCATCCCGTGGTAGAGGTGCAGGTCGGACCCGCAGATCGCCGCCCGCGTGACCCGGACGACGGCGTCGTTCGGGTGCTCGATCACCGGCTCCGGCTTCTCCTCGACCCGGACCTTGTACGGCCCGCGGTACGTCATGGCGCGCATCGTGCCTCCTCGGCGCTCGGTTGGTCTCCCCAGCCTGCGCGCGCCCCCCTCACCCGCATCTCAGGGCGGCGAGCACCGTGCCGGCGCCGGACCGGACCAGGACGACCGCGCCGGTGCCTTAGGCACGGGGGGCCACCTCAGACGCCTCAGGCCACGGTCGACGCCCGGCCTAAGGCACCCCCCGACGAACGGTGCGCGGTCGACCGATGCGACGGCCCGGTGCTCAGGACGACTGTGAGTGTCGGACAGGCAGGGAGCCTGGGAGACGGGGACGACCATGAGCACGCACATCGATCCGACGTTCGACGCGGACCTGGAGTACCGCGCGGAGCGTCTGCGGGCGGACCTGCGGCACGACGAGCCCGCGCTGCTGCACTGGTGGCGCGGCCGTCGTCGTCGCCACGACCACCCGGCGCGATGACCGCGCCGCCCGACGCCGCCGACGAGGCACCTCTCGCCGGCGGCGTCGTCGTGTCCGGCGGGGTGGCCCGGTCGGCGCCGGGCGGTCAATCGGCTGGTCACGTGTCGGTGCCCGCTGCGAGGATGGGGACCGTGCCCCGACCCTCCACGCGCGCGCCCTTCGTGGCCCGCGCGGCCGAGCTCGACGTGCTCGCCGCGGCGGTCGAGCGCGCGCGCCGCGGCGAGCCGGGCGTCGTGCTCGTCGGCGCGGACGCCGGGGTGGGCAAGACGCGCCTGCTCACCCGTGCGGCGGAGCTCGCGGCCGGGACGGGCGCGACGGTGGTGTGGAGCCACTGCGTCGACCTCGGCGAGGTCGGCCTCCCCTACCTCCCCTTCTCCGAGGCGCTCACGACCCTGCGCGCCCAGCACCCCGCCGTCGACGAGACGGTCGCGGCCCGTCCCGCGCTCGCGCGCCTGCTCGACGCCGGCACCCCGGCCGACGACGAGCAGAGCCAGGGCGAGCGCCTCCAGCTCTTCGAGAGCGTCGCCGCCGCGATCGCGGCGTCCGGGACGCCTGAGGCGCCGCTCGTCCTCGTCGTCGAGGACCTGCACTGGGCGGACCCGTCGAGCCGCGACGTCCTGCGTTTCGTCGTGGCGCGCCTGCGCGCGGAGCACGTCCTCGTCGTCGCGAGCTACCGCGCGGACGACCTGCACCGCCGCCACCCCCTGCGCCCGGTGCTCGCGGAGCTGCTGCGCCACCCGCGCGTCGAGCACGTGCAGCTCTCGCCCTTCACCGAGCGCGAGCTGCGGGAGTTCACGACGGCGCTCGCCGGCAGCCCGCTGCCGCCCGCGGCGTTCGAGTCCGTGCGCACGCGCTCCGAGGGGAACGCCTACTTCGCCGAGGAGCTCGTCGAGTCCGGCCTGGGCGACGAGCTGCCGTGGTCGCTCGCGGACGTGCTGCGCGCCCGCCTGGAGGGGCTCGACCCGGCCGTCCAGCACCTCGTGCGCGTCGCGTCGGTCTCGGGACGCCAGGTGAGCGAGCCGCTCCTGCGCGCCGCGCTGGCGCGGGACACCGACGACGGCGAGCCCGCGGACCGGTCGTCCGGGCGCCCGTTCGACGCCGCGCTGCGCGAGGCGATCGCGCACCACGTCCTCGCGGTCGAGGGCGACGGCGCCCGCGACACGGTCGTGTTCCGGCACGCGCTGCTCGCCGAGGCGGTCGCGTCCGACCTGCTCCCGGGCGAGCGCGTCGGCGTGCACCGCGCGTACCTCGCCGCGCTCGACGACGACCCGGCGCTCGGGTCCCCCGCCCTGCGGGCCCACCACGCGCTCGCCGCGCACGACCTCCCGGCCGCGCTCACGGCGTCGCGCGCCGCGGCGCGCAAGGCGGCGCGCGTGCTCGCGCCCGCGGAGGAGCTCCGGCACCTCGAGCAGGTGCTCGCGCTGTGGCAGGCCGTGCCCGACGCCGCGACCCTCCTCGGGGAGGACCGCGTCACGGTGGCGCTCGCCGCCGCCGGGGCCGCGAGCCGCGCGGGCGAGCCGGACCGCGCGGTCGCGCTCGCCCGGCGCGTCGTCGAGGGCACCGCCGACGACCCGATGCGGCAGGCGTCGCTGCGGCACGTGCTGTCCCGGTACCTGCTCGGCACGGAGGAGGTCGAGGAGACCCTCGCGCACACCGAGGCGGCGCTCGCCGTCCTGCCCGCCGAGCCGCCGTCGCTCGACCGCGCGTGGACCCTGGCCATGCGGGCGCGCGCCGCGATGAACGCCGACCTCGACGAGCTCGCCGCCGAGGTCGCGGCCGAGGCGATCGACGTCGCGCACCGCCTCGACGCGCCCGACGTCGAGGCCGACGTGCTGACCACGATGGCGATCCTCGAGGTCGCGGACGACGACCGCGCCGCGGTGCTGCTCGCCCAGGCCCGGGAGCGCGCGGTCGAGGCGGGCGACATCCTCACGGAGCTGCGCTGCTGGTACAACATCGCCGCGAACCGCTACTACGCGGGCCGCATCGACGAGGCCCTCCAGGTCACGGAGGACGGTCTCGACCGCGCGCGGGCGACCGGCCTCGGGTGGAGCGCGTACGGCGTCGAGCTGCGCCTGTTCCGCGACCTCGTCCGGTACGTGCTCGGCGACCTCACCCCCACGGCCACCGCGGGCGAGACCATGCCCGAGGGCTCCGCGCCGCAGCTCTCGTGCGTCCAGCTCTACGCCGCCGTCGCGCGCGGCGACGCGGACGCGATCGCCCGGGGCACCGCGCTGCGCCGCGACTGGTTCCGGGACGGGCAGATCGCGCTCATCTCCGGCGGGTGCTCGATCGACGCCCTCACGTGGGCCGGACGCCGCGACGAGGCCGTGGCGCTCGCCGTCGAGCTCGTCGACCACCTGGGTCGCACGTGGAGCGACTACTTCCTGGGCCGCATCTGGATCTCCGCCCTCGCGCTCGCCGCCCTCGCCGACGCCGCGGACGCCGCCCGTCTCCAGGGCGCGGCCGGGGCCACCACGGTCCGCGAGCTCGTCGCGCGCGGGGCCGAGCTGCTCGACGCCGCCCGCACGACCGCCGAGCGCGGCCGCCCCCGCGGGGGTCGGCTCGGGCCGGAGGGCCGGGCGTGGCTCGCGCGCGCCGCGGCGGAGCACTCGCGCCTCACCGGCACGGACGACCCCGCGCTGTGGGAGGAGACGACGCGCCTCTTCGACTACGGCTACCGGTACGAGGTCGCGCGGTCCCGGTTCCGGTGGGCGCAGGCCCTGCTCGGTGCGGGCGACCGCAACGCCGCCGAGATCGAGGCCGCGCAGGCCCTCGAGGAGGCCGAGGCCATGGGCGCGACGCCGCTCGCCGAGGCGGTCCGCGCGCTCGGGCGTCGCGGTCGCCTCGACCTGCCCGGCGTCCGCCGGTCCACGACCGCCGTCCTCACCGAGCGCGAGGAGGAGGTCCTGCTGCTCGTCGCGCAGGGCCTGACCAACCGGCAGATCGGCGAGCGCCTGTTCATCTCGGGGAAGACGGTGAGCGTGCACGTGTCGAACGTCCTCGCCAAGCTCGGGGCGTCGGGGCGCGCCGAGGCCGTCTCGCTCGCGCACCAGCGCGGCCTGCTCGAGGTCTGACGCGTGGACCCGTCGCCCGGGGCGCTCGTGCTCGTGCGGCACGGGCAGAGCACGTTCAACGCGGGCGACCGCTTCACCGGGCTGCTCGACGTGCCGCTCTCCGACGTCGGGGTCGCCGAGGCGCGACGCGCGTCGCGCCTCCTCGCGGACGCCGTCGCGCGCGAGCCCGCGCTCGCCCCGCGGCGCGTCGTGACCTCGCCGCTCGTGCGCGCGTCCGCGACGGCCGCCGTCGTGGCCGAGGCCCTGCCCGGGCCGCCGCCGCTCGCGGTCGAGTGGCGGCTCGTCGAGCGGCACTACGGCGCGTTCACCGACAAGCTGCGCGACGTCGTCCGCCGCGACTACGGCGAGGCCGCCTACTGGCGCTACCGCCGGTCGTACCTGCACCGGCCGCCGCCGCTCGCCGCCGACGACCCGGCGCGCGCCCTCGTCGACGACACGCTCCTGCGGCTGCCCGACGCCGCGCGCGCCACCCTGCGGCCGGACGCCGAGTCCCTCGCGGACGTCGTCGAGCGCCTGCGCCCCTTCTGGGCCGCCACCCGCGCGCGGCTCCTGCACGGGGAGGCGGTGCTCGTCGTCGGGCACGGCAACTCGCTGCGCGCCCTGTCCGTGCTCGTCGACGACCTCACGCCCGAGGAGGTCCAGGACCTCGACGTGCCCACCGGGCACCCGCTCGTCCACCGCTTCACGACCGGGCCCGACGCCGCGCTCGTCCCCGACGTCCGCGGCGGCACCTACCTCGACGCGCAGGGCGCCGAGCACGCGGTCACGGACCTCCGGGCCCGCGGGGGCACCTGACGACCGTCATCCCGCGCCCTGCGCCTCCCGGTAGTCCCGCCAGAACTCGTCGCGCACGAGCGCGGCGTCCATGAGGCACTGCCGCCAGGTGTCACCGCGCACCCCGGGCGGGACGTCGAGGGACCCTCCGGTGGCCGGCGTGGACCGGGGCTCGCCCCGCACGTCCAGGCACGCGTCCAGGAGCGCGTACACGTCCGGCTCGCCGCGTTCCTCCACGACGGAGCGCAGCGCGCCCAGGACTTCGGGGGCGCCCGGCGGAGCCTCGCGCAGCAGCGCGTCGGACCTGCCCGTCGCCGGGTCGTACTCGGTGCGACAGTCGGAGAACCCGCCCTCGCCCGGCACGGCGCTCTCGCACGTCTCGGTGCTCCACACCTCGGTGTCGTACGAGGTCAGGCCCCGGATCTCCGGACCGGGGGCGGCCGAGGTGCCGAGCACCATCGCGTAGAGGACGCGTCCGCCGTGGACGCTGGTCGGCACCGCGAGGCTGGTCACGGAGGCGCCGGTCGCATCCGTGACCTCGCCCGCGAGCACGGCCCAGAGCTCCCCGTCGCCGTCGAACGGCGACAACCCGAGCACGAGCCGCTCGTCGCTCGCAGCGCGCTCCACGACGACCATCCTCGCGTGACCGGAGCGCACGACGGTGCCCGCATCCTCACCACGCCGGAGGCGTCGGAGGTCGCCGTCGTCACCAGCCACCACGCGCACGGCCGGCGCGGCCCCCTCCGCCTCGGAGCCCGGGTCGTACTCGACGAAGAACCTGTCGCCGTCGCGCCACGCGCCGAGGCCGAGGTCGAGGACGTACGTGCCGTCGTCGCGCAGGTAGGTCGCGGGCTCGGCGACGGCGACGACGCCGGGCGCGACGTCGACCGTGGTCGGCTCGGCGACCAGCACCTCGTAGCCCGGGGAGCCGGTGACGACCTCGCGCGCGAGCTCGCGCACGCCGCCGGGGCCGCCCGCCGTGACGACGCCCGTGCCGACGAGCCCCAGCGCGACGACGCCCGCGACCCCCGCGAGGGACCGACGCCGCTGCGCACCGCGCCGGCTCGACCGCAGGACCACGTCGAGGTCGAGCGTGGAGGGCGGGACGGCGTCGTCGGCCGTGCGTCGCAGCCGCGCGAGGAAGTCGTCGTCGGGCGGGGCGGGGGTCGAACCGGTTGCGCGGCTCATCGGGCGGTCCTTCCGCTGGTCGTGGGGGCGCTCTCGTCGAGGGCGCCGAGGAGGGTGCGGAGGCGGGCGAGGCCGCGCGACGCCGTCGACTTCACGGTGCCGACGGGCATGCCGAGCTCGGCCGCGACCTCGTTCTCGCTGAGGTCCAGCAGGTGGCGCAGCACGACGACGCGCCGCTGCCGGACCGGGAGCGCGAGCAGCGCGCGCACGACGGCGTCCCGGTCGTCGACCGCGGCCGTGCCCGCTCCGCCGTCGCGCGCCGCCGGACGGGCCGCTCGCTCGGCGGACGAGAGCTCGTCCGGCCCGGCGAGCACCTCGCGCCGGGTGCGGCGCCACGTGTCGATCCGCAGGTTCGCCAGGACGCGGCGCGCGTAGGCGAGCGGGTCGCGCTGCGCCGCTCGCGGCCACGCGCGGTAGGTGCGCTCCAGGGCGTGCTGCGTGAGCTCCTCCGCGCGGTGCCGGTCCCCGCACAGGAGGTACGCCATGCGGTGCAGCGGGTCGCGCGCCTCGCGCATGAACGCGGTGAACTCCTCGTCGCGGGTGCGGCGGGCGACCACGTCGACCTCGAGCGGCGCCTCGGGCGGCCACCCGTCGTCGGGCCTGCGCTCCTCGTCCTCCCGCACCCCGTCCTCCTGCTCGAGCACGAGCTCGTACCGCCTCGGGCGGTCCCGCGCGCTCACCGTGCCGCCCCGCTCGGGGAGCGACCGCCGTCGTGTCGTCGTCTCACGAGCGGAACACGCAGCACCCGCACGCGACGTTCCCTTCTGTCCGATTTCACCCCCGACGCCGCGCCGGGTGGGGCGGGTTGCGCTGTTTGACCAGGGTCGTCCCGGTGATACTGGACCATGACCGACGCCCAGGCGATCCACGAGCTCGTCCAGGCGGGGCTCGCCGAGCCGGCGTCGGACGAGTCGTTCGACCGCTTCGCGCGGCTCGTGCACCGGCAGCTCGGGGTGTCGTCGGCGCTCGTCACGCTGGTCCTCGACGACGAGGCGGTGCTGCCCGGAGCGCACGGTCTGCCCGAGCCGTACCAGTCGGCGCGCCGGACCCCGCGCAGCCACACGTTCTGCCAGTTCGTGGCGAACGAGGCCCGCCCGCTCGTGGTCGAGGACGCGCGCACCGTCCCGCACCTGGCCACGCTGCGGGCCGTCGACGACATCGGCGTCGTCGCCTACGCGGGCTTCCCGATCTTCGACCCGCAGGGCCGTGCGGTCGGGTCGCTATGCGCGTTCGACCCCCGCCCCCGCACCTGGTCGGACGACGAGCTGGCGACGCTCGCGGACCTGGCGTCCGCGTGCACGTCCGAGCTCCGGCTGCGCCTGGCGCGGGCACGCGCGAGGCGCATGCAGCGTGTCGCGCTCGCGGCGAACAAGCGGTCGCGCCTGCTCCTGGAGCTGTCCGAGTCGTTCGCCGCCGCGACGTCCGTCCGCGACGTCGCCGAGCGGCTGGCCGCCGTCGGGGCGGCCATCGGCGCGCGCTACGCCGGGCTCGCGCTGCTCGACGGCGGCGGCACCCGCCTCGAGTTCACGACGCTGGACCACCTGGAGCCGGGGGTCCCGGCGTCGTTCCGCCGCATGCGCGTGGACGCGGACCGCGCCGCGTCGACCGCGGCACGGACGCGCGAGCCCCTGTTCTTCCGTGACCACGTGCAGTACGGCGAGCGGTTCCCCGAGGCCGCGTCGCTCATCGCGCCCGACACGGTCGAGGCGCGCTCGTTCGTGCCCGTCCTCGCGGACGACCGCCTCCTGGGGGTCGTGGCGCTCGCGTGGGACACGGTCCGCGAGTTCGACGACGACGCCGTGAAGACGGAGACGACGATCGCGTCGTACGTCGCGCACGCGGTCGAGCGCGTCCGGCTGCTCGAGGAACGCCACCGCGTCGCGGCGACCCTCCAGGCCGCGATGCTCACCGAGCTGCCGCCGGTGCGCGGCGCGGAGCTCGCGGCGACGTACGCGTCCGCGACCCGCACGGACCAGGTCGGCGGCGACTGGTACGACGCGGTGGTGCTCGACGACGACGCGTGCGTCCTCATGATCGGCGACGTCACCGGGCACGACATGCGCGCCGCGGCGCAGATGGGCCAGCTCCGGTCGATGCTGCGGACGTTCGCCTGGTGCCAGGACGAGCCGCCCGCCGTGCTGCTGCGGCTGCTCGACCGGGCGAACCGGGGGCTCGCGCTGCACTCCAGCGCGACGGCCGTCGTCGTGCGGCTCGACCGCACCCCGCAGGGGTTCGACCTCACGTGGTCGAACGCCGGGCACCCCGCACCGCTCGTGCTGCGCGCCGACGGGACGGTCGACACGCTCGAGTCCGCGCCCGACCTCATGCTGGGGGTGCTGCCGAGCACGTCGCGGTACGACCACCGCACGCGCCTCGCGCCGGGCGACACGCTGCTCCTCTACACCGACGGCCTCGTCGAGCGCCGCGGCACGTCGTTCGCCGAGCGCCTCGCCGGCCTGCGGGCCGTCCTCGGCGAGCACGCGGGCACCGCGACGTCGGCCCTCCCGGACGCGCTCGTCCGCCGCCTCGTCGCCGACCAGCGGGACGACGTCGCGGTCCTCGCCCTGCGCGTGCGGCACACGGTCTCGCGGGCACCGGCGCCCGGGCGCCCGTCCGTGCTGACGCGGCCGGTCGAGCACACGTCGGCGGCGATCGGCCCCGCGCGGCGGTGGGTCGACGACGTGCTCGAGAGCTGCGACGTGTCGCCCGCGGTGCGCCGCGTCGCGATGCTCCTGACGAGCGAGATCCTCACGAACGCGGTGCAGCACGGGACGGCTCCGGTCCGGGCGGTGCTCGAGGTCGGGCACCGGGTGGTGCGGGTCGGCGTCGAGGACGGGTCGACCGCGCTGCCGAGGCTGCGCTCGCCGCGGCCCGAGGAGACGGGCGGCCGGGGCGTGCAGTTCCTGGAACGGTGCGCGTCACGCTGGGGCGTCGACCTCCACGACGACCCGGCGGCCGACAGCGCTGCCGACGACGGCGTTGCCGGCAGCGGTGCGGCTGGCGGCGGTGCGGCTGGCGGCGGTGCGGCCGACGACGACGCGGCCGGCGGCCGCGCGGTCAAGACCGTGTGGTTCGAGCTGGACCTCGACGGCTGACCCCGACGGTCGTCCGGTGCCCCTGTGCGGTGTCGGAGGGCGGCGGTAGCGTGTGTGAGGTGGGCCACTCCCCCCGGGCACCGCGCGCGAACCCGTGACCCCTCGTGCACGTCGAGACGACCGAGTCCTGAGAGGCAGCACCATGACCGACCTCGCCACCCCCGCGACCCTGCGCGGCGACGCCACCGCGACCGCCACTGGCACCGCCCCCACGCCCGCCCCTGCCCCGCTGCCCGACCGCGAGCACCTGGACGCCGTCCTCGACGGCCACCGGCGCGAGCTCACCGGCTACTGCTACCGCATGCTCGGGTCGTCGTTCGAGGCCGACGACGCCGTCCAGGAGACGTTCCTGCGCGCCTGGCGGTCCTACGACCGCTTCGAGGGCCGCTCGGCCCTGCGCTCGTGGCTCTACCGCATCGCGACGAACGTGTGCTTCGACGCGCTCGGCGCGCGCAAGCGGCGCGAGCGCCCGATGGGCCTGGGCGGGCCGCAGGCCCCGGAGCTGGAGAACCTGGGCCAGGTGCTGCCGGAGGAGACGTGGGTCGAGCCCGTCCCCGACGACCGCGTGCTGCCGCACGACGGCGACCCGGCGCAGGTCGCGGTGGGACGCGAGAGCATCCGCCTCGCGTTCGTCGCGGCCCTCCAGTTCCTGCCGCCGCGGCAGCGCGCGGTGCTGCTGCTGCGCGAGGTGCTGCGCTGGCAGGCGAGCGAGGTCGCGGAGCTCCTCGACACGACGGTGGCGTCGGTGAACAGCGCGCTGCAGCGCGCCCGCGCCACGCTCGCGGCGCGCGCGCACTGGGACAGCTCAGGGCTGGGCGACGAGACGGGATCCGCCGCGCCGGTCGCGGCGAACGCGGGCCTCGGCGACGAGGAGAAGCTCCTGCTCGAGCGCTACCTCGACGCGTTCGAGCGCTACGACATGGACGCGCTGGTCGCGATCCTGCACGAGGACGCGACGCTGTCGATGCCGCCGTACCCGCTGTGGATGCGCGGCCAGGCGGACATCGTCGCGTGGATGACGGGCCCGGGTCACGAGTGCGAGGGCTCGCGCATGGTCCCGGTCGCGGTGAACGGCACGTTCGGGTTCGGCCAGTACCGCCGCGCGGCCGGCGGCGGTCACGAGCCGTGGGCGCTCCAGGTGGTCGAGACGGAGGGCGGCCGCGTCACGGCCATCAACGCGTTCCTCGACACGGCCTCGTGGTTTCCGCTGTTCGGGCTCCCGGAGCGCCTCGACGACTGACGCGCCGCGGGTCAGCCGAACGTCTCGAGGAGCGTGCTCCGCTCGGCGTCGGTGAGGTTCGTCGCGACGAGCGTGCCGTGGACCCCGTGGAACCGCTCGCCGACGCGGTCGAGGTCGCCGTCCTCGGTGACGACGAACAGCGCCGACGTCCCGGGCGTCACGCCCTCGCGGATGCGGTCGAGCTGGTCCTTGTCGATCCCGACGGCCTCCATCGCCTTCGTCGACGCGCCGATCGCCGCCCCGGCCGCGGCACCGAGCACGGGTACCAAGAACAGCGACCCGAGCAGCAGGCCCCAGAAGGCGCCCCAGCCCGTGCCGCGCCACTCGTCCTGGTGGCCGTGGCGCGTCGTCGGCTTGGCCGCGCCCTCGGGCCACGACACGACGGCGGTGTCGACGATCTTGACGGCGTGCTCGGACGCCGAGTCGTGCAGGATCCGGGACGCCGCGTCGGCGCCTTCGGGGGAGTCGAACTTCCAGACGGTGAAGGTGGCCATCGTTCTCTCCGTTTCTCTCAGCCGAGCAGCTTGGCCTTGGCGGCGGCGAACTCGGCGTCGTTCAGCACGCCGGAGGAGTGGAGCTGACCGAGCCGCTCGAGCTGGTCGAGGAGGTCGTCCTGCACCGACGCCGGAGCGGGCTGCGCATACTGCGCGGCGGCCTGCTGCGCGGCCGCCTCGATGCGCGCCTGGTCCTGCGCGCCCGCGGCCCGCTGCGCCTCCCACGACTCCTGGGCGCGGTTCGCCTGGTGGCGCTGCACGGCGCCTGCGGTCGCGGAGGCCGTGCCCGCGATGACGGCGGTGCGGGCCGCGGTCCCGATGAGCCCGGGGCGCCCGAATCGTCGGACGAGCATGTGGTCACTCCTGTCTGTGGGGCGTGTCGGCGCCCGGGTGGCGGACGCCCGGACCGGGGCGGGTCAGCCGTCGGCGAGCGCGAGGTCGGCGACCTCGTTGACCACCTCGGCCGGGACGCGCTCGCTGAGGAGCACGACGCCGTCGGCCGTGCGGGTCGCGGCGACCAGGGCGCGCGCCCACGTGTGCTCGACGACGAGCACGACGGCGGACGTGCCCGGCGCGAGACCGGCCGCGACGTGGTCGAGGTCCTCCTCGGCCGCGAGACCGGCCGCCGAGAGCTCGACGTCGGTGACCGCGAGCTCGTCGCCGAGGTCGGTCACCTCGAGCACCTCGACGTCGCCGTCGGGCGAGCGCCGGACCACGGCGAGGTCGAGGAGCGTGACGGTGCCCTGCGCGAGCACCTCGAGGACGGCGGCCTGGATGCCGTCAGGGATGCGCTCGGTGGGGAACGCGACCGCGACGATCTCGACCGGGCCGAAGGTGGACGTGGCCATGGACGGTGCTCCTGTCAGCGGGTCGAGCGGCGACGGCGGTGCCGAGCCGGTGGTCAGCGTGCCGCGCGCTCGGCCTCGTCGCCGTGCACGACGAGCGCCCACAGGACGAAGACGTCGAGCACGATCGTGATGAGCGACCACCACGGAGTGACCTGCAGGGTCGTGAACTGCGCGATCGCGTTGATGACGACGAGCACGATCGCGACCATGCGCGCCCAGCCCTTGCCGGACAGCAGCGCGAAGCCGGTGAGGACGAGCAGCACCCCGATGACGAGGTGGATCCAGCCCCACGTCGACACGTCGAGGACGACGATGCCCGCGTCGGAGACGCCGACGAGGCTGTTCGGGGAGAACACGGCGACCAGGCCGCTGATGGCGTTGAAGAAGCCGATCGTGACGAGCACGATGCCGGCGAACCAGACCCAGCCGACCCATGCCGTCACCTGTGACGAGCGTGCCATGCCATCCTCCTGAGAACCGTGGAGCCTCGACCGGACGAGCGTGCGGATCGATCGTGGCACCGGCCGCACGGTTCGGCATCCGGAAGGTCGGCGCGTCCCGGGACCGCTCCCCGGCCGCCCCGCTAGGTTCGTGGCCATGACGACGCCGCCCTCCACCGACGACCCGTGGTCGGGCGTCCCGGACGCCGGCACGCGCCCCGTCCAGCACGACTCGCGACGCCCGCCGCGCTGGGTGCCGCGCGCCCTCGCGATGGCCGTCGTCGCGGTCTTCGTCGGCATCTTCGCCTGGTACGCCCTCGGCCAGCTCAAGGCGCTGGGCGTCAACATCCTCATCGCGTTCTTCGTCGCGCTCGCGCTCGAGCCGATCGTCGTGTGGCTCGTGCGGCACGGCTGGCGCCGCGGCGCGGCCGCCGCCGTGGCGCTCCTGGGGTCGCTCGTCGGGATCCTCGTCGTGCTCGCCCTGTTCGGGAACCTGTTCGTCCAGCAGCTCGTGCAGCTCGTCCAGTCGATCCCCGCCCTGTACGCGAGCGTCCAGGACTTCGTCGCGGACCGCTTCGACGTCGTCATCCCGGACTCCGACGACCTCCTCAAGCAGGTCATCAACGACTTCGGCGACGACGTCGCGTCCGGCGCCATCGTCGTGACGACGACGATCGTCGGCGGCGTCTTCGCGAGCCTGACGATCCTCCTCGTCACCTACTACCTCCTCGCGGCGGGACCGCGGTTCCGCGCGGCCGTGTGCCGCTGGCTCACGCCGAACCGGCAGGAGGAGGTGCTGCGCCTCTGGGAGATCACCCAGGTCAAGGTGTCGGACTTCATCAACTCACGCATCGTGCTCGCCGCGCTGTCGAGCGTGTTCACGTTCGTCTTCCTGCTGATCCTCCAGACGCCGTACGCCCTGCCGCTCGCGGTGTTCACGGGCGTCGTCTCGCAGTTCGTGCCCACGATCGGGACCTACATCGGCGGCGCGCTGCCCGTCGCCGTCGCGCTCACGTCGCAGGGGCTGCCGCAGGCCCTGGGCGTGCTCGCGTTCATCATCGGGTACCAGCAGCTCGAGAACCTGTACTTCTCCCCCAAGGTCTCCGCCCGGGCGCTGGAGATGAACCCGGCGGTGAGCTTCGTCGTCGTGCTCGCGTTCGGCGCGGTGTTCGGCGCGCTGGGCGCGTTCCTCGCCCTGCCCATCGCCGCGACGATCCAGGCCGTCGGGAACACCTACCTCCAACGGCACGAGCTCATCGAGTCGCACATGCTCCACGACCCGGACTCCGAGGGCCACACGCCGGGCAAGGGCAAGGGCAGCGGGAAGGGCGACGGGAAGGGCAAGGACGACGACGGTCGCACCGCCCGCCGCCGGCGCCGCAACCGCGAGGCGAACCTCGAGGCCGAGCGCACGGTCGACGAGCGGCGCGCCGAGGGCATCGACTAGCGGCACGGTCCGCGACGACGGCGCGGGGCGCCGGACGCGGTCAGAGGGCGGCGATGCCGTCGCCGAGCAGCTTGGCCCCGAGGACGAGCAGCAGGACGGCCATGATCACCGCGTTGTTGTGGGTCATCCAGGCCTTGAGCGCGTCGAGCATCGTGGCCGCGCGGGCACCCATGAACAGGTAGATGAAGACGGGCGCCGCCACCCCGACGCTCGCGACGACGGCGAACACGACGGCCGCGACGACCTGGGCGGTCGTGTCGCCCGGCGCTGCCGACGCGATCGCGGCGCCGCCCGAGACGACGAGCAGCAGGTTCTTCGGGTTGACCGCGCCGAGGAGCACCGCGAGCCCGGCCGCCTTGACGGGCGTGAACGCGTCGATCGCGGCCATCCAGCGGGGCGCGGGCGGGTCGACGCCGTCGCGCGGGCGCCCCCGCCACTGCTTGAGCGCGAGCAGGAGCAGCAGCACGCCGAGGACGAGCTTGAGGATCGCCGCCCACAGCGGCGGGCCGCCGTCCTGCGGGACGGCGGACCCCGCCACGAGCGCGACGACGAGCGTCACCGCGCCGACCGCGACGAACCAGCCGACGAGGAACGCGAAGGCGTTGGCCTTCGCGCGCCCGCTCACGAGCATGAGCACGACGGCGACGATCGGCAGCGGGCTCACGAGCACGCCGACCGCGACGGGGAGGGACTGGCCGATCGCCGCGCCCATGGGCGGCCTCCTTCGTGGTCCGGTCCCGGACGGGACGGCGGGATCTCCGGGGACGACGGCTCGCGCCGCGAGCACGCGGGCGGGCGAGGTGCCCGACGGCGTCACGCACCGCCGTCGGGCACCTCACCCGTGCGGGCTCGCGGGCCGCGGAGCGCTCAGGCGTTCTCGTCGAAGGCCGCGCGGAGCTTGGCCTCCTCGTCGGCGGAGAGGTTCGTCTGGACGAGCTCGCCGTGGATCCCCTCGGCCTGCAGCGCCTCGTGCACGCGGTCGACGACGGCGCCCGACGTGAGGACGAACAGCGCGGACGTGCCCGGCGTGACCTTGCTGCGCACGGAGTCGATGAAGTCGTCGTCGATGCCGACGTCCGTCAGCGCGCCGGCGATGGCGCCGGACGCCGCACCGATGGCCGCGCCCAGGAGCGGGACGAAGAACAGGAGCCCGAACAGCAGGCCCCAGAACGTGCCGCCGAGCGCCCCGACGGCGGTCGTGCTGTTCCCCTGGCGGGTCTTCGGCTTCTTCTTGCCCTCCTCCCAGGACACGGTGGCCGCGTCCTGGACCTGGATGAGCTCCTGCTTCTGGAGGGCGAGGAGCGCGTCCTCGGCGCGCTGGGCGCCCTCGGGGGTGTCGAACTTCCACACGGTGAGCGTTGCCACGTCAGACCTCGTTCCGGATCGTTCGTTCGGCGGGGGCGCGCCGTCGCGCCCCGTGACGCGTCGAACGTATCCCCGCCTCCCGGGTCGCGCGCGGCGAGCACCGAGGACCCCGCGGCGGGCCGGGGCGCGGCGCCGCGGCTCCGGATGCGGTGCGGTCGGGTGCGTGGTTCTCTTCCCGTGTGTCCGACGCGCCGGCAGCCGCCACGACGTCGGGTCGCCTCCTGCGGTCCGTGGTGCCGGCCCTCGTCGTCGGGGTCGTCAGCGCCCTGACGCTGCTCGCCCTGTCGGAGCTCGCGACGTGGATCCAGCACCTCGTGTGGGACCGGCTGCCGGAGGCCTGGGGGGTCGCGAGCACGCGCACGTGGTGGACCGTCCTCGTGCTCACCGTCACGGGGCTGCTCGTGGGCGCCACGGTCCGGTGGGCCCCGGGGCACGCCGGCATCGACCCGGCCACCTCGGAGCTCGTCGCGGCACCGCTCCCGCTCCGGGCCTTGCCCGGTCTCGCGCTCGCCCTCGTCCTCGGCCTCGCCGGAGGGGTGAGCCTCGGACCCGAGAACCCCATCGTCGCCTTCAACGTCGCGCTCGCCGCGGGGTTCCTCTGCCGCCCGCGCTTCGGCGTCCCCGTCCCGGGCGCCGTCGCGCTCGCGCTGGCCGGGACCATCGGCGCGATGTTCGCCACCCCCGTCGCCGCCGCGCTCGTCCTCACGGAGAGCTTCGCGGAGCGCGGCGGGCAGAGCGGTCCCCTGTTCGACCGGCTGTTCGCACCCCTGGCCGCGGCCGGGGCCGGTGCCGTCACCATGACGGCGGTCGGGGCCCCGACGTTCGCCGTCGACCTGCCCGACTACCCCGGCCCGGCCCTCGGCGACGTCCTGAGCAGCGTGCTCATCGGTGCCGCCGCCGCCCTCGTCACGGCGCTCGCGGTGGTCGCCCTCCCGGTCGTGCACACGCTGTTCCACCGCCTGCGCAGCCCCGTGCTCGCGCTCGGTGCCGGCGGGCTCGTCCTCGGGCTCCTCGGGGTCCTCGGCGGGCCGCTCACGCTGTTCAAGGGGCTCGACGAGATGAAGGAGCTCGCGCAGCGGGCCGACACCCTCGCCTGGTCCACGATCCTGCTCATCGCCCTCGTCAAGGTCGTGGCCCTCGTCGTCGCGGCGGCCGCCGGGTTCCGCGGGGGCCGCATCTTCCCCGCGGTGTTCATCGGCGTCGCCCTGGGCCTCTCGGCGTCGTCCCTCGTGCCCGCCGTGCCGCCCGCGATCGCCGTCTCCGCCGGCGTGCTCGGCGCCGTCCTCGTCGTGGCGCGCGACGGCTGGCTCGCGCTCTTCATGGCAGCCGTGACGGTCGGCGACGTGCACCTGCTCCCCGTGCTCTGCCTGGCGGTCCTGCCGCTGTGGCTCGTCGCCCGCTCGATGCGCCCGCTGCGCGTCGACCTCCCTCCGGGGACCCCCGAGTTCCCCGCGCTCGCCCCTGCTGCCGACCGGACGGGCACGGCCGGGGAAGGTGACCGTGACGGGGCCCGGTGACGACGCCACGCCACCGCCCAGGCGGCGCGGCCCGGCCGGGATGCTGCGGCGCGCCGGGCGACCGACCCGCTCCGACGTCGTCTCGGGCATGGTGACCGGGCTCTTCTCCATCCCCGAGGGCATGGCGTACGCCTCCATCGCCGGGTTCAACCCGGTCGCGGGCCTCTACGCGGGCATCGTGCCCGCGATCGTCGGCTCGATCACCGCGCGCACCGTCCTCATGGTCACGACGCTCACGAGCGCCATCGCGCTCACGTCGCAGAGCGTCCTCGCGGCCGCCGGCCTGGAGCCGACCGACCCCGCCAACGTCGCCACGCTGACGATCATGGTGGGCCTGGTGATGCTCGTGCTCGGCGCGCTGCGCCTCGGCGCCGTGATGAGCTTCGTCTCCAACGCGGTCATGGTGGGCTTCTCGACGGGGATCGCGCTCCAGATCATCACGGGGGTCCTCGGCGACGCGACCGGCTACGATCCGCGCGGGGACAACCGGCTGTACCAGCTCGGCGACTGGCTCGTCCACGTGACGTCGTGGGACCTCGCGTCCACGCTCGTCGCGGCGGGGACGATCCTCGTGTGGGCGCTGGCGCGGTCGGTCCGCCGCCTCGTGCCCGTGGCGCTCCTCGTGTCCCTGGTCGTCGTCACCGTCGTCGTGGTCGCGGCGGGCATCGACGTGCGCCAGGTCGCCGACATCGCCTCGATCCCGTCCGCCCTCCCCGGCCTGTCGCTGCCCGACCTCTCGGTCGCGCCCGCGCTCGTCGGGGGCGCCGTCGCCGTCGCGCTCGTCGCGCTCGCGCAGGCCGCGTCCATCGCCCCGTCGATGCCCAACCCCGACGGCTCGCGCTCGGACACCAACGCCGACTTCCGCTCGCAGGGCTGGGCGAACGTGGCCGGCGGCCTCTTCCAGTCGCTGCCCAGCGGCGGCTCGATGTCCCGCACGGGCGTCGCCGCCGAGGCGGGC
This sequence comes from Cellulosimicrobium sp. EB106-03-01-XG111, assembly GCF_058792115.1. Lineage (NCBI taxonomy): Bacteria > Bacillati > Actinomycetota > Actinomycetes > Micrococcales > Promicromonosporaceae > Cellulosimicrobium > Cellulosimicrobium sp. EB106-03-01-XG111. Next base: position 204,481 of record NZ_JBYTEQ010000005.1, read on the forward strand.
GCACGGACCCGCTGGGCGGGCGTCGTGAGCGGCGTGTTCCTCGCGCTCGTCGTGCTCCTCCTCGGCGGCCTGGCCGAGCTCATCCCCATGCCGGTGATCGGCGGGCTCATCCTAGTCGTAGGCGGCGAGCTGGTCTGGGGGAAGCGCCACGAGATCCTCCTCGTGCTGCGGACGTCGCCCCTGTCGTCGCTCGCGATGATCGTCACCTTCGCGGCGACGACCCAGCTCCCCCTCCAGCAGGCGATCGTCCTCGGCGCCGTCCTGTCCCTCCTGCTCTACTGCGTGCAGGCGGCGCGCCAGTCCCGCCTCGTCCTCCTCACCCGGGAGCCCGACGGGCGCTGGCGGACGTCGGGACGGACTCCCGCACGGCTGCGCTCCGGCGAGGTCACCGTGCTCGAGTTCTCGGGGACGTCGTTCTTCGCCTCGCTCCCCCGCGTCGAGGACCAGTTCCCCGACGGCACCGGCGCCGAGCGCGCCGTGCTCGTCCTCGTGCTCCGGACGCTCCCCGACATCCCCTCCTCGGCGGTGATCGACCTGTTCCACCGCACCGCACGACGCCTCTCCGCGCAGGGCAACCGGCTCGTCCTCGCCGGGGTGACACCCGCGATGCGGCGGCTCCTGGAACGGACCGGCACGGTGGACGAGCTGGGCGCCGACGCCGTCGTCGACGCGACCGACGAGGTCCTGGGAGCGGTGGAGGCCGGGTTCCGGGACGCCGAGCGCTGGGCGCGCCGGGAGGACGACCCGACCTAGGCGACCGGGCTCGACGGCCGCTCGACGGCTGCTGCTCGACGGCGGCGCGGCACCGGCGCGGACGGCGTCAGCCGCGCGCCGTCGCCTCGCGGATCCGCTTGTCCTCCTGACGGCGGTCCCACCAGCGGGTGAGGACGAGCCACCCGAGGAGCCAGCCGCCGAGCGCGCTGATCAGCCAGACGACGACCGTCACCCCGATCCACGTGGAGGCCCCGGAGATCTCCAGCCCGTCGCCCACGAGCGTCGCGATCCACAGCGCGAGGAACGTCGACACGAGACCGATGCCGCCGAGCACCGCCGACGCGTACTTGCGCGCGACGTTGAACACGAAGGGGGCGAGCACCCCCTGGGCCACGGCGAACACGAGGACGGCGATCGTGAACCCGGAGGCGTGCACCGTGACGCCGTCGAAGACGTTCGCGGCGACGAGGAGGCCCACGGCGGCGAGGACCACGTTGATCGCGAAGCTCAGCAGGAACCGGATCATGCCGCAACCGTCCCGCCGCGCGAGAGGTTCCGCAACCGCTGGTGCGGCGCGGGAGGCCCGCCCCGGGCGACCTGCCCGGGAGGTCGGGACGCCTGCCCCTGGGGCCCGGGACGCCGCCCGGCCGACGCTGCGGAGGCCGTCGCCCCGTGCGACGGCCCCCGGCCGCGGGAGGCGGCCCCGAACGGAAGGTCGTCCCATGCAGGACAGCTCGCTCACCACGCCGTCGGCGGTCGCCGACGGCACGCCCCGCCGCGCCCGCGGCACGACGCCCCGCGCGTGGGCCTGGACCGGGGTCGTCGCCGGCGTCCTCGGCCTCGTCTCGATCCAGTCCTCGATGGCGCTCGGCATCAACTGGGAGGAGACCGCGGGCGACGCGGAGGCGATCGTCGCCGACCTCTCCGGCCGCACGGGCACGCAGATCGTGTTCCACACCGCGACGATCGCGTGCGCGCTGCTCGTGCTCGTGTTCGCCGCCGGGCTCAAGCGGCGGCTCGACGGGCAGGCCCCGGCCGGGTCGATCCTCCCGACGGTCGCGGGCTGGGGCCTCGTGCTCGTCTCCGTCGCCGGGCTGCTCGGCTCGGGCCTCGACACGCAGTTCCTGTTCGGCCTCGGCGACACGGCGCTCGTCGTCCCGGAGTCGGGCGCCTTCTACAGCGACTGGGTCGCGACGATCCCGTGGCTGTGGGTCGGGGCGGGCGTCGCGGGGGTCGCGCTCGGCGTCGCGGCGCTGCGGCACGCGGCCGCTCCGCGCTGGCTCGGCGTCGTCGGGTTCGTGCTCGGCGGGCTCGCGCTCCTCACGGGCGTGTCGCCGCTGCAGTACATGGCCGGGTTCGTCGGCCCGATCTGGCTCCTCGTCACCGCGCTCGGCTTCGCCCTCGGGGACCGGCGCTGAGCGCGACGCGCGAGATCGGCGGCGCGCGACGAGATCGGCGGGTCCGGTCGGGATCGGCAGTCTGGACCGCCGATCCGGCACAGGACCGCCGATCTCGCCGTCGTCCACGGCCGGGTGATCTCCCGCCCGGGCCCTTCTCGCCGCGCGTGCCGCGGCCCTACCGTGGGCCCGTGGCCGAGCCCGGGCCCGGCCGCGCCGGGATGCCCCGCACGGGCTGGACGATCGGCGTCCTCGCCTGGGTGCTCGGCGTGTCCGCGCTCGCGCTCCAGCTCACGTCCGGCGTCCCGCTCCTGCTGGGCGACCTCCTGTTCGTCGTCGTGGACGCGACGGTCGCGCTCGTGTACGGCACGGTCGCGGCGGTGATCCTCGTGCGGCGGCCGCACGTCGTCGGGTGGCTCGTGGCGCTGGCCGCGGTCGGCGGCGGGGTCGCGGCCCTGGGCGGCGGGTGGCGCAGCTACGCGTCGACCCACCCCGGCCTGCCCCCGCTCACGCCGCTCGCGGACGCCTACGGGTGGGCGTGGGTGCCGGGGACGGTCGGGCTCTTCGTCCTCGTGCCGTGGTTCGTGCGCGGCGGGCGGCTCGGCGCGGGCGCGTGGTGCGGGGTCGCGGGCGGCGTCGCGTCCATCGCGTCCTTCCTCCTCGCCCCGTCCGACGACCCGCGCCCCGCGATCGTCGGCGTCGTCGTCATGGGGCTCGTCACCGCGGGCGCGACGGCGTGGCGCCGGCTTCGCGGGCCGGTCGCGGAGCGGCGCGGGCTGGGCCTGCTCGCGCTCGGGACCGCGCTCATGGCGCTGTCGTTCCTCCCGCTCCTCGGCACCTGGGCCAGCTCCGACGTGCTCCTCGCGCTCCCCCTCACGCACCTCGCCTGCCAGGCGCTGTTCCCCGCCGCGATCCTCGTGTGCGTGCTGCGCAACCGGCTGTGGGGCATCGACCTCGTGCTGTCGCGCGCGACCGTCGCCGCGATGCTCGCCGTCGGCCTCGCCGTCGTCTACGCGGTGGTCGTCGTGCTCGCGACGACCGTCGTCGACGGCCCCGCCGCGCAGGTCGTCGCGGCGGTCGGGGTCGCGCTCGCGGTGCAGCCCCTGCACACGTGGCTGCGGCACCGCGTGCGCACGCTCGTCTACGGGGAGGGGAACGACCCGGGCCGGGCGGCGCTGAGCGTCGGCCGCCACCTGTCGTCCGCGTCGACGGCCGACGACCTCGTCGTGAGCCTCGCCGTCGGCGTGCGCGAGGCGCTGCGCCTGGAGAGCGTGACGATCGAGCGGTCCGCGCCCGGCCCGACGGCGGACGCCACCCCCGCGGCCGCCCCACCGTGGGCGGGCCCCCCGGACCGTCCGGCCGGGGACGCCGTCATGCTCCCCGTGGAGCACGGCGGCCGGGTGCTCGGCCGCGTCCACGTCGTCGCGCGGGCCGGCGAGCGGCTCGACGCCCGGACGCGCGACGCGCTCGAGCAGCTCCTGCCCGTGCTCGGTGCCGGTCTCGCGCTCGCCCGGGGCGCGCACGAGCTCGAGGCGGCGCGCGACGCCACGACCCGTGCCCGCCTCGCCGAGCGGCGCGTGATCCGCCGGGAGCTGCACGACGGCGTCGGGCCGTGGCTCGTGGGCCTGCGCCTCGGGCTCCAGGGCGCGCGGAACACGCTGCGGACCGACCCCGAGGCCGCGGCCGCGGTGCTGGACGCCCTGGGGGTCGAGGTGGCGCAGCGCGTCGAGGACGTGCGCGCGCTGTCGCGCAGCCTCCTGCCGCCGTCGCTCGACGAGCACGGTCTGGAGGTCGCGCTCGGCGAGCTCGCGGGGCGCCAGGCGCTCGGCGGGTTCGTCGTGGACGTGCGCTGCGACCCGTGCGTCGGCCTCGACCCGCGCGTCGCCGCGGCCGCGTACGCCATCGCGAGCGAGAGCGTCGTCAACGCCGCCCGTCACTCCGGGGTGCAGGAGTGCCGCCTGACGGTCCGGCTCGGGGACGGCGTGCTGGTCGTCACGTGCGAGGACGACGGGCGCGGCGTCGCGCCCGACGCGGTCGCCGGCGTCGGCTCCCGGTCGCTGCGAGAGCGGGCCGACGAGCTCGGCGGGCGACTCGACGTCGCCGCGCTGCGGCCCGACGGCGAGCGCCCGGGCACGCGCGTCCGCGCCACCCTCCCGCTGGTCCCGGCCGGGGCGCTCGCGCGGGGGGCGGCGTCGTGATCCGGGTCGTGGTCGTCGACGACCACCCCGTGTTCCGGCTCGGCATGGCCGCGCTGCTCGACTCGTTCGAGGGCGTGCGCGTCGTAGGGAGCGCGGCGTCGACGGCCGAGGCGCGGGCGCTGCTCGGTCTCGGCCCCGGTGGCACCGGGGGCGCCGAGGCGCGGGCCGACGTCGTGCTCCTGGACCTCGACCTCGGCGACGGGTCGGGCGTGGACGTCACGCGCGACCTCGTGCGCGCGGACCCGGCCGCGCGCGTGCTCGTCGTGACGATGCACGAGGACGAGGACGCCGTCGTCGCGGCCGTGCGCGCCGGGGCGCGGGGTTTCCTCGTGAAGTCCGCGAGCCCCGCGGAGGTCGAGCGCGCCGTCCGTGCGGTGGCCGACGGCGCGATGATCCTCTCCCCCTCCGTCGCGGACCGGGCGATGGCGTACGTCGTGGGCGGACGCTCGGCCGTGCGCGCGCCGTTCCCGCAGCTCACCGACCGCGAGCGCGAGGTGCTCGACCTCGTCGCCGCCGGGCTCGACAACGCGTCGATCTCCCGGCGGCTCGTGCTCAGCCCCAAGACCGTGCGCAACCACGTCGCGAACGTCCTCGCCAAGCTCGCCGTCCGCGACCGCGCCGCCGCGATCGTGCGGGCACGCGAGGAAGGGCTGGGCGGTGGCTGACGCGGAGGTCAGGCCTCGTCGTCCTGGATGACCGACAGCACGTTGCCCGCCGGGTCGGTGAACCACGCGATGAGCGGGCCGCCGCCGCGGAAGACGAAGTCGTCGTCCGTCTCGACGGGCGTGCCCGCGTAGCGCTCGAACTCCACGCCGCGCTCGCGGAGCGCGGCGACCGTGCCCGGCACGTCGGCGACCGGGAAGTTCAGCACCGTGAACGACGCCGGGGTGTGGGCGTCGCCCTTCGGATAGACGAGCACGCGCGCACCGCCACCGATCTCGAGCCAGAGCATGTCGTCCCCGCTGACGGTGAGGCCGAGGTCGTCGGCGTAGAACCGCCGCGCCGCGTCGATGTCGTCGACCGAGAACCCGCTGAACGCCGTGTCGAGCATGTCTCCTCCTGGGGCCGCGCGGGCCGGTGCCCGCTCTCCCCAGGGTCGACCGTCCGCGACCCGCGGGCTCATCGGTCGCGCGACGGCGTCAGGCCTCGCGACGCAGGTGCAGCAGCGGGAACGGGCGCCCCTGGTCGTCCGTCTCGGACCTCCCGACGACCTCGAACCCGAGCGCCCGGTAGAAGGCCAGCGCGCCCGGGTTCTGCTCGTTGACGTCGAGCTCGACGACCGGGAGGCCGCGCCCGACCGCGTCGAGCAGCGCGCGGCCGGTCCCTCGCCCGTGCAGCGCGGGGTCCACGAACAGCATCTCGACCCGGTGCCCGACGATCCCGACGAACCCGACCATCCGGCCGTCGACCTCCGCGACCGTCAGGTCGACGGCGCCCAGGTACTCGTCCCGGACCGCGGTCTCGAGCTCGCGCACGTCGTCGGGCCCGAGGAAGTCGTGGGTCGCCTCGACGGCGCGCCGCCAGACGCCAACCAGCGCGTCCGTGTCGTCGGGGCGGGCGGGGCGGAGGACGTGGTCGGTCACGGCACGAGCATGCCAGCGCCACGGCGCAGGGTTGCTCCGAGAGCTGAGCGAGCAGCTCCTGCGCAGAAGGAACGCTTGGCATCTGCATCGAGACCTGTCAATATAGAAGCATGTCGATACAACAACGGCGTCTCTCGATCGCTGCCCCCGACGGTCCGGCACTCCCGTGAGCGCCCCCAGCACGGCACCGCGGGCGCGGCTGTCGGCGCTCGACCGGTGGCTGCCGCTGTGGATCGGGCTGGCGATGCTCGTCGGCCTGGCCCTCGGCAGGTTCGTCCCCGCCGTGTCCGACGCGCTCGCCGCGCTGGAGGTCGGCGGGATCTCCCTCCCGATCGCCGTCGGCCTGCTGGTGATGATGTACCCGGTGCTGGCCAAGGTCCGCTACGAGCGGGTGGGTACGGTCACCGGCGACAAGCGGCTGCTGGCGTCCTCGCTGGTCCTGAACTGGCTGGTCGGGCCGGCGCTGATGTTCGCCCTGGCGTGGGCCTTCCTGCCGGACCTGCCCGAGTACCGCACCGGGCTGATCGTCGTCGGCCTGGCCCGGTGCATCGCCATGGTCGTGATCTGGAACGATCTGGCGTGCGGGGACCGGGAGGCCGCGGCGGTGCTGGTGGCGATCAACTCCGTGTTCCAGGTCGTCGCGTTCTCGTTGCTCGGCTACTTCTACCTCACGGTGCTGCCCGGGTGGCTGGGCCTGGACACCCAGGGCCTGGACGTGTCGGTGGGGCAGATCGCGCTCAACGTGCTCGTGTTCCTCGGCGTGCCGCTGGCTGCCGGGTTCGCCTCGCGCCTGGTCGGGGAGCGCGCCCAGGGCCGCGCCTGGTACGAGGACCGGTTCCTGCCGGTGATCGGACCGTGGGCGTTGTACGGGCTGCTGTTCACGATCGCGCTGCTGTTCGCCCTGCAGGGCGAGGCCGTCACCTCCCACCCGCTCGACGTCGCCCGCATCGCGCTGCCGCTGCTGGCGTACTTCGCCGCCATGTGGGGCATCGGGGTCGTGACCGGCAAGGCCCTGGGCCTGGGCTACGCGCGGACCACGACGCTGGCGTTCACCGCGGCGGGCAACAACTTCGAGCTCGCGATCGCCGTCGCGATCGGCACCTTCGGCGCCACCTCGGGACAGGCCCTGGCGGGCGTCGTCGGCCCGCTCATCGAGGTCCCCGTCCTGGTCGGTCTCGTCTACGTCTCGCTGTGGGTCGCGCGCCGCTGGTTCGCCGTCGACCCCTACGCCGCGGCGGATCAGGCACCCGAGCTGGAAGAGGTGAGGTCATGACCGCTCGCAGCCTGCCCTTGACCGTCCGTGAACCCGACTGCACGCCGCAGGTCGACGCGCACGCGATCGGGGCCGAGGTCGCGGGCGCGGTCGCGGTCGCGCTCAAGGCCCTCGCCGAGCCGCTGCGGCTGCGGATGCTGTCGTTCGTGGCGACCTCGCCGACCGGGGAGGCGTGCGTGTGCGACCTCGCCGCCCTGACGGACGTGTCCCAGCCGACCGTGTCGCACCACCTGAAGGTGCTGCGCGACGTCGGCGTCCTGACCTCGGAGCGGCGCGGCACCTGGGTCTGGTACCGCATCACGCCCGGGTACAAGGCTGCGGTGTCCACCCTGCTGGAGTCGTTCGCCCCGGCCGCGCTCGAGGCGCTCGTCGCCCCGCACGAGCTCACGGGCCTGGAGGACGTCGATGCCGCACTCGACCACCTCGCGACCGACCTCACCGCCCGCCACCCCGACCTCGCGGCGGGCGTGGTGCTGGCCACCGTGCGCGAGTCCTACACGGCGCTGGCCCGCTCGGCCACGGTGTCCGCGCACCTGCTCACCCTGACCGACCGGTTCGCCCGCCAGCGCCTGGCCGACCTCACCCGCGCGGCCGGCGCCCGCCCGCAGGTGCTGTTCGTCTGCGTCGCCAACGCCGGGCGCTCCCAGCTCGCCGCCGCCCTGGTCCGCCGCTACGCCGGCGACCGGGTCGTCGTGCGCTCGGCCGGCTCCACGCCGGCATCGGACGTGCACCCCGCCGTGCGACCCGAGCTCGCCGCGCTCGGCACCACCGAGGGCGAGGCCTACCCCAAGCCGCTGACCGACGACGCGGTCCGCGCAGCCGACGTCGTGATCACGATGGGCTGCGGCGACGTGTGCCCGGTCCTGCCCGGCACGCGGTACGAGGACTGGCTCGTGGGGGACCCGGCCCTGGCCTCCCCGGCCGGGGTCGCCGCGATCCGCGACGAGCTCGACACCCGCGTGCGCGCACTGCTCGCCGACCTCCTGCCCGACCTCGACCTGCCCGCACCCTGAACCACCGGAGACCACCATGACCGACACCGCTCCGAAGCCGTCCGCCCTGTTCGTCTGCGTCCACAACGCCGGCCGCTCCCAGATGGCAGCCGGGTACCTGCGCGCCCTGTCCGGCGGGGCCGTGGAGGTCCGCTCTGCCGGGTCCGCCCCGGCCGACCAGGTCAACCCCGTCGCCGTCGAGGCCATGCTCGAGGAGGGCATCGACCTCCGCGCCGAGCAGCCCAAGGTCCTCACGACGGACGCGGTCCAGGCGTCCGACGTCGTGATCACCATGGGCTGCGGCGACGCGTGCCCGATCTTCCCCGGCAAGCGCTACGAGGACTGGGCCCTGGCCGACCCCGCCGGGCAGGGCATCGAGTCGGTGCGCCCGATCCGCGACGAGATCCGCAGGCGCGTGCTGACCCTGCTCGACGAGCTCGGTGTCGCCCCGGTCGGCCTCTCGCAGAGCTGAGGGGTCGGCCGAGCGCCGGTCCCGCACAGGAGCGACGCGAGGCTCGTCGCTCACGGGTGGTCTGCGTCGCCCGAGCGGCCGTGCACGACGCCGGTCGCGAACCCGACCCCGGCCGGCGCCCCGACCCCGAGGGCGACCGGCTGCGGCGCCGCCGGCGCGGTGCCGCAGCACGACCCGTTCGCGCCCGCGCCGTCCGCCTCCAGGGCGAGGTCGGTCGAGCAGACCCCGGTCGCAGGGAGGTCCAGCTCGACCGCGTCGGCCGCAGCCCGGTCCCCTGCCAGCGCCGCCGCGATCGAGCGCACCTGCTCGTAGCCCGTGGCGAGCAGGAACGTCGGAGCGCGTCCGTAGGACTTCATGCCCGCGAGGTAGAACCCGTCGTCCGGGTGGGACAGCACCTGCTCGCCGTGCGGCGGCACGGTGCCGCAGGAGTGCTGGTTCGGGTCGATGAGCGGAGCGAGCGCCGCGGGTGCCTCCACGACCGGGTCCAGATCGAGGCGTATCTCGCGCAGCATGTCCAGGTCCGGCCGGAAGCCGGTCGCGTCGACGATCTGGTGCACCTCGAGGCTCAGCGCCCCGTCGCGCGCGGTCCCCAGCACCTGGACGGTTCCGGCACCGGGGACGAGCCGTTCGATCGAGACGCGCGTGAGCAGCGTCAGCCGCCCCGCCTCCACGGCGGCCCGCAGGCGCGTGCCGAGCAGGCCTCGCGCGGGAAGCTCGTCGTCGGCGCCACCGCCGAACAGGCGCCGCGCGGACCCACCGCGGATCGCCCACGTGATCGTGGTGCCCGGCTCGGACTCGGAGAGCTCGACGAGGTTCAGGAGCGTGTTCGCCGCGGAGTGGCCCATCCCGACGACGAGGGTGTCCCGGCCCGCGAACCGGTCGCGCCGGGCGCCGAGCACGTCCGGGAGAGGTCCGGTGACGAACGCAGCCGACTCCTCCTCGCCCACGGCCGGAAGACCCGAGACCCCCAGCGGGTTCGGCCTCGAGAACGTCCCCGACGCGTCGATCACCGCGCGGGCCAGCACGTCGGTCACCGTGCCGCCACCGTCCACCGTCCGCACCCGGTATCCGCGCCGCTCCCGCCCGAGGGAGCGTGTCTTGTCCGCACCGTCGCGGGCGACCGCCACCGCTCGCGTGCCGGTACGCAGGCGCGGCGCGATCTGCGGCGTCGCGGCCAGCGGAGCCAGGTAGCGCCCCACGAGCTCCCCGCCGGTGGGGAGCGCGTCCGGATCCGGCTCCGCCCACCCCGTCACCTCCAGCAGGCGCCGTGCGGCGGCGTCGACGTCATAGCGCCACGGCGAGAACAACCGCACGTGGCCCCACGACGCCACGGCCGCACCGGGCCCGTCGCCCGCCTCGAGCACGACCGTCTCCAGCCCGCGCTCCAGCAGGTGGGCCGCCGCGGCCAGACCCACCGGACCCGCACCGATCACCACGACCGGGAGCTCGTCCCGCACCACCTCGACCATGACCGCTCCTCGCATTGAAGGTTGTCGATGCGAGCATCGTGGACCACCCATCGATGGGTGTCAATGTGTGGCAGGATGAGCGCATGACGACGGCCACGCCGCCCCCGGCGCCCCCTCGCGGTGCACCCGGCTGCTGCGGCCCGGCGGTCACCCGGGCGGCGGACCCCGATGCGGCGCACGAGCTCGCGCGCACCTTCAAGGCCCTGGCGGACGCGACGCGAGTCCAGCTCCTCGCGATCGTCGCCGCCCAGGTGGGGCACGAGGCGTGCGTGTGCGACCTCACCGGGCCGGTCGGCCTCTCCCAGCCGACCGTCAGCCACCACCTCAAGATCTTGGTCGACGCCGGTCTGCTGACCCGCGAGCAGCGCGGCCGCTGGGCGTACTACTCGCTCGTCCCGGGCGCCCTCGCCCGCGTCGCACGGTCGCTCACGGAGAGCGCGGGGAGCTGAGCGCCGCTTCGCCGCGCGCTCCCGTCGTCCTGTCCCTACGCTCGCCCCTGTCGGTGGCGCCGTCCGCACCGACCGGCCGTCGGTGACGGTCGTCCGACGACGAGCGAGGCACACGATGACCGAGCTGACCGGATCGATCGAAGAGGCCGGCCCCCGGTCCGGCTGGCAGCGCTTCTGGGACCGCGGCGGTTGGTGGCGGGCGTTCCTGTTCGCGGTCCTCTACGTCGCGGTGTATCTGGGGGTCGGGTGGCTCGTCGGGCTCACCGGGCTGGGGCCAGGCAGCGGCGAGGAGCTCCTCGACTCGTCCGGCACCGTGTTCTTCGGCCTGCTGCTCCCGATCCTCGTCATGGGGCTGCTCCTCGTCGTCTTCCTGCGGACCGTCCGGTGGCGGCGCGAGGTGTTCGGGCCGCAGCCGGTCGCGGGCCGACCGTGGATGTGGGTCGCGGTCGTCCTGGTCCTCGTGCCCGTGGTGCTGCACCTCCTCGCGACGGACTGGGGCGCCTACGACGTCACGGTGGTCCTCACGGTGTTCGCGCTCGGCCTGTGCGTCGGGTTCGCGGAAGAGGTGCTGGCACGCGGCGTCGCGGTGGCGATGCTGCGGCGCGCGGGCTACGGCGAGCGCGCCGTCATGGTGCTCTCGTCGCTCCTGTTCGGGCTGCTGCACGCGACGAACCTCGTCTCCGGGCAGTCCCCCGTCGCGGTGGGCGTCACGGTCGTCTACGCGCTCGGATTCGGCACGATGATGTACCTCTCGATGCGCGTCACCGGCAGCATCGTCCCCGCGATCCTCCTGCACGCCGCGACCGACCCGACCACGATCCTCGCGACGGGCGGCGTCGACGCGCACGGCGCGAACAGCGGGTCGCAGGCGCTCGACGGGATCGCCGGGGTGTTCAGCGTGGTCTTCGTCGTCGTCGCCCTGGTCGCGATCTTCCTCGTGCGGGGCAGTGCCGGGCGACCCGCGCCGGTCGAGGGCTGACCGCCGCCCGTCCGCCCGTCAGGACCGCCGGCCGCGCAGCGCGATGACGGGCCCCGAGAAGAGCGCGATGCCCAGCACGAAGCCGACGTCGTACCAGTTCCCGTTGTTGTCGACCTCGTAGATGCTTACCGTGTCCGTGAAGAGGGACACGATGAACGTGACCGGCAGGATCGTCCCCTGCCACAGACCCCACCAGAAGCCGTAGCCGCCGGGGTTCGCCTCCAGGTTCGGCCCGGCCGCGCACGCCCCCAGGAGCAGGAGCACCGCGAGAGCCAGGACCGCACCGGCACCCCGTCGCGTCGTCGTGGACATGACGCTCACCTCCGGCACCAGTGAACCGCGCACGGGGAGGGACGGCGACAGCAGGGTCGGCGGCGTGCCGCGCCGCGCCCACGGGCGGCGCGTCGGTGGGGTGCGGCAGGATGAGGCCATGAGCCCGAGCACGGACGACGACGCCCCCTCGACCAGCACCGCGCCGGGCGGGGAGCTCCTGCTCCTCGACACCGCGAGCCTGTACTTCCGGGCGTTCTTCGGGGTGCCGGACTCGATCAAGGCGCCGGACGGCACGCCCGTCAACGCGGTGCGCGGCCTGCTCGACATGATCGCGACGCTCGTCACCGACCGTCGTCCGACGCGCCTCGTCGCGTGCTGGGACGTGGACTGGCGGCCGGCCTTCCGGGTCGAGGCCATCCCGTCGTACAAGGCGCACCGCGTCGCGGAGCTCGTCCCGGGCACGACGGGCGTGGAGGAGGTCCCCGAGAAGCTCGTCGCCCAGGTGCCGGTGATCGTCGACGTGCTCGCGGCGCTGGGGATCGCACGCGTCGGGGCGGCGGGCTACGAGGCGGACGACGTCATCGGCACGCTCACCGCGCGCGAGGTCGCACGCCGCGCGGCGGCGGGCGCCGCGCCGGACCCGTCGGGGCGGGCGGCGGTCGAGGTCGTCACGGGCGACCGCGACCTGTTCCAGCTCGTGGACGACGCCGCGGGCGTGCGCGTGCTCTACCCGACGAAGGGCGTGAAGAACCTCGACGTCGTCGACCAGGCGCGCCTGCGCGAACGGTACGGCGTCGCGACGGGCGCGGCCTACGCAGACATGGCGGTGCTGCGCGGCGACCCGAGCGACGGCCTGCCGGGCGTCCCGGGCATCGGCGAGAAGACGGCGGTCGCCCTCCTCGAGAAGTACGGCGACCTCGCGGGCGTGCTCGCCGCGCGCGAGGCCGGCGACCCCGGGCTGACCGCGCCCCAGCGCCGTCGGCTCGAGGAGGCGGCGTCCTACCTGAGGGTGGCCCCGCTCGTCGTGCGCGTCGCCCCCGACGCTCCGGTGGGCGAGGTCGACGACGCCCTGCCCCGCACCCCCGCGGACCCCGACGCGCTCGCCGAGCTCACCGAGCGGTGGGGACTCGGGACGTCCGTCCGGCGGCTCGTGGACACCCTGGGCGGCTGACGCCCCACGGCGGCTGACACCCGACGGCGCCGCGCCGGGACGCCCGCGGACGAGGGCGCCACGACCGGGGCGGCAGACTGGGTGCGCCGCGGCACCGCGGCGCACCCGACCCCGCCTGGAGGCGACCCGTGGCTCTCGTCCGTTGCAGCTTCTACTCCGACGTGCTCGAGGTGAGCACGTCGATGACCGTCGTGCTCCCCCAGGCCACGTCGACCCAGATCGGCATGGCCGGGTCGGCGAGCGCCCGCGCCGAGGGTGCCCCGGTGCTCTACCTGCTGCACGGCATGAGCGACGACGAGACCATCTGGACGCGCCGGACGTCGATCGAGCGGTACGTCGCCGACCGCGGGCTGGCCGTCGTGATGCCGCGCGTGGAGCGCAGCTTCTACGCCGACGAGGTCCACGGGCACCGGTACTGGACGTTCCTGTCCGAGGAGCTGCCGAGCCTCGTCGACCAGTTCTTCCGTGTGTCGACGCGCCGCGAGGACACGTTCGTCGCGGGGCTGTCGATGGGCGGGTACGGCGCGTTCCGCTGGGCGCTGCGGCACCCCGAGCGGTTCGCGGCGGCGGCGAGCCTGTCGGGGGTGCTCGACCTCGCCGACGAGTCGTACCGGGAGCGGCGGCTGCCGGACATCGAGCGCGTGTTCGGCGACCGCGAGATCGCCGGGTCGGACGACGACCTGCTCGCCCTGCTGCGGCGCGCCGCGGCCGAGGGCCGCACAGCCGATCTCCCCGAGCTGTTCCTCGCGTGCGGGACGGAGGACTTCCTCGTCGACGGCAACCGGGCGTTCGAGCGGGTGGCCGATGAGTCCGGCGTGCCGCTGCGGTCGGAGTTCTCGCCCGGGACGCACGAGTGGGGCTTCTGGGACCGCACGATCCAGGACGTCCTCGACTGGCTGCCGCTGGCCGGGACGCCACGAACCTGACGCGGCGCCCTCCCTACCCCTCGGGCATGTCACAGACCGTGCCCGCGCGTCGTCGTCCAGGTGACCTGACCGCACCTCCGGCCGTGCAGCGCGCACACCGCGACGAAGGGGACCAGCACCATGACCGCCTCCACCACGTTCTCGCCCACCGACGTCGCCGCGCTGCGGGACCGCGTCACGGGACGCGTCCTCGCGCGGGGCGACCTGCCCGACGGCGGCCCGACCGCCGCGGAGGCCGTCGCCGCGCACAGCACGCTCGTCGCGCACGACCCCGACGTCGCGGTGCTCGCGGAGACGGAGGCCGACGTCGTCGAGGCCGTGCGGTTCGCCGCCCACCACGGGCTGCCCGTGCGGTCGCACGCGACGGGCCACGGCGAGTCGTCGCCGATCACGGACGGCCTCGTGCTCGGGACGAGCGGCCTCGCGGGCGTCGAGGTCGACCCGGCGACGCGCATCGCGCGCATCGGTGCCGGGACGCGCTGGAGCGCGGTCGTCGACGCGGCGGCGGAGCACGGGCTCGCGCCCGTCACGGGGTCGTCGACCTCCGTCGGGGTCGTCGGGTACACGCTCGGCGGCGGGTACGGGCCCCTGACGCGCAGCCACGGCCTCACGTCGGACCGGGTGCGCGGCTTCCGGGTCGTGCTCGCCGACGGGTCCGTCGTCGAGGCGGGTCCGGACACCGAGCCGGACCTCTTCTGGGCGCTGCGCGGCGGGAAGGGCGGGCTCGGCGTCGTGACGCGGCTCGACCTCGAGCTCGTGCCGCTGCGCACGCTGTACGCGGGGTCGCTCACGTTCGACGCCCCGCACGTCGAGGGGGTCCTGCGCGGCTGGGCGGCGTGGACCGCGACCGCGCCCGACGACGTCACGACCTCGGTCGCGGTGCTCGCCCTCCCGGACCTCCCGTTCGTCCCGGAGCACCTGCGCGGCCGCACGGTGCTCGCCCTGCGCTTCGCCTACCCGGGCGACCCCGCGGAGGGCGAGCGCCTCGCCGCGCCGCTGCGGGCGCTCGCGCCGGCCCTCGCCGACACGGTCGGCGAGCTGCCCGTGACGGCCGTCGCGACGATCCACGCCGACCCGGAGGACGCCGGGCCGTCGTGGGTCTACGGCGCGGGCCTGCGGGAGGTCGACGGGGAGTTCCTCGACCGGTTCCTCGCCGAGCTCGGGCCGGGCAGCGGGTCGCCGTTCGTCGCGGCCGAGCTGCGGCACGTCGACGGCGCCGGGGCGCGCGACGTCGAGGGCGGGTCTGCCGCGGGTGGTCGCACCGCCGGGTTCCTGCTGAGCCTCGTGGGCGTCAACCCGCCGCGGCTGCCCGACATGGCCGCCGCCGCGGCCTCGTTCGCGCAGTGGTCGCAGCCGTGGGCCGCGACGGAGACGAACATCAACTTCCTGCCCGGGCCCTGGACGGACGAGACGCTCGCCCGCGCGTGGTCGCCCGAGACCGCGGGGCGCCTCGCGTCGGTCCGCTCGGCGTACGACCCGACCGGCCTGTTCGCCTGGCGCGTGTGACGCCGGGCACCCGCACGCGCGTCGGTGTCGGTCTACGACGTGGTCGGGGTGTTGAGCGCCTGCTCGGCGAGGACCTCGCCGGTCTGGGCGTCCAGGACGACGATCGCGTCGGCGGGCAGCGTCTCGGCCGGTGGAGGGACATAGTCCTCGACAGGTCGGCACGCGCGTTCGTGCACGACGTCGACGAGTCGTTCGCGCCGCCGTCGGCGCCAGTGGTCGACCCGGAGGTTCACCAGCACGCGTCGCGCGTACGGCAGCGGGTCCTGGCGTGCCCGCGGCCACGCCCGCCACACGCGCTCGTACGCCTGCTGCGTCAGCTCCTCGGCCCGGTGCCGCTCGCCGACCAGCAGGTAGGCCGTCGTGGCCAACGCTCTCGCCGAGTCGCGCACGAACGCCTCGAACTCGACCGCCGGAGACCGGTCTCCCACCGCGAGCGGGAGCGACGCCTCGACCTCGACGTCCCCAGACCCGACCCCCTGCTCCACCCGCACCTCCGCCATCGACCCTCCCGATCACCCAGGACAACGCACCAGCCCGCCGAGAGGTTGAGACGCATCGCCCCGGCGTCGAGCCGTGGGGTCGTTCATGTCACGATCAGCAGGACGACGTAGAGCACGAGCGCTGCTCCGAGGATTGCAGCGATCCACACGCGTGCGCGTCGGAGGCGGGCGGTCGCCAGCCCCAGAAGCAGCGGCGCCGCGAGGAGACCGACCATCACGCCGAGGTACGTCGGCGCCGTGCGGCACGGGTCGCCGAACGCGTCCACGCACGTGTCACGGCTGGCACCGAGGCCGAGGGCGAACGCGAACCGACGTCCGACGCGGCGGGCCCATCGTCGGACCCGGCAGCATCTCCGGGCGGCGCCGGTCGCGCGTGGGTCGACGCGATGCGGTCACACGGCGAACAGGGCGGTGAGCCGCGGGAGGCGACGCGCGTTCTCCTCGTCGTCGTCGAAGTCCCACTGCTCGCCGGTGGGCTCGCGGTGGGAGTGCCCCGACGACGTCCGCTCGCGCGCCGCGTGGTACGCCTCGTCGTCCTCACCCGTCGCGCGCGCCCAGGCACCGCCGACGAGCCACTCGAGGGACTCGTACCCGAACCACGGCGAGCCGCCGTCGGCCATCGCGGCAACCACGGGATGGTCGGCGAGCGAGTCCGGGTCGGCGACCGCACGCTCGAACGTCGCACGACCCGCGAGGACGAGCCCGTCGCGGAAGTCCATGAACCCGTCGTCGCTGCACCCGCCCTCGACGAGGTACGCCGCTCCCCACACGGGCCACGCGTAGGCGTCGCGCGCCACGGCACCGGCGACGTCGGCGAACGCGAGGATCTCGTCCGGGCTCAGCCGCTCGATGAGCAGTTCGGTCAGGACGCCGGGCAGCGGGTCGTCCTCGGCGCCGCGGTCGTCCGCACCCGCGCCCGCCCGGTCACGCGCGGCGTCGACGATCTCCCAGAAGGTCTCTCGATCCATGCCCCGGACGGTACGACCAGGCACCCACGGACGATCGCTCCTTGGCACGCCCATGTCCCGGAGCCGGATCTACGGGACCGTGCTGGCCCCGGTGCGGCGGACCCAGCAGCGCTGCCACGGCGTCTCGACGGCGCGGGGCCGGTAGTGCGTGCGAGCCCAGGCGACGGCGTCGTCGGGACGGACGCCGCCCCAGACGGCGAGGAGCGCGAGCGCCGTGCCGGTACGGCCGGTCCCACCCCCGCAGGCGATCTCCACGCGCTCGTCGGGGGCCCGCTCGTACGCCTCGCGCAGCACCGCGACGGCGTCCGGCGTGGACCGCGGCAGCGCGAAGTCCGGCCACCGGACCCAGCACGACTCCCAGGGCTGCGACGGCGGCCGCCTTCCGGTGAGGTAGACGCCGAGCTCCGGCTCGTCGCCCGACCCGGGCAACCCCGCGCGCAGCCCGCGACCCCGCACGCGCCGTCCGTCGGGCAGCTCGACGACGCCGTCGCCCCGTTCCCACGAACCCACGTGCCCCTCCTCGCCGACGAGGGCGCTCACCGACGCGAGGACCCCTTCTGGTACGGCCCGATCACGGCCTCGATCTCGGGCCACCGCCCTCCGAGACCGTAGCCGAGCAGGACGGGAGTGGCGCTCCAGACGCGAGCCGGCCGCCGGTCATGCGCCCGCGTGCCGCGCGAGGATCGCGTGCGCGTCGGTGCCGCGCGGCAGGACGCCGTACCCGTGCCCGCGGTCCTCGCCGAGCCGCGCGGCGACGAACGCGTCGGCCGTGCCCGACGGCGCGTGCCGCACCACGAGCGACGCCTGGAGCGCGAGGGCGAGCGACTCCACGACGCGACGGGCCTGCGCCTGCTGCGCCCCGGCGTCGGCCCCCGCGACCTCCGCGAGCAGACGGCGCGTGCGCGCGACGTGCGCGTCGAGGACGGGGTGCGCGCCCGCCGTCGTGGCGAGCTCCGCCTCGAACGCCGCGACGGACGCGGGCTCGCGGCCCATGGAGCGGAGCACGTCGAGCGCGATGACGTTGCCCGACCCCTCCCAGATCGCCATGACCGGCTGCTCGCGGTAGCGGCGCGCGAGGGGGAACGCCTCCGTGTACCCGTTGCCGCCCAGGCACTCCATCGCCTCGTAGGCGTGGTGCGGCCCGCGCTTGCACACCCAGTACTTGCTCACGGCCGTCGCGAGGCGGCGGAACGCGCGGTCGTGCTCGGACTCGCCGTCGTGCGCGGCCGCGAGGCGCGCCGACGTGAGCGTCGCGGCCTCGGACTCGAGCGCGAGGTCCGCGAGCACCGCGGTCATCGCGGGCTGGTCCACGAGCGCCGCGCCGAACGCGCTGCGGTGCCGCGCGTGCCACAGCGCCTCGGTGACCGCCTGGCGCATGCCCGCGGCCGAGCCGTGCACGCAGTCCAGCCGCGTGCGCGACACCATCTCGATGATCGTTCGCACGCCGCGCCCGGGCTCCCCGACGAGGAACCCGACGGTGCCGTCGAGCTCGATCTCCGACGACGCGTTCGACCGGTTGCCCAGCTTCTCCTTGAGGCGCTGGATGCGGAACACGTTGCGGGTCCCGTCCTCCAGCACGCGCGGCACGAGGAAGCACGACGGCGCCCCCTCACCCGGTGCGCCCGGCACCTGCGCGAGCACGAGGAAGGCGTCGGACATCGGCGCCGAGCAGAACCACTTGTGCCCGGTCAGCAGGTAGGCGCCGTCCGCCCCGGCGGGCACGGCCGTCGTCGCGTTCGCGCGCACGTCCGAGCCGCCCTGCTTCTCCGTCATCGCCATGCCGACGAGCACGCCGGGCTTGCTCCCCGGGGCTGCGAGGGCGCCGTCGTACCCGCGGGAGAGCAGGCGCGGCTCCCAGACCGCGGCGAGCGACGGCGCGTGCCGCAGCGAGGGCACCGCCGCGTGCGTCATGGAGACCGGGCACGCGTGGCCCGGCTCGACCTGCGCGAACAGCGAGAACACGGCGCCCCGCACGACGTTCGCCCCCGGCCCGGGCTCCGCCCACGCGCTCGTGTGCGCGCCGTGCGCGACGGCCGCCCCGATCACCTCGTGGTACGCGGGGTGGTACTCGACCTCGTCGATGCGGTGGCCCCGGCGGTCGTGCGTGCGCAGCACGGGCTCGTGGACGTTCGCGAGCTCGGCCGCGCGCTGGAAGTCGCCCGTCCCGACGAGCGCGCCGACCTCGACGAGCCGGTCCTCGCCCCACGCGCCGCCGTACGCGTGCACCGCCTCGCGCAGCACGGGGTGGTCGAGGTACTCGTTGACCCCCTCGCGCTCGGGCGGCTGGTTGGTCACGCGGTGGGTCGTGCGGGGTGCCGGGCGCGGGACGGCGCCGGCGGCGGTCCCGGCGGCCCGGCTGGGGGCGTCGCTGCGGGTGTCGGTCGGGGTCACGGTGTCCTCCTGCGGCTCTGCGGGTGGCTCGGGTCGGTGCTCGGGTGCTGCTCGGACGGGCGGGGCGGGTCAGGCGGGTGGGTCAGGCGAGAGCGCGCGCCACCGCCCGGGCGCCCACGGCCCCCAGGCAGAAGCGCTGGATCGTGGCGACGACGGCGTCCCGCTCGCCCGGGGTCGGCGCGGGGCCAGCGCACCGGCCGCCGCGGGCCGCGGCGAGCGGGGACAGCGGGCCGGTGAGCGACTCGCCGATCGCGCCGACGAGCGCGGTCGCGACGACCTCGACGTCCTGGTCGGGGATCTCGCCCGCCGCGACGCCGTCGCGCACGACGTCCGCGAACGTCGTCGCGTAGGCGCGGCGGTACTCGAGGCGCGCGGCGTCCACGGCCGGGTCGACGGGCTCGAGCAGGAGCGCCCACGCGAGCGTCGGGCCGCGCAGCGCGCGCCGCGCGAACGTGTCGACGGCGCGGCCGAGGCGTGCCGCGGTGCCGCCGCCCGGCGGGTCGTCGGGGCGCGCGGCGGCGGCCGCGCGCACCGCGTCGAGCTCGACGTCGGCCGCCTGGCGGAACACCGCGACGAGCAGGTCGGCCTTCGTCGGGAAGTACGAGTAGACGCCGCCGGTGCTCACCCCGGCGCGCGCCGCGAGCGCCTGCACGCTCGCGCCGGCGAACCCGTGCGCGGCGACGATCGTCCGCGCCGCGTCGAGCAGGGCGTCGCGCTTGCGCTCGCGCGCGGCGCGCGTCGCCGGGGTCTCGCGGTAGGCCACGGGCCCTCCCTCGCCGTCGGGTGAACCGCCTCGGGGCGGCTTCCACGAAGAATTGAAGCATGATTCAATTCATCGCGGTACCGGCCCGCCGGGCCGGGCGGGCGTCGAGGAGGACGCCGCGCACGACGTCGAGGAGGACGACATGCACCTGGGCAGCATGCTCGAGAGCACGGCACGCAAGGTCCCGGCCAAGGAAGCGCTCGTGCTGGGCGAGCGCCGCCTCACGTACGCCGAGCTCGACGCGGCCGCACGCCGCGCCGCGGCGGTCTTCCGGGACGCCGGCGTGCGCCCCGGCGACCGGGTCACGGTGATGACCTACAACACCCCGGGCTTCGTCGTCGCGGCGTTCGGCCTGTGGCGCGCGGGCGCCGTGCTCGTCCCCGTCAACCACAAGCTCCAGGCTCCGGAGGTCGCGCGGCTCGTCGCCCACAGCGGCGCCGTGCTGGGCGTCGCGGACGCGACCCTCGCCCCCGTCGTCACCGCCGCCGCGCCCCAGGTGCGCTGGCTGTGGACGGAGGCGGGCGCCGTCGGGCAGGACCCGGCGGGTGCGGAGGGGACGCCGGAGCACGACGACTTCGACGCGCTCGTCGCGGCCGCCGAGCCGTGGGACGGCGTGCCGCCGGACCAGGACACCATCGCCCAGGTGCTCTACACGTCCGGCACGACGGCGGCCCCCAAGGGCTGCGAGCACACCCACCGCGGGCTGAGCTCGGTCGCGGCCTACACGACCGCGGCCGTCGGCCTGCGGGCGGACGACCGCTTCCTCCTCGCGATGCCGATCTGGCACGCCTCGCCGCTCAACAACTGGTTCCTGTCGATGGTGTTCCTCGGCGGCACGACCGTGCTGCTGCGCGAGTACCACCCGATCGAGATGCTGCGGACGGTCGCGGCCGAGCGCACGACCGCGTTCTTCGGCGCGCCCATCGCGTACGTCGCGCCGCTCCAGGTCGCCGCCGCGCAGGGCATCGACCTGTCGACGTTCGACCTGTCGAGCGCGCGCCTGTGGCTCGCGGGCGGCGCGCCCGTCGGCGCCGACACGGTGCGGGCGATCCGCGCCGCCTACCCGGGCGAGCTGCACCAGGTCTACGGCATGAGCGAGATGGGGCCGGTCGGCACCGCGCTCGGCCCGGCCGACCAGGAGCGCAAGGCGGGCTCGATCGGGCACGCGGGCATGCCCGGCGTCGACGTGCGGGTCGTGGACCTCGACGGGAACGACGTCGGCCCGGGCGGGACCGGGGAGATCTGGCTGCGGTCGGACACCCGGATGGTCGGCTACCTCGACGACCCGGAGGCGACCGAGGCCGTGATCGTGGGCGACTGGTACCGCACCGGCGACGTCGTGCGCGTCGACGAGGACGGGTACCTGTTCATCGTCGACCGGCTCAAGGACGTCATCATCACGGGGGGCGAGAACGTCTACTCCCAGGAGGTCGAGGAGGCGTTGCGCGGGTCGCCGGAGGTCGCGGACGTCGCCGTCGTCGGACGGCCGCACGCCGACTGGGGCGAGACGGTCGTCGCGTTCGTCGTCCCCGCGCCCGGCGCCGAGCCGACGCTCGACTCCCTGCGCGCGTTCCTCGCCGACCGGCTCGCGCGCTACAAGGTGCCGCGCGACGTCGCGCTCGTGACCGAGCTCCCCCGCAACCCCTCCGGCAAGCTCACCAAGCACGTCCTGCGGTCGCGCGTGCGGGAGGGGACGACGGTGGCGTGAGGCCGGGGAGCCTCAGGGGCGCGCGTGCTCGAAGATCACGGTCGTGCTCGTCCCGGCCACCTCGGGTCGCACGCTGAGCGTCCGGGACACCAGGTCGCGCAGCGCGTCCGAGTCGGCGACCGCGACGTGCAGCAGGAAGTCGCGGTCGCCGGTGACGAAGAAGACGCCCTCGACGTCGGGCAGGGTCAGCAGGTAGTCGCGGAACGCCTCCAGGCCCTTGCGGGCCCCGGCCTGGAGGCGGATCGCGATGAGCGCCTCGAGCCCTCGGCCGAGCGCCGCGGGGTCGACGTCGGCCCGGAAGCCGCGGATCACGCCGCGGTCCACGAGGGCCCGGACGCGCGCGTGGCACGTCGAGGCGGCGATGCCGACGCGGGCGGCGACCGCCGCGTTCGTGGCGCGCGCGTCGGTCGCGAGGACGTCGAGGATGCGGCGGTCGACGTCGTCCAGCGCGGGCGGTCGAAGATCCTTCGGCACGGCGGGCCTCCCCTGGTCGGCGGGTGAACGTCGGGGCAGCGGCTGCCGCCCGGATCGACGATCCTTCGGCACATCTTGCCGCAGACCGAAGGATCCACCACGCTGAGAGTCGTGCGGCACCATCCCGCCGCACACCAGCCACGCGCCCGCCTCGCCACCCGCGGGGCGGGCGTCGGTCGAAGGAGCCCGGCGTGAGCACGACCTCTCGTCCCCGTCCCCGTTCCCGCGACGCCCGGACGGCACCCCCCGGCCGCGCCCCGCGCACGGCCGTCGTCGTCGGCGCCGGCATGGTGGGGCTCGCCACCGCGTGGCACCTCCAGGAGCAGGGCGTCGAGGTGACCGTCGTCGACCGCGAGGGCGTCGCCGCGGGCTCCTCGTGGGGCAACGCCGGGTGGCTGACCCCCGGCATGGCGATGCCGCTCGCCGACCCGTCGCTGTGGACGTACGGGCCGCGCGCCCTCCTCGACCCCGCCGCTCCCCTGCACGTCCCGCTGCGGTTCGACCCGCGCCTGTGGACGTTCTTCGCGCGCTTCATGGCGCACGCGACGCAGGCGCGCTGGGACCGCGCGATGGCGGCCCTCACCCCGATCGACCGCGTCGCGCTCGACGCGTTCGACGAGCTCGCCGCGGGCGGCAGCCTCGGCCACGGCGTCGAGGCCGGCACGACCCCCGGCCCCTTCACCGTCGCGTTCGAGCACGTCCGCGAGGCCCGGCCCTTCCTGCGCGAGCTGGAGCACGTCGCCGCCGCCGGGCAAGCCGTCCCCGTCCGGCGCGTCGAGGCCGGGGAGCGCGCGCACCAGCTCACCGACCGCGTCTCCACCGTCTACGCGCTGGAGGGCCAGCGCTTCCTCGAGCCCGGACCGTACGTCCACGCGCTCGCCGACTCCGTGCGCGCCCGCGGCGGCACCATCCTTACCGGCCTCGACGTGCTCGACGTCGAGCCCGGCCGCCTCGGCGCGTGCGTCTTCGCGCGCGCCGTGCACCCCGACGCCGCCCGGCACCCCGCCCTCGTGGGCGCCGGGGCGAGCGACGGGTCCGGGGTGACCGACGGGTCCTGGCCGGACGCCGGGGCGCCGCACCGGGCCGCGTCCCCCGCCGACCGCGAGGAGGGCGTCGTGCTGCGCGGCGACGCCGTCGTGCTCGCGACCGGCGCGTGGCTGCCCTCGCTCGCGGCGCCGCTCGGCGTGCGCACGCGCGTGCAGGCCGGACGCGGCTACTCGTTCACCGTGAAGACCGACGAGCCCGTCGAGACGCCGATCTACCTGCCCGCGCGCCGCGTCGCGTGCACGCCCTACCAGGGCCGGTTCCGCGTCGCGGGGACCATGGAGTTCCGCGGCCCGGACGAGCCGCTCCAGCCCCGCCGGATCGACGCGATCCTCGCGTCCGTGCGGCACCTGTTCCAGGGCGTCGACCTCGACGACCGCCACGACGAGTGGGTCGGCTCGCGCCCGGTCACGCCCGACGGCCTGCCCCTCGTCGGCGCGACGCGCACGCGCGGCGTCTACGTCGCGGGCGGCCACGGGATGTGGGGCATGGTGCTCGGGCCCGCGACCGGCCGGGCGCTCGCCCACCTCGTGACGACCGGCGAGACCCCCGACGAGATCCGCGCGTTCGACCCGCTGCGCTGAGCCCGACGGCGGGCGTCCCCGGACGAGCTCGGCTCCGTGCGGCCGTTCCGGCAGCCCTGGCCGAAAGACCCTGTCGGACGGGGGCGCCGCGTCCTAGCGTGGTCGTCATGACCGTGCGAGAGGAGCACCGGGCCGCGCTGCGTGCGCTCGACGGCGACCCGGCCGCGGTGCGCGCGCACCTCACCGCGGGGTCGGGGCTGCCCGGGCCCCGGGCGAACCTCGAGCTCCTGGGCGCGTTCGCCGACGTCGCGCCCGCCGACCTCGTGCGCGACCTGGCCGACGACCCCGACGAGTACCTCCGGTGCTGCGGGACGTGCGGGCTGGGCCGGCTCGTCGTCGAGGCCCCCGCCGACGCGCGCGCCGAGCCGACCGACCGGCTGCGCGCCCGCGCGTCGGACGGGTCCTGGCGCGTCCGCGAGGCCGCCGCGATGGCGCTCCAGCGCATCGGGGACGCCGAGCCCGCCACCCTGCGCGCGCTCGTCGCGGCGTGGGTCGCCGACCCCGACCCGCTGGTCCGCCGCGCCGCCGTCGCCGGGATCTGCGAACCGCGTCTCCTCCGGGACCCCGCGACCGCGACCGCCGCCCTGGACGCGTGCGCGGCCGCGACCGCCTCGATCGGCGCCCTCCCCGCAGACGCGCGCCGCGACCCCGACGTGCGCGCGCTGCGCCAGGCCCTCGGGTACTGCTGGAGCGTCGCCGTCGTCGGCGACCCGGCCGCCGGTGTGCCGCGGTTCGCGGCGCTGCGCGGGTCGTCGGACCCGGACGTGGCGTGGGTCGTGCGCGAGAACGAGAAGAAGGCGCGCCTGCGCCGGGTGCTCGACCGCACGTCCTGACCGGGCGCCCGAGTCACCCCGGCGGCGGCTCAGACGTTGTGCGCGAGGGGTCTTGCGTCGCGTCACGGGGATCTATATGTTTAACGGAAATACTAATTTACGACGAGGGAGTCCGATGAGCAGCACGACCGAGCCGACGACGAGGATGGCCGAGCTGGCCGCCACGGACGAGGACCTGCGCAGCCTGCTCTCCGGCGGGTGGCTGCGCTACCGCACGTCGCCCGCGCTGCAGGAGCTGACCCGCGACGCGCACGCGACGTGCGCCCGGATCGGGCGCGTGTACGACGAGGACGTCGACGAGGCGCGCCGCCTCTTCCACCGCCTCGTCCCCGGCGCCGAGGACGGGATCGACTTCCGCCCGCCGCTGACGATCGACTACGGCGACCGCCTCCTGATCGGCGCGCGGACCTTCATCAACGCCGACTTCATGGTCATCGGCGGCGGCCTCGTCACGATCGGCCCGGACTGCCTCATCGGGCCGCGCTGCTCGATCTACACGCCGAACCACGCCGAGGACGTCGTCCGCCGCCGCGAGGGCTGGGAGCGCCCCGAGCCCGTCACGATCGGCAGCAACGTGTGGATCGGCGGCTCGGTCACCATCACGCCCGGCGTGACGATCGGCGACGACAGCATCATCGGGGCCGGGTCCGTCGTCACGCGGGACATCCCCGCGGGCGTCGTCGCGGTGGGGAACCCGTGCCGACCCGTCCGCGCGATCGCCGCGGACCGCGCGGAAAGCACCGCCCGCTGAGCAGCACGCCCCTACGCTGGCGCGCATGGACCTCGCGCGCTCGATCCCGCTGTTCGTGCTCGCTGCCCTGCTCGAGATCGGCGGGGCGTGGCTCGTGTGGCAGGGGCTGCGCGAGCACCGGGGCTGGCTGTGGATCGGGGCGGGGGTCGTCGCGCTCGGGCTCTACGGTGTCGTCGCGACGCTCCAGCCGGACGCGAATTTCGGGCGCATCCTCGCCGCGTACGGCGGCGTGTTCGTCGCCGGCTCGCTCGCGTGGGGCATGGTCGTGGACGGCTTCCGCCCGGACCGCTGGGACGTGGCCGGCGCGCTGCTCTGCCTCGCCGGCGTCGCCGTCATCATGTACGCGCCGCGCCCCGAGTGACTGACGGCGACAGCCCGGGCCCACCTCCCGCCGAGCACGAGGTTGTCGTCGCTATCCGGCGGACGGCGACAGCGACCTCGTGCTCGACGGGACGCTCCCGGCGATGCGGTCCTCCGGCCGCTGCGCGTACGGGCGGATGCGGTCGAGGTAGTCGGCGATCGCCTCGCGGTTCTTCTCGAGGATGCGGATGCGGTCCTCCAGGCGCGCGAGCTCGGTCTCGAGGAGCGCGATCTTGTCCGGGTAGGCGTTGTGCAGGTGGATCTCCGGCGCGTTGCCGAGGCAGGGCAGGAACTCCTTGATGATCTTCGTCGTGAAGCCCACCTCGAGGAGCCCGCGGATCTGGAGCACGCGGTCGACGAGGTGCTCGCCGTACTCGCGGTAGCCGTTCTCGGCCCGCTGGGGCGTGAACAGGCCCTGCTCCTCGTAGTACCGCAGGAGTCGCGTCGGGGTCCCGGTGCGCCGGGACAGCTCGCCGATCCGCACGTGATCCACCTCACCGGGTCGTGTCGCTTGACCTTCACATCAATGTCAGACATCGATGCTAACCCCATGTCCACGACGAGCACACCCACCACCGGCCCCACGGCCGCCGCCGTCCCGGGCCCGACCTCGGCCGGCACTCCGGCGCCCCCGACGACCCCGGCGACCCCCGGCCCCGGCGTCCTGCCCGTCGGCGCGCTCCTCGCGCTCGCGGCGTCAGGGTTCCTCACGCTGCTCACCGAGATCCTCCCCGCGGGCGTGCTGCCCGCCATGGCCGCCGACCTCGGCGTCGGGGCCGGAGCGGCCGGGCAGACCGTCACCGCGTTCGCCGTCGGGGCGATCGTCGCCGCGATCCCGCTCACGCGTGCCACCGCACGGTGGGACCGCCGCACGCTGCTCCTCGTGACCGTCGCGGGGTTCGTCGTCGCGAACACCGTGACCGCGGTGTCGTCGTCGTTCGCGCTGACGCTCGTCGCGCGCTTCGCCGCAGGGCTCGTCGCCGGCCTGACGTGGGCGCTCCTGCCCGGGTACGTGCGCCGGATCGTGCCGGCGGACCGCGTCGGCCGCGCGATGACGATCGCCATGGCCGGCGGCCCGCTCGCCCTCACGCTCGGCGTCCCTGCCGGGGCCGTGCTGGGCGCCGCCGTCGGGTGGCGCTGGACGTTCGGCGTCCTCTCCGTCGTCGGGGTCGCGCTGCTCGCCTGGATCCGGCTCGGCGTCCCGGGCGCGGCGGGCACCCCGCGCGGCGCACAGCTCGCGATCCGCGCCGTCCTCCCCCGTCCCGGGCTGCGGCCCGTGCTGCTCGTCACCGGGCTCAACGTGCTCGCCAACACGTCGCTCTACACGTACGTCGCGGTCCACCTCGCGCACCTCGGCCAGGGCTCGCGCACCAGCGCGCTGCTCCTCGTCCTCGGCGCCGCGTCCGCCGGGGCGCTCGTGCTCGTCGGGGCGCTCATCGACCACCGTCTGCGCGCCCTCACCCTCGGGTCGGTCGTCGTCTTCGCCCTCGCGATGCTCGTGCTCGGCCTCGCCCCGACGTCGACCGTCGTCGTCGTGCTCGCCGCCGCCGCCTGGGGTGCCGCGTTCGGTGGCGCCGGGACGCTCTACACGACCGCCGCCGCCCGGGCCGCGGGCGACGGCGCCGACGTCGCGCAGTCCGCGCTCGTCACCGTGTGGAACACGTCCGTCGCGCTCGGCGGGGCCGTCGGCGGTGCGGCGCTCGCCGTCGCGGGCCCGGGCGGCCTCCCGTGGGTCTCCCTCGCGCTCATGGTCCCGGTGCTCGCGACCGTCGCCCTGGGCCGGCGGCACTCCTTCCGCTGAGACGACGGCCGAGCACGAGGCTGCTCCGCGTGCTCGGCGAGAGGGTGTGTTCAGCGGGAGCAGGGCGTGCCAGGATGCGCGCGTGGCCATCGATGCCCCGACCGGCAGGGGGCCGACGGAATCCGTCGGAGCCGGGAACCTCGACGACGCGCTCCCGGAGCTCGGACCCGCGCCCGGCCCCTACGCGAGCTGGTCGCGCCGGGTCGTCGCGTCGCTGCTCGACACCGCGATCGCCGCGACGGTGCTGTTCCTCGCCGTGGGGCCGGCCTACGAGGTCGTCTGGGTCCCGACGATCAGCTTCAGCACGAGCACGGAGACACCGGCGCCCGGCGGGACGTGGTGGGCCCTCGGGACCACGGCCGCGCTCCTCGCCCTCCAGGCCTGGACGGGCGCGACGCCCGGCAAGCGGACGGTGGGGATCGTCGTCGTGCACGACGCCACGGGTCGCCCCGCGGGTCTCGTGCGCACGGTCCTGCGGGACGTAGCGCACATCCTCGACGCGCTGCTCTACATCGGTTTCCTCCGGCCCCTGTGGAACGCGCAGCGCCGCACGTTCGCCGACTCGCTGTGCAGCACCGTCGTGCTCCAGCGCGTCCGGTCGCCCGTCCCGTTCCTCGGCCCGGGCACCGGCGTGGGCGGCCCGACGCCGTCGCGCGTCGTGACCGGCGCGGCGACGCTCGCGGCGGTGGGCAGCGCCGTCTTCATGCTCGGCCCCGCCACGTCCACCAGCGGGGACGTGTGGACGTCGTCGTGCACGCCGCCCACGACCGCCCCCGCGCCGCTGCTCGTCGACGACGTCCAGGTGTCGAGCTGGTCGACGGCAGGCACCCTGACGCGCTGGGGAGTGACCCGTACGACGCCTCTGCCGCCTGCGACCGGCACGGACGCCGGGTTCGACGCGAGGTTCGGCCTGGACCTCCCGGGCCCGACGCTCGCGGCCCCGCTGGACTCCGCGCTCGTCCTGCGCCTCGAGACGTGGCAGGGCGACGAGCTCGCGGAGCTCCGCTCGCCCTTCCACGTGGAGCCGACGCCGGACGGCGGGGTGTCGTGGGAGGCAGTCGGCCCCACACCGCCCGGTTCCGGTCTCGACACCGTCCACGTCCCGGCGGGGACGGTCGACCTGCTGCCGCAGGCCTGGCGCTGGGAGGCCTCGGTGGTCATCGACGGCGAGGAAGGCCCGCAGACGATCGCCACGTGCGGAGCCCGCGGCCCTTCCTGACCTGACCCCCCGCTGCCGTCGAGCACGGGGTCGGCGACCGGAATCGGGCTCCGGCGGTCGGGAACCCCGTGCTCGGCGCCGGGGTAGGGGCGCAACATGGCCGAAACGTTCAGGACGACCGGGGGAAACGTCGCGGTCGCACGATGAGGGGGCGCCGGGCGGCGAGCCCGGCGCACCAGCATCGTCCCGACCCTCCGCCGCCCCGCGCGACGGAGTCCCCGAGGAGGCTCCCGTGCCGGACAACCGCCCGCTCTTCTCCGCCCCGCCCGCCCCGACGTCGGCCGGCCCGACCACGGCGGTGCACCGCGCGGCCGACCACGGCGCCGCACCCGACCTCAACGTCCACGGCGAGCCGCGCCGTCGGGCGAACCCCGGCGACGAGCTCACGGTCGACCCGACCGACCGCCGTCGGCGCGCCCGCGCGGCGCTGCTCGACCTGCGCCGCGACGTCATCCGGAAGAGCTCGACCGGCTGGTGACGAGCGGCCGCGCGCGTGGGCGGTGCCGCGTAGGTTGGTCCCCATGCGGATCGGAGCCCACCTCGACCAGTCGGACGTCGTCGCGCAGGCAGCGAGCATCGGCGCGGACGTCGCCCAGATCTTCCTCGGCGACCCCCAGTCCTGGAAGGGACCGGAGTTCACGTTCCCGGGCGGCGCAGAGGCCCTGAAGGACGCCGCCGCGGCGGCGGACCTCGAGCTCGTCGTGCACGCGCCGTACGTCATCAACGTCGCGAGCCCCAACAACCGCATCCGCATCCCGAGCCGCAAGCTCCTCCAGCAGATCGTGGACGGCGCGGCGGCGGTCGGCGCGACGGGCGTCGTGGTCCACGGCGGGCACGTCACCGCGAAGGAGGACCCGGCGAAGGGCTTCGACAACTGGCGCAAGGCGATCGACGCGCTCCAGACGGACGTGACCGTGTACATCGAGAACACCGCCGGGGGCGACTTCTCGATGGCGCGCCGACTCGACCGCATCGAGGGCCTGTGGGCGGCCGTGCAGCAGGCCGACGGCGCCGAGAACGTCGGGTTCTGCCTCGACACGTGCCACGCGTGGGCGGGCGGCATCGACCTCACGACCGCGGTCGACGACGTGCGCGCGATCACCGGCCGCGTCGACCTCGTGCACCTCAACAACAGCCGCGACACCGCAGGTTCCGGCGCCGACCGCCACGCCGGCCTCACGGCCGGGACGATCGACCCGGAGCTCCTGCTCGGGGTCGTGCGCGCGGCGGGCACGTCGGTCGTCTGCGAGACGCACGCCGACGTCCCGGCCGACGTCGCGTGGTTGCGCGAGCAGGTCGGCTGAGCCGTGGGAGACCCGCGCCCGCTGCGGCTCCGCAACGTCACCGTCGACGCGCGCGACCCGCGCGCGCTCGCAGAGTTCTACCGGCGCCTGACCGGCTGGGCGTACACGCCCGGCCACGAGACCGTGGACCCGGCGGGCGACGACTGGCTCTCGCTCCAGGTCCCGGGCGGCGCGTCGCGCCTCGCGTTCCAGCAGTCCGACGCCGAGGTGCCGCCCTGGCCCGGCGGGGCGCGCGTGCACGTCGACCTGGACGTCCCCGACCTCGACGCGGCGCACGAGCACGCGCTCGCGTGCGGCGCGCGACCGCTCACGGGCACCCCGGAGGACGAGGGCCACCCCGACGACCTGTTCCGCGTCTACGCGGACCCGGAGGGCCACCCGTTCTGCCTGAGCTCGCCGCCGCTCGACCACCCGTGACCCACCCGCGTGAGGCGGGCACGCACGCGGCCGACCCCGCGGGACCAGCCCGCGCGAGGTCGGCCCGCGCGCCGGTCAGTAGCCCGACCCGGCGGCGGGGGCCGCGTCCATGATCTCGGTGCCGTCCGGCGCCACGACGTGCCAGACGCCGTTCACCCCCTGGCCCGTGACGTCGCCGGGGCCGGTGTCGGCCGCGTACGTGTAGACCGGGCGGCCGTCGACGGTGACCTGGAGCTCGCCGTCGACCCCGGTGATGGTGCCGACCTCGCCCGTCACGCCGTCGACCTCGGGGTCCGCGCTCGCCGCGTGGACGGCGGGCCACGCGGCGGCGCACTCGCCCTCGCACGCGCTCGAGCCCGCGCCCTTCGTGTCCTTGTCGTAGTAGTAGACGGTCATGCCCTGGCCGTCGACCACGATGGTCCCGAGCGACGAGTCCGCCGTGCCGAGCGCGACGCCCGCCGAGCCGTCGGAGGTCGAGCCGTCGGAGGTCGAGCCGTCGGACGTCTCTCCCGACGGGCTGGAGCCACCGCCCCCGTACAGGCCGCCTCCCCCGCCGGAGCACCCGGCGAGGGTGGCGGCGAGCAGGGCGGTGACGGCCCAGGTGGTGGCGGCCGGGACGCCGGTGGTCAGGGTGCGTCGCATGTCGACTCCTCGGAAGGACGGTCGGGGTCGCGAGCACGGCCCCTACTCTCACGACGGCGCGGCGCGCCGCGAGGTTCACCGGGCCCGCACCCGCGCGTCGGCCCGCACGCCGCACGCCCGTCCGACGGCCCCGTCCGTCTCCCGGGGACGATCCCCGGCCGCCCGTCGACGGACCCGGGTGAACCGATCGGGCCGCGGCCTCGTCTCCCAGGTGACGGAGTCGCAGAGGATGATCGGAAGGGGCAGACGTGCGCAGGAGGACGAAGGTGCTCGTGGGGGTCGGGGTCGGTGTCGTGGTGCTCGGCGGTGCGGCCGTCGCGTTCGGCCCGGGCCTGTACGCGGACTGGTCCAACCGCGCGGCGGCCGAGGAGCCGACGCTCGACGCGTCGTCGGGCGACGGCGCCGCGCTCGACCCGGCCGACCTGGCCGGTGCGTGGACGGTCGGGGACGGCTCGTACGCGGGGTACCGCGTGCACGAGGTGCTGCAGGGCGAGGACGTCACGGTGACCGGCCGGACCGAGGAGGTCACGGGGACGTTCACCGTCGCGGACGGCGCGCTCACCGCGGCGACGATCGAGGTCGACATGGCGAGCGTCGCGACGGACGAGCCGCCGCGCGACGCGTACTTCCGGGGCGACGCGCTCGAGGTCGGGACGTACCCGACCGCGACGTTCGAGCTGACCAGCCCCGTGGACCTGCCGACCGGCTCGGCCGACGTCGAGCTCGCGGGCGACCTGACGATCCACGGCGTGACGCAGGCCGTCACGGTCGAGGCGCAGGTCGGCCCGACCGCCGACGGCGTCCAGGTCGTCGGGAGCGTGCCGATCACGTTCTCCGACTTCGACGTGGAGGCGCCGAACCTCGGGTTCGTCACGGTCGACGACGCGGGCAGCGTCGAGTTCGGCCTTGACCTCGTGCGGTCGGCCGGGTCGTGACCGACGGGGAGGTGCCGCGCGTGCGCGCCGACGCCGACGACCTGCTGCGGGCGGTCCACGCCGCGCACGGGCCGGCGCTGGAGCGCTACGTCGCGCGCCTCACCGACGACCCGGCGCAGGCGCAGGACGTGGTGCAGGAGACGCTGCTGCGCGCGTGGCGCCACCCCGAGGTGCTGGAGCGTCCGGAGGGGTCGGTGCGCGCGTGGCTCTTCACGGTGGCGCGCAACCTCGTCGTCGACGAGCTGCGCAGCGCCCACCACCGCCGCGAGCTCGCGAGCGCCGACGTGCCCGACCGCGGCGAGGCGGATGCGACCCAGGCCGTGCTCGACGCGTGGCTCGTCGCGGACGCGCTCGTGTCGCTCTCGCCCGAGCACCGGGCGGTCGTCGTCGACGCGTACTACCACGGGCGGTCCGTGGCCGAGATGGCGTCGGCGCACGGCGTCCCGCCCGGGACGGTGAAGTCCCGCATGCACTACGCGCTCCGCGCGCTGAGGCTCGCGCTGCAGGAGAAGGGAGTCTCGTCATGACCGCCACCCCGGACCCGTACCGCGAGTGGGACGCCGCCTACGTGCTGGGCGCGCTCAGCCCGCACGACCGGCGCGCGTTCGAGCAGCACCTCGCGACGTGCGCGGCGTGCCGCGAGGCCGTCGCGGAGCTCGCGGGCATGCCGGGCATCCTCGGGATGCTCACGGCCGAGCACGCGGACGCGCTCGTGGACGACGCGCGCTCCGACGTCCCGGCCGAGGCGTCCGGCGGGGCGGGGGGCGCCGTCGTGCCGCTCGCGGTGGTCGCCGCGAGCGCCCGGCGGCGCCGCACCCGACGGCGGTCGCTCCTGTCCGTGGCGGCGGTCGGCCTGGTCGTCGCGGGCGCGGCGGGCGGGGTGGCGGTGACGCGGTCGGACGACGCCGGCCCCCCCGCGACGTCCGCCACGACCCAGGTCGCGCTCGAGCCGGTCGGGGGCGCGGACGTGCGCGCCGAGCTCACGCTCACCCCGGCGTCGTGGGGCACGCGCCTCGACTGGTCGTGCTCGTACCCGGCCGGGGTGTGGGAGGACGGCGCGACGTACGAGCTCGTGCTCGTGGACGACGACGGCACCCGCTCGGTCGTGGCGACGTGGTCCTCGACGGAGGCGGGGAGCTCGTCCGGCCTGGGCGCGTCGTCGGCGGTGCCGGTGGACGGGATCGCGCGGCTCGAGCTCGGGGTCGTGGGGGTGGACGGCGCGCTCGCGGCCGCCGACGTCTGACCGCGTCCGCGCCGCGAGGACGGCGCGAACCCTCAGGAAAGCCTCTGGTTGAACGCTCGATCGGACTTCCGGAACGCTGAGCCAGACCTCGCCGACCGCTGCGCCTCCACCGGGGGAACGCTGAGGCGGCCGCCGGAGGCTCCTTGTCGACAGCACTCGTCGACTGGAGCCTCCGGTGAACACCACTGCCCCGCACACCCCCCGCCACGGCACCGAGGCGGCCGCCCGTCCCGCGGACGGGCCCGCCGTGCGCGTCGTCGTCGTCATCCCCGCCCACGACGAGGAGCAGGCGCTCCCCGCCACCGTCGCCTCGCTCGCGGCCCAGACGCGCCGCCCCGACCGGGTGCTCGTCGTCTCGGACAACAGCACGGACGCGACCGTCGCGGTCGCCCGCGCCGCCGGCGCGGACGTCATGGAGACCGTGGGCAACACGGCCCGCAAGGCGGGCGCGCTCAACCAGGCGATCGCGACCACGACGGAGGACGTCGTCATGGTCCTCGACGCGGACACCACGATCGCCCCCACCTTCGTCGAGGAAGGGCTCGCCGTGCTCGCCTCGGAGCCCGAGGTCGCCGCGGTCGGCGGCGTGTTCCGCGGGCGGCCGCCGCAGGGCTACCTGCAGCACTGCCAGGCCAACGAGTACTCGCGCTACGGCGTGCAGGTGGACCTCACGGGCCGCACGGCCGTGCTCACGGGGACCGCAGCGCTCGTGCGCCGCACCGCGCTCCAGGAGGTGGCCGACGCCCGCGGCTCGATCCTCCCCGGCGAGCGCGGCGACGTGTACGACCGGCACGCCATCACCGAGGACTCCGAGCTCACGCTCGCGCTGCGCACGCTCGGCCACGAGCTGCGCTCGCCCGTCACCATGAGCTGCACGACCGAGCTCATGCCGACGGCCGGCGACCTCCACCGGCAGCGCGTCCGCTGGTACAAGGGGATGCTCGACAACCTCGCCGAGTACGGGCTCACGCGCACCACGTGGCGCTACGTCGGCCAGCAGGTGATGCTCGCCGTCGGCACGCTCATGATGGCGGCCTACCTGCTCCTCACGGTCGTCACCCTCGTGGCGGGGACCTTCACGCTGTCCCCGCTGTGGGCGGCCGTCGGGCTGGTCTTCGCCGCGGAGCGCCTCGTCACCGTCTGGGGCGCCGGGCGCCGCGCCCGGCTGCTGGCCGCGCTCGTGCTGCCGGAGCTCCTCTACGACCTCGCCCTGCAGCGCGCGTTACTGCACGCCGCAGCGCTGTTCGTCACGCGGCGCCAGACGACGTGGAACCACGTCGCCGCCACCGCCTGACCCTCACCCCCCGCCGACCCGCCCCGCCGCGCACGCGACCGGGACGTCCTCGGCATGCCCTCACCCGTCCCGGAAGGACAGCAGCCATGTACAACTCGACCCTCGCCCAGACCGCCCCCGTCCTCGCCGTCACCGGCGTCGCGACCGCGTTCCACGTCGTCGCGGCCTGGACGCTCCTCGTCGCCGGCCTCGCGCTCGTCACGACGGCGCGCGTCCTGCGCCGTCGGGCCGCCGCCCGCGCGCAGCGCTGAGAGACGGCCGACGAACAGCCCTGCCCACGACCGGTGGGGACGGTCGTGGGCAGGGCCTTCCTCGTCGCGCCGTCAGTCGACGGCGTGCCGACGCCGGGCCGCGGCCAGGGCCAGGAGGCCGAGGAGCAGCAGGAGCGCCGCCCCGCCGGCGACCCACGCCAGCGTCGCGCCGGTCGTGGCCAGCGGGCTCCCGGGCTTGCCCGGCGTGCCCGGGTCGCCGGGTCGGTCAGGCGTCGCGCACGCCTGGGCGGCGTCGGTCAGCCCGTTGTGCCCGATCCCGGCGGTGTTCGCGAACCCGCCGCTGCCGTCGGAGCCCGGCTCGGGGCAGGTGAACGTCGTGTCGTCCGCCTGCTCCGTGTCGAGGGTCGCGACGACCTCCACCCGGTAGGTGTGGACCGCCCCCGCGGCGAGGCTCACGCCGGTCGCCACGACGTTGGCCGGGTCGCCTTCCGCGCCCTGGCCCGTCCACGAGCCCGACGGCGTGACGCCGTCGGGCGCCGCGGTGACCGTCGCGGTCCGGACCTCGATGCCGGCGCCGTAGCGCAGGCGGTCGGTGAGGTCGTAGACCCCGGCGGCGGCGCCGTCGTTCGTGGCGGTGACGGTGTAGGCCACCGTCCACGATCCGTCGGCACCCGCGACCGGCGTGCCGTCCATCGTCTTGGTGATGTCGATGGAGGGCACGGGGGCGCAGTCGGTGTCGGTCTGCGTCCCGCCGGTCTCGTCCGTGAGCGTCGCCGCGTTGTTCAGCCCCTGCTCGGTGAGGTTCCCCCCGGGAGCCGCGGTGCACGCGGGCGAGCCCGTGCCGTCGTCCTCCACGTCCGTGAAGTGCAGCGGCACGGAGGCGACCACGGTGACGCGGTAGACGTGCGGGGCGTACCCCTCGTCGTCCAGGCCGCCGATCACGACGTCGGTCGCGATCCGCCGGTCGGCGTCCCCGTCGAACCCGTCGTTCAGGGTGACGCCGTCCGGACCGGTCACCGCGACCGAGTCGACGGTGATGACCGGGGCGAAGAGCAGCTCGTCGTCCAGGTCGTAGGTCGTGACCTCCCCGCCGACGTTGCCGACGGTGAGGTCGTAGACGACCTCCCACGTGCCGTCGCCGGCCGGTCGCGCGGAGACCAGCGCCTTGTCGAGGGTGGGCTTGCCCGGACGCACGCACTCGTCGTCGCTGCCCTCGTTCCCGTTCCAGCCCACCGTCGCGACGTTGTTCAGACCGCCCGGCACGGTGCCCTCCTCCGTGGAGCACACGTCGGTGTCCGGGATCGTGACGTCCGTCAGGTCGGCGGCGTACCGCACGGTGACGGTGTAGGTGTGCACCACGGGGGCTGTGGTGGCACCGGTGATGTCCTGACCCGTGACGATCCGGGTGTCGTCGAGGCCGTCGAAAGCCTCGTTGACACCGACCGATCCGGGCGCGTCGGTGACGACGCCCTGGACGCCCACGACCGTCACGCCCTCGCCCGGCGCGAGCGCGTCGTCGAGGTCGTACGTGCCGGCTCCGGGACCCCGGTTGGTCACCGTGACCTCGTAGACCACGTCGTACACGCCGTCCTCGCCCTCGACCGGCGTCACCGCACCCGAGAGGGACTTGGTGATGTCGATCAGCGGCAGGGTCGCGCACACGTCGTCGTCCTGCGTCTCGCCGTTGTGCGTCAGCGCGCCGGCGTTCGCCAGACCGCCGGTGTCCCCGGAGCCGGGCTCGGGGCACGCGAGCGTGCCGGGCGTGACCGTCGCGGCGTCGAGCGAGACGACGACCTGCACCTGGTAGGTGTGCGTGGCACCGGCCTCGAGCGTGACGCCCGCGGCGACGACGTTCTCGTCCGAGCCCGTCTCCCCCCGACCGGTCCAGCCCGCGTTCGGCTCGACGCCCTCGGGCGCCGTGGCGACCGTCGCCGACCCGACGACGATCCCCTCGCCGTAGAGCAGCTGGTCCACGAGGTCGTAGTCGCCCGCGGCCTCGCCGGTGTTGGTGGCGACCAGGTCGTAGGTGATCGTCCACGTCCCGTCACCGTTGCCCGTCGGGCCCGCCGAGATCGACTTCTCGAACTCGATCAGCGGCAGCGACGCGCACGCCTCGTCCTCGACGACGACCCCGTTGTGGTCCAGGCCGGTCGAGTTCGCCAGGCCACCGTTCGCACCCGAGCCCGGCGGCGGGCACTGCAGGTTCACCGGGTCGATCGTGGCCTCGTCCATCTGGACGGTGACCTCGACCTGGTAGGTGTGCGTCGCCCCCGCGCCCAGCTCGACGCCGGACGCGACGAGGTTCTCCGGGTCGGACGTCTCGGCGCCCCGGCCGGTCCAGTCCGCGTTCGTCTCGACCCCGTCGGGAGCCGTGGTGACCGCGGCGTCGAGGATCTCGATGCCGTCCCCGTGGTGCAGGCGGTCGAACACGTCGTACTCGCCCGCCGCGCCACCGACGTTCTCGGCCACGATGTCGTAGACGATCGTCCACGTGCCGTCCCCGTTCGGCGTGGGACCGGCCGACACGGTCTTGTCGACCGTGATCGCCGAGATCGTCACGCACGCCTCGTCCGAGTCCGGGATGCCGTTGTGGTCGATCCCGGCGGAGTTCGACAGGCCGCCGTCCCCCCCCGTGCCGGGGGCGGCGCAGTCGGTGACCGCGGGAGCGCCCTCCGTGCCCTCGGCCAGCGCGATGACGACCTGCACCTGGTACGTGTGGGACGCGCCGGCGGGCAGGTTCACCCCGGTGGCGATGACGTTCTCCGGCGCGCCCTCGGCGCCCAGGCCCGTCCAGGTCGCGGACGGGCTCACGCCCTCGGGCACCGAGACGACCGCGCCGGAGACGACCGTGATGTCGCCGTCGGCCGTCATGCGGTCGGTGACGTCGTAGATGCCGTCGGCCGCGCCGGAGTTCGTCGCGACGACGTCGTAGGTCACCGTCCACGTCCCGTCACCGTTCGGCGTCGGTCCCGCGGAGACCGTCTTGGTGACGTCGATCAGCGGCAGGGTGGCGCACACGTCGTCGCCCCGGGTCTCACCGTTGTGCGTGAGCCCGGTGGCGTTCGCCAGCCCGCCGTTCTCGCCCGAGCCGGGCTCCGGGCACTGCAGCGCCTCCGGAGTCACGACCTCCCGGTCGAGCGAGACGACGACCTGCACCTGGTACGTGTGCGACGCGCCCGCGTCCAGCGTGACGCCCGCCGCGACCAGGTTGTCGGCCGAACCGGCCGCTCCTTGACCGGTCCAGCCTGTCTCGGGCTCGACACCGTCGGGTGCCGAGGTGATGGCGGCCGACTCCACGACGACGCCCTCGCCGTACAGCAGCCGGTCGACCACGTCGTAGTCACCGGCGGCCTGCCCGGTGTTGGCGGCGACCAGGTCGTAGGTGATCGTCCAGGTCCCGTCGCCGTTCGGCGTCGGACCCGCCGAGATCGACTTCTCGATGCCGATCAGCGGCAGCGACGCGCACACGCCGTCCTCGGCCACGATCCCGTTGTGGTCCAGGCTCGCCGAGTTCGCCAGGCCACCGTTCGCACCCGAGCCGGGCGGCGGGCACTGCAGGTCCGCCGGGTCGATCGTGGCCTCGTCCATCTGGACCGTGACCTCGACCTGGTAGGTGTGCGACGCACCCGCGGCGAGCTCGACGCCGGACGCCACGAGGTTCTCCGGTGCGGCGTCCTCCGCGCCCAGGCCGGTCCACCCCGCGTTCGTCCCGACCCCGTCCGGGGCCGTGGTGACCGCGGCGTCGACGATCTCGATGCCGTCGCCGTGGTGCAGGCGGTCGAACACGTCGTACTCGCCCGACTCGCCGCCGACGTTCTCGGCCACGAGGTCGTAGACGATCGTCCACGTGCCGTCGCCGTTCGGCGTCGGGCCCGCGCTGATCGACTTGTCGACGACGATGTACGCGATCGCCACGCACGCCGTCGCGTCGTCGGTCAGGTCGTTGTGCTCGACCGTCGCCGCGTTCGACAGGCCGCCCGGAGAGGCGCCGGGCTCGGCCGAGCACGGCGTGATCACCGGCGCACCCTCGACGCCCTCGACGATCCCCAGCACGACCTCGACCTGGTAGGTGTGCGTCCCGCCCGCGGGCAGGACGACGCCGGAGGCGATGACGTTCTCCGGGGCGCCCTCGGCACCCAGGCCCGTCCACGCCGCGTTCGGCGTCACACCGTCCGGGGCGGTGACGACGGCGCCCGAGCGGACCTCGAGGTCACCGTCGGCCGTCATCCGGTCCGTCACCTCGTAGGTGCCGTCGGCAGAGCCCGCGTTCGTCGCGACGACGTCGTACGTCACCGTCCACGTCCCGTCACCGTTCGGCGTCGGGCCCGCGGAGACCGTCTTCGCGATGTCGATCGACGGGATCGGCGCGCACGCCTGGTCCTCCTCCGTCTCGCCCTCGGGGCCGGTCAGCCCGGAGGTGTTGTTGAACCCCTGGTCCGCGTCCGACCCGTCGGCGGGGCAGGCGGTCGGGGCGTCGGCGCCGGAGCCGGCACCGTCGAGCTGCAGCGGCACGTCGGCGAGGACGGTGACGCGGTAGACGTGCGGGGCGTAGCCCTCGTCGTCGTTCCCGGCCAGCGGTACGTCTGCCGCGACCAGGGTGTTGCCCTGGCCGTCCCACGCCGGGTCGGCGAGGACGACGCCGTCGGGCGCCTGCGTCACCGTCGCGGAGACGATGGTCGCCTGGTCGGTGAGGTGCAGCGCGTCCGTCAGGGAGTAGGTGGTCGACGGGGTCTGCGTGTTCGACACGACGACCTCGTACACGACCTCCCACCGGCCGTCGCCGACCGGGGTGGCCGAGACGACCTCCTTGGTGTGCGTCGGAGTGCCGACGACGACGAACCCGGCCGGGTCGCAGTTGATCGTGGGCTCGACGCCCGAGTCCGCGGGCACGTCCGCGTCCGCGCACGCCGTGTTGACGACGGAGTCGGCGACGGGCTCGGTGAGCTCGATCTCGAACTCGTGGCTCTCGGTCGCGCCGGGGGCGAGGGACTCGATCGTGAACGACCCCAGCTCCGGCTGCAGGTCGTCGGAGACCGCGACGTTCGTCAGCATCCCCTGGCCCGTGTTCTCCACGACGATCCGGTAGCGGACCGTGTCACCGACGCGGAACCGCGGGTAGTCCAGCGGGTCGTTCGCGTCGCGCCACTCGCCGTCCGCGTCCTGCACGTACTTCTTCAGCGACGCCGAGTAGTAGTTCGCGATGGAGGTCGACGCCGACGTCCGCATGACGAGGCGCGTGTTCTCCGCACGGCCCTGCGCGCGGTTCACGAGGACGTCGCCACCGACCATGCCGTCGGTCACGACCGGGACGTCGAGCGTCAGCTCGCCCCGCGCCGCGAGGGCGCCGGTGATGACGCGCACCGCGGTGGCGTCGGGGGTGTACGTGGTGCTCCACCCCACGGTGTTGCCGGTGGTGCTGCCCGCCGAGCCGTTCGTGGCGTCGGCCGGGTCGTCGGTGAGCGTCGCCGGGTCGGCGGTCGTGTAGTACACGGTCCCCCCGACCGAGGAGGTCACCGGGCCGTCGAGCAGGTACGAGCCGGAGAACGCGGTCCCCCGGCCGTCA
This sequence comes from Cellulosimicrobium sp. EB106-03-01-XG111, assembly GCF_058792115.1. Taxonomy (NCBI): domain Bacteria; kingdom Bacillati; phylum Actinomycetota; class Actinomycetes; order Micrococcales; family Promicromonosporaceae; genus Cellulosimicrobium; species Cellulosimicrobium sp. EB106-03-01-XG111. The sequence goes on from NZ_JBYTEQ010000005.1 coordinate 244,889, forward strand.
CCCACGTACGGGAGGATGTCGATCACGTCGACGAACTCCTGCGGGAGGGGATCCTCCGAGCGCACCAGCACGGTCCACGAGCCCGCGCCCGCGCCGTCGCCGGCGAGGTTGGGGATGAACGCCTGGTCCGCCGTCTTGATGATCCTGGTCAGCCCGGACTCGTTGACCACGACCGTCGCGGTCGCGGAGTCCGACTGCACGCCCTCGGCCGAGGCGGTGACGGTGTTGACCAGCCGCTCACCACCGGCGACGTCGTCGGGGTACGTCACCTGGTAGGACAGCGACTGCGGAGTGTTCGTGGGCACCCCGTCGAGGGTCCACGTGAGGACCTGCTGACCGGAGCCGTTCGTCGTGGCGACCGGTTCCGGGCTCGACGAGCCCGGGACGTACGTCGTGCCGAGCGGCAGCGTGTCCACGAGCTGGTAGTCGTCCACGGTGGGCGCGACCGCGCCCGTCCCGTTCGCGGCGTAGCTCAGGGTGTAGGTCGCCTGTCCGCCCGGGTCGACGGTCGTCGGCAGGACCGACTTCGCCACGTCCGGCGTGACGCCGACGATCCGCACGACGTCACGACCGCCCACCGCGTACGGGTAGCGCGCGTCCGGGGTCAGCGTCGCGGACGGCCCGGCGTCGGACGGTGAGGTCGAACGGGCCGGGTTCACCCAGGCGTTCGTGGCGGACGAGGGGTTGATGTACGAGCCCCAGGTCCACACGTCCTGGCCGACCTCGGCGCTGGGCAGGAGCTGCTGCGTCACCTGCAGGACGAGAGTGCGCTGCCATCGAGCGGCCGTCATCGAGTACGTGGCCCGGACCGCCTTGACGGTCGACAGGTCCGCAGGGCGGGTCGTGGTCCACCCGGTCGTCCCGTCGCACGTGAACGCGTTCGGGTCGTAGGACCCGCTCGCCGGGTCCACCAGCGCCGAGGTGCCGACGTAGTACGCCACGGGCAGACCGGCAGGCTCACCGGTCGTCCCGTCGTCGAAGCGCGTGAGGGCACCGGTGAACTCCACGTACCGCGTGTCCAGCACCTGGCACAGACCGCCCTGGGTGGAGTTCTGGTTCTGGACGTTCGGGTAGAGCACGCGGACCGCCGAGCCGAGCTCTGACTCGGGGGCGACCCGGTACGTGTCGGTCCACACGGTCGCGCTCGACCCCGTGTAGGAGGGCTGCCACGCGTGCGACCAGACCCCCGTCGTCCAGTTCTTCGCCGTGGTGTTGTTCGCAGGGTCGTCGTTCGCCGTCTGCCCGTCGACCGCGGTGTAGGTCGGCGCGCTCGACGTGACCGAGACCTGCCCCGCGCCCGCCGTCGTGACGACCCGCAGCTGGATCTGCCCGGACGCGACCGCGACACGGTCCGTCGGCAGCGGGTTCCCGGCGGAGTCCGTCGTCGGCGCCTGCGCGTGGCTGTAGTCGATACCCGACAGTGTCAGGGTGTACGACGTCGAGCTGTTGCGCGTGAGCGTGCAGGACCCGACGGACGGCGCCACCTGGCTCGCGTCGTGAGTCCCGCCCGACCACGGGTGGCCGGTAGCCGTCCCGCTCGTGAACGCCGAGCACGCCTGCGGCCCGACCTGCGTGGCCGCGCCCAGGCTGTTGGAGACCGTGAGGTCGTAGGTGACGGGGTCGGGCCCGGCGGGGCTGTTCGTCCCGTGGAACAGCGTCCAGTTGAACAGGAAGTCGCGAGAGGCGTCGTTGCGCGTGCTCCCGGAGACGCTCTCCACCCAGTGGATGTCCTGCACGAAGCCGTTCTGCACGGGGAGCTCGGGCAGCGTGGTCTGCTGGTCCGCGATCGCCGCGCCCGCCCCGACGGTCTCGCCGGTGACGGCCGTCACGCGCATCGGCGTGGTCAGCGAGAACGCGGTGCCCTGGTCCTGCGTGCCCACGTTGCAGACGAGCGTCGAGCCGTCCTCGGAGACGCTCGACGCCGGGTCCACGCCGTCCACGAGGCACGCGGGCGGGAGCGTGTCGAACACCGCGCCCTGGGCGGTGACCGTCACCGTGACGTTCTCCACCGGCTCGTTGCCGGGGGCCGCTGCGTCGTCGTTGAGGTTGAACCACCACTCCGCCGACACCGCGTCACCGGTCTCGAGCGTCGCGGGCGTGGAGTCGGCCCAGGACCCCTCGAGCTCGTACACGGTCGCGGCCGTCGCGGGCAGCGCCGCAGCGGTGAGACCGGTCCCGGCCATCACGACGGCGGTGACGGCGCCGATCAGGCGACGTGCACGTCCCCCGGTGGGCCGCGTCCTGCTGCGCGCGTGCCGGGCGCCGCGGGGTGCCGCGTGCTCGCCGGGCCGACGCCCGCCCGCCGCGGCCGCGGCATCTCGCTCGAAACCTTGCATGGGGTCCCCTTCGTCGTGCGCACGCGCCCCTCGCGTGCACGGTCGTCACCCCATAGGACCCGTGCCACCGAGGCCCATGACGAGCGTGACCTGGGAAATCACCCATCCCATCACCAGTTCCGTGAAGGAATTCACCCGGCGCCGCGAGACGCGCTTGCAGAACCCGGCACGTCCGTCAGGATCACGGCTATGACAGGCGCCAGAGATGTCCCGTGGAGCAGCGAGGAGATCCTCCGGGCGCTCGACGCGGGCGACCTCGACGGCGTGGAGACCGCGTTCGACGTGCTCTGGTACGAGCTCCCCGACCGCTTCGCGCGCGAGCTCCTGACAGCGCTCGCACGCGTCCCTCCCGAGGTGCTCGACCGCCGCCCGCGCCTCTCGCACCTCGTGCTCCTCGCCCAGAGACGCCGCGACCACCAGCGCGACGACGAGCGCAGCATGTCGCGCCTGCTGCGGCACTACTCCCGGGCCGGACTCCGCCACAGCAGGCGGCTCAACGGGTTCACCCGCCTGCACGACGTCCTCTCGGCCGGCACCGCGGCCGTCGTGGGCCTGCGGCACCGCCGCGACCACGACGCCTCGACGCGGATCGGCACGTGGGTCGAGCAGCGCACGACGCTCCTCATGGCGGGAGGCCCGCTGCCCTGGACAGCGGGGCGCCCGGACGCGCGGCCGGGCTGGCTGAGCGCGCAGCGCGGGATCACCGCGATGCTGTCCGGCGCGACCGACCCGGCGATCCAGCACCTGCGTCGCGCGGCCGACGAGGCGGGCGACGAGCCCCACGGCCACTTCGCGCGGGTGAGCGCGGCGTCGAACCTGGCGCTCCTGTCCGCCTACCGGGGGCACCACGACCTCGCGCGCGAGCAGCTCGCCGTGGTCCGCGACGCCGCACCGTTCCCCTCGTGGATCGCGGCGGCGCACGTGCACGGCGAGGCGCTCGCGCGGGCACACCTCGCGATCCACGAGGGCGACGCGGCGACGGCGCAGAGGATCCTGCGGGCCACCGACCCGACCTCGCCGACCGTCGGTGAGCTCTGGGCGTTCCTGGCGTCCGCGCGTGCCAGCCACGCGGCCTTCTACGGCGATCCTCTCCACGGCCTGCGTGAGCTGGACCAGGTGCGCCTCGTGCACGGCATGGTCGAGCCCGACCCGGGGTCGTTCGTCGGGCGGCTGCTCCTGCGGGCCGAGGCGAAGCTGCTCCTGCGCGCCGGCGGCGCGGGCCGCGTGCTGCACCTGGCGCACGGGTCGGAAGACGACACGACCGAGTGGTTGGCGAACCACCACGCCTGGGCCCACCTGTCGGTGGGCGAGCACTACGAGGCCATCGGGGTCGCGTCGTCCGCCATCCACCAGACGTCGCTGTCACCGGCCGACGCGCTCGACCTGCACGTCGTCCTCGCCGTCGCCCACCTGCGCGCCGGGCGCGAGGACCGCGCGCGGAGCTGGTTCCAGAAGGCCCTGCGGCTGCGGTCGTCACCCGAGCACGCCGCACCGTTCCTCGCGCTCGAGCCGGAGGAGCGACGCGCGCTCGCCGAGCTGGTGGACACCGCGGACGTGCTGCCCCGGGGCGCCGTCGAGGCGCGCAACACTCCCCCGGTCACGCTCGCGAGCCGGCTCTCCCCCCGCGAGCGGAAGGTGCTGCGGTCGCTCAGCGAGGGCTACACGGCCGCGCAGACGGCGGCGCGGTTCAACGTGTCGGTGAACACCATCCGCACCCAGATCCGCACGCTGTACCGCAAGCTCGGGGTGTCGAGCCGACGCGAGGCCGTCGCGGTCGCGCAGGAGGCAGGGATCCTCGCCGCGGCCCGGGGGGAGGCCGTCGGGCGGTCGGAGCGGCGCTACGCCCCGGGTCGGCGTCGCGCGACCGGCACGGCGACCTCCATCACCGGGCCGGGACCGCCCGCCTCCCAGGTCGGCAGGTAGACCTCCCGGTCGTCCCCCGCGGGCACCCCGCCCGCGAGCGCCCGCCCGGACGCCAGGTAGTCGTGCACGAGGACCAGGCGCTCCTGGTCGCAGGCCTCCGCGGCCGTCAGCGCGACGTACGCCTCCTCGTGCGCGGCGTCCGTCGTGAGGGCGAAGCCCGACGGCGGTCGCACGGCCACGGGGACCGGCACCCGCAGCGTGAGGCGGGCGGCGTACCCCTCGGTCGCGCGCTCGTGCAGCTCGACGTAGGGGTGGCCGGCGAGGGGGACGTCGGCCGCGCGCAGCACGGCGAAGACCGCTCCGGTCGCCTCGGGCAGCACGGCCGGCAGCTCGGCGAGCGTCGCGCGGCGCTCGGTCCCGAGCACGAGGCGCTCGGGCACGTGCCGCCGCCGCACGAGGACGTCCAGGTGCGGCTCCCCGACCAGCGCGGACCGCACGTACTCCCCCGCGGCCAGCGAAGCCGCGAGCGCCGAGCGGCGGGCGCTCCACACGGCGTCGAACGCGGGGACCGGGTCGGGCGCGGCGAGCACGTCGCCCACCTCGGCGAGCGACAGGCCGACGCCCCGCAGGAGCCGGACGAGGCGGGCGCGCTCCACCTGGCCGCCGTCGAGCAGCCGCGGACCGTCCCCGGAGGTGCGGCGTGCGTCGAGGAGCCCGCGGTCCACGTACATCCGGACGGCCTTCTCGCTCAGCCCCGTGGCGCGGGCCACCTGACCCGTCGTGTACTCGTCCATGCCCGCGACGCTAGGGCCTTCCCCTGGGGCAGCCGCAAGGGGGCGGCTCAGTCGTCGTCGCCGGGCACGTAGGGGCCGCGGCGGAGCTCGAGGTCGATCTGCTCGGCGTCCAGCAGGTCGAGCGCGTGCCGCAGCGCCTGCGAGCTGTACGCGCCCGACGTGCGCGCGTCGAGCAGCGCGACGCGCTGCGCCGCGATCGCCCGGAGCCGCAGCTCCTTGTACTGCGCGAACAGGTCGGCCGACGTCGCGGCGTCGGTGTCGCGGTTCTCGAGCTCGCGCACGACGTCGCGGCGCACGCGGGCGACGACGTCACCGTCGTAGGTGGTGCCGTCGGCGCGGCGGAGGTCGGGCGCGTCGATGACGGCCACGGCCGCGCCGTCGAGCTCGGCGCGCACGGCGCCGCGGTCCTCGTCGGCACGCGTGGACCCGCCCGAGAGGCCGAGGCGACGCACGACCCACGGGAGCGTGCCGCCCTGCACGACGAGCGTCCCGGCCGCGACCCCGAACGCGACGAGCACGAGGAACGAGCGCTGCGGGGTGTCGAGCGGCAGGGTCTGCGCCGCGGCGAGCGTCACGACGCCGCGCATGCCTGCCCACACGAGGAGCGTGCCCTCGCGCCACCCGAGCCGCTCGGCCGTCAGGTAGTCGATGTCGGCGGCACGACGACGCAGCGACGACCGCAGCCGACCCACCCGATCCGGGGGCGCCTTGGCGACCATCTCGGCGCCGCGACGCTCCGGCGTCCCGGGCGCCGGCTTGGCCGCGGCGGGCACGGTCGGCGCGACGGGCGTGCCGTCGGCCGCGAAGCGCGCGTCGAGCTTCTCCTGCATGCCCGCGATGACGCCGCGCATCGACTCCCCCCGCCGCGCGCGCCGCGCGAGGGAGCGCAGGAGCGTCGCGACGTACGCGGAGCGCACGACGAGGATGACGACGGCCGCGAGCGCCGCGATGCCGACCGCGCGCCACAGGCTGCCGTGCGCCTCCTGGACGTCGGTGACGAGCGCGAACAGCTCGAGCCCCATGAGGAGGAAGACGGTGCCCTCGAGCAGGAGCTCGACGGTCCGCCAGTTCGACTCCTCGGCGAGCCGGTGCTGGGGGCGCAGGTACTTCGCGGCGCCGTTGCCGGTGACGAGGCCCGCGGTGACGACGGCGACGAGGCCCGACGCGCCGAGCTCCTCCGACGGCAGGTAGGCGAGGAACGGCACGACGAAGGACACCGCGGTGCTCAGCGCGGGGTTGGCGAGGCGGCGCCGGACGAACAGGCCGAGGAAGCCGACGAGGAACCCGACGAGCACGGCGACGACGACGGCGAACACGAAGTCGCCCGCGACCGACCACAGCGACACCCGCGTGGCGGACTCCCCGGTCGCGACGGCGATCCCGATCCCGGCGATGGCGGAGCGCAGGAGCACGAGGGCGGACGCGTCGTTGAGCAGGCTCTCGCCCTCGAGCAGCGTCACGACGCGGGGTGACGCACCGAGCCGTTTGACGATGGACGTCGCGACGGCGTCGGTCGGGCTGACGATGGCGCCGAGCGCGAAGCCCGCCGCGAGCGGGATGCCCGGGATGAGCCAGGTGAAGAGGTAGCCGAGGAGCGCGGTGCTCAGCAGGACGAGCACGACGGACAGGCCGCTGATCGCGGTGAAGTCCCGCCGGAAGTCCATCGTGGGCAGGCCGACGGCCGCCGAGTAGAGGAGCGGTGGCAGGATCCCGGCGAGGATCCACTCGGGCTCGAACTCGATCTCGGGGACGGCGGGCACGAAGCTCACGACGACGCCGACCGCGACGAGCACGAGCGGCGCCGCGACGCCGGCCTTCGGGGCGAGCGCGTTGACCCCGACGATCGCGACGACCGCGAGCGTCCCGACGACGATGAGGGAGAGGATCTGCTCCTCGGTCAGGCTGAACGGGAACTCCATCTGCACCTCCGGGAACCGGCGCCGCGCCCGGGTCGGCGCGCGCGGGACGCCCCCACGCTAGTCGCCGGGTCCGCCCCCGGCGGTGCGCACGCGGCGTTCGAGGCGCCACTCGTTGCCCGAGGTCCCCGCGATCCACCGGTGCTCCAGCCGGTCGACACAGGCACGCGCGAGCGCGAGCCCGCGCCCGGACTCGGCCTCGGGGGGCGGCATCGTGCGGTCGAGGTCGACGTCGGCCGCAGGCGCGGTGTCGCGCAGCACGACGACGACGCGTCCCGCCCCGGCGTCGAGCTCCGCCCGGACCTCGACCGTCTCGGGTGCGGGCGAGTGCCGCACGATGTTCGCGGCGATCTCGGTCGTCGCGAGCTCGACGGCGAGCCGGTCGTCGGCGGGCACCCACGGCGCCTGCTCCCAGAGCGCGGCGAACGCGTCCGGGAGGGCGTCGAGCCACGGCGGGGACGCGGTCGCGCTCAGCACGACGAGCGGGGCGTCGTCCGGCGGGGTCACGCGGGGGTCACCCGTCGGCGAACGCGCTCGCCGCGTCGTCGTGCACGCGCAGCACGCGGTCGAGGCTGGTGAGCCGCAGGACCGTCGCCACGGAGGGCGCGGCGTTCGCGAGCCGCAGGTCTCCCCCGGCGGCGCGCGTCGTGCGCAACCCGCCGACGAGGGCGCCGAGGCCGGAGGAGTCGACGAACTCGAGGCTCCCGAGGTCGACGACGAGCCGGGTCCGGCCCGCCTCGACGAGGTCGGTGACCGCGTCGCGCAGCTGGGGTGCGGTGGTGAGCGTGAGCCGCCCCCGCGGCACGATCACCGCCCCCGTCTCCTCGAGCGGTGTCACGTCGAGCTTCACTGGTCCTCCGTCCGTCGTCCGGTCATCGTCGTCTCCGGCACGGGCTCGCGCGGCGGGCGCGGGCCGGAGTACCGCGCGGCGGGGACGAGCACCCCGAGCACCGCGAGGTCGTACGCCACCCAGGCGAGGGTGACGAGGGTCGCGCCGAGGTCGGCGTCGAACGCGACGAGGCGCACCGTGCCGACGACGGCCGAGACCACGAGCAGCACCATGGCCGTGAGCTGGGGCCAGATCGTGCGCCAGGCCGGCCGGTGCTCCCCGGTCCGCGTCTTGGGCGTCACGACGAACCCGAGCGGGCGGCCGAGGACGACGTTCGCGAACGCCGTCCAGCAGGCCCGGATCCACACCGGGAAGAGCGCGAGCGAGTACTGCTGCCCCCGCCACGTCCGCACCCCGCGCGCCACGACGAGGAACAAGAGCTGGTTGAGCACGAAGTACGGCACGAAGCGCACGAAGAAGTCCGTCCCGAACGCCTGGACCGGGAGGATGCCGAAGCACAGGTACACCATGGGCGCCGCGAGGTACGCGAGCGCGGCGAAGCCCGCGAGGTAGCTCCACATCGTCGCGAAGTACATGAGCCGCTGACCCACGCGCAGCCCGCGCAGCGTGAGCGGGTTCTCCCGGAGCATCACCTGCACCGTGCCCTGCGCCCAGCGCAGGCGCTGCTGGAGCATCGTCGGCATGTCCTCGGGCGCGAGCCCGTGGGCCAGGACCTCGTGGTGGTAGACCGACCGCCACCCGAGCGCGTGCAGCCGCATCGCGGTGGCCATGTCCTCCGTGACGGAGATCGTCGCCATCGGCATGACGGCCTGCGCCTCGTCGCTGCGCCCGACGTCGACGGCGTCCGCGAGGCGGCGCACCGCCTCGACGGCCACGAGCGGCGAGAGGTCGCGCCGGGCGAGCCGGTCGAGCGCCTCCTCGTCGACGACGAGCTGGCCGATCTCCTCGTCCACCTGGAGCGGGCCGCCGGACACGAGCTCGGGCTCCACCGTCGCGAGCTCCGCCCGCAGCGCCTCCACCTGACCGGCGACGACGCTGCGCGACGCCTCGTCGACGCGGCGCTGGAACCGGTAGGTGACGTCGGCGGCGGGCTCCCCCGCCGCGAGGGCGCGGCGGGCCTCGTCGGCCTCCGCGCGGAGCCGCTCGACGGCGGTCCGCACCGCCGGGTCGACCGCCTCCGGCGAGCGCGCCGCCCGGGCGAGCACCGAGCCCGCGGTGCGCAGCGCGCGCCGCACGCCGACCGTCACGCCCTGCACGTACCCGACGACGCCGAGCTGCATGAGCGCCTCGCGCCGCAGCACGGCGTTGGAGCCGCAGAAGAACGCGGCGTTCCACCCGTCCTTCCCCTGCTGGATCGGCCCGTAGAAGAGGGGCGCCTGGCTCCCGAGGGGGTCGGCGTCGTCGACGTTGACGAACCACTGCGGGGTCTGCACGATCGCGACGCGCTCGTCCGCGGTGAAGTACCCGACAGTGCGGTCGAGGATCGCCGGGTCGGGCACCTGGTCGGCGTCGAGCACGAGCAGCAGCTCGCCGTCCGTCTGGAACAGCGCGTTGTTGAGGTTGCCCGCCTTCGCGTGCCGCGGCTTGCCCGCCCAGCTCGCGCTGCGCGTGAGGTACCCGACGCCCGCCTCCGCGGCGGCGGCCCGCATGCTCTCGCGCGCGCCGTCGTCGAGGATCCACGTGCGGTGCGGGTACCGGACGGCCCGGGCCGCGCGGGCGGTCGCGAGGACGAGCTCCTCGGGCTCGTCGTACGTCGTGACGAACACGTCGACCGTGACGCCCTCCGGCGCGGGCGGCGGCTCGCCCCGCTCGCGCACGCGCCACATCGTCACGCCGAAGAGGGCGGTGTCCACGAGGCTGTACGTCTCGGCCAGCACGAGCGGGACGGCGATCCACCAGTGCGACCACGCCACGGAGTCGAGCCACCGCCACGCGACGTAGTTGACGCCCGTGAGCAGCGCCAGCACGACGAGCACGCGGATCAGCACGAGCCGCCGCGCGGAGCCCCTCATGCCGCGACCCGCTCGACCACGAGGACCGTGAGGTCGTCCCCGACGTACCGCCCCTCGGCGAGCCTGACCAGCACGTCGAGCGTCGCCGCGGCGTCCCCGGCCTGCCGGACGTCGCGCGCGGCCCGTGCGAGAGCGGGACCCTCCGGGACGGGCAGCGGGACGTCCGGGTCCAGGAGCCGCGGGTCCCCGCCCGGGACCCCGAGGTCGGCGAGCAGGTCGACGAGCCCGTCGCTCACGACGACGAGCCGGTCACCCGGTTCGAGGGTCACGTGGTGGACGGTGCGCGCGGTGCCCGGCGCGACGCCGAGCGGCAGGCCGTCCGCCTCCAGGCGGTGGATGCCGCCGTCGGGCCGCAGCACGCTCGCGAGGCCGTGCCCCGCGTCGACGTACGCGAGCCGGCCGCTGTCGCGCTCGAGCGTGGCGCACCAGGCCGTGACGAACGAGCCGACCTCCTCCAGGTCCGGGGCGAGCAGGTCGTCGGCCGTCTCGACGCCGTCCGCGAGCGACGGTGACCGGAGCGCGGGCCGCAGCGCGGCGCGCGCCGACGCCGCCACGATCGCGGCGGGCATGCCCTTGCCCATGACGTCCGCGACGACGAACCCGGCGCCGTCGGCCGTCGTCGTCCAGTCGTAGAAGTCGCCCCCGACGCCGCGGGCCGGCAGGCAGCGCGCGGCCACCCGGTAGCCCTCGAGCTCCGGGGCGCGGCGCGGGAGGAGCCCGCGCTGCACCGCGCCCGCCCGGTCGAGCTCGACGTCGTGCTGGAGCTCCCCCTGGACCCACAGCGCGAGGTCGCGCAGCAGGGAGCGGTCGGCGTCGTCGAACCGGCGCGGCCGGGTGTCGATGACGCACAGCGTGCCGACCAGCTCGCCGCCCGGCGCCGCGATGGGGTGCCCGGCGTAGAACCGCAGGTGCGGGTCGCCGACCACGAAGGGGTTGTCGGCGAACGTGGCGTCCTGCGCCGCGTCCTCGACGACGAGCGTGCGGTCCGCACGGATCGTCACGTCGCAGAACGCGCCCTCGCGCTGCGCGACCGGGCCGTCGAGGCCGACGAACGCCTTGCGCCACTGCCGGTCCGCGTCCACGAGCGTGATGCTCACCGTCGGGACGCCGAACAGCCGCTGCGCGAGCCGCGTCACGCGGTCGAACCGTTCCTCGGGCGAGCTGTCGAGCACCCCGAGCCGCTGGAGCGCCAGGACCCGCGTGCGCTCGTCCTGGAGCGCGTCGGTCGTCGTCAAAGTCTCTTCCCCCTGCTCGTGCCCTTCGTCGTGACGCGACCTCCCGACATCTATCACGGAGTGCTGCGCGCCGCAGGGGCAGGAGAGCGCCCGCACGTCCCGGACCTGCCCTTTTGCCCACGTGCAGGACGGGCGCCGCCTCCCGCGCGGGCCGCTCCGGTCGCGAGCGTCCCGCGGTCCGGAGACGCTGCCAGAGGCGACACACCGCCGGGCACCCGAGGAGAGGGAGGACCGTGGACGCGATCACCGTGCTGGAGGACCTGTTCGGGAGGATCGGGCCGACCGCGACGCGCGCGGTCGACGGCCTCGGCGAGGACGCGCTCACCGCGCGCGTCGACCCGGGTGCCAACACGATCGCGTGGCTCGCGTGGCACCTCGCGCGCGGGCAGGACGCCCAGATTGCGAGCGCCGTCGGCCGGGACCAGGTGTGGACGCGCGACGGGTGGGCCCGCCGGTTCGACCTGCCGTTCGACGACGGCGCGACCGGCTACGGGCAGTCGGCCGACGACGTCGCCCGTGTCCGCGCGCGCGACGACCTGCTGCTCGGCTACGTCCACGCGGTCCAGGTCGAGTCCCGCGACGTGCTCGCGTCCCTCACCGCCGACGACCTCGACCGGGTCGTCGACGAGGCGTGGGACCCGCCCGTGACGCTGGGCGTCCGGCTCGTGAGCGTCGCGGTGGACGCCCTCGAGCATGCGGGCCAGGCCGCCTACCTCCGAGGCGTGCTCGAGCGCACCGGCCGCGCCTGACGCAGCGCCGGATCGCCGAGTGAGGCGCGACCGCCGAGCGCCAGGATCTGCGGTCGTAGGGTCGGACAATGGGGAACCCGACGCACTTCGACGCGCTCGCTGACTTCTACAGGTCCGCCCGCCCGCCGTACCCGGCCGAGCTGTGGGAGCGGGTGCATCGGACGGGCCTGGTCGCGCCGGGCCGGCGAGCGGTCGACCTCGGCGCAGGCACCGGGGAGGCGACCGGGCCGCTGCTCGCAGCGGGAGCCGACGTGGTCGCCGTCGAACCAGGCCCACAGCTGGCCGCCATGCTCGCAGCCCGCCACCCGACCGCGAAGGTCGTCGTCGCACGGGCCGAGGACGCCGAGCTCGGCCGAGCCGCGTTCGACCTCGCGGTCGCCGCCACCTCCATCCACTGGATGGACCTCGACGCGCTCCTGCCCCGGCTCCATCACGCCCTGATGCCAGCCGGACGGTTCCTCGTCTGGCGACACGTCTTCGGCGACCCCGCGGCGGAGCCGACCCCGTTCCGCGACCGGGTCGCGCGGATCGTCGCGCGGCGGAGCAGGCCGCCGCGCGCCGGGAACCCGGAGGACGTCAGGTCGACCGCAGCACGGCTGACTGCCTCCGGGCTGTTCACCGTCGAGGACATCGGTGAGTACCGCTGGAGCATCGAGCTCGACCCCGAGCAGGTTCACCGGCTCTTCAGCACGTTCAGCGACTGGAGCCGGCACGAGGTCGACGAGGTCGCAGCGGCCGTCGCGGACCTCGGAGGACGCGTCGTCGAGCACTACGTGTCCTGGTTGATCGTCTGTGCGCCGGTCTCAGGGGCTGGTCCCGAGTAGCCCCGTCCCTCATCGAGGTCCCGGCCCCACCTGCCGCGGGTACCGCACGCCTGCCGCCGCTCGCCGTCGGGTCGAACTATACAAAAATGACCGACAGAAGGACCGATATCGGAGCCGCGTTTGTGCTGGTTAGAAGCGGTTTCGGACGCTCATCCCCGGTGGTCTAGCTCATCCTGGATCACGGCCCCGAGTTCGGCGGCGGACGGCAGCACGCCACGGGCGTCCTCGGGCAGATCTTGGTTGTCCGCGACGGCTATCGGCATTCGGGTGCCGGCCAGCGCGTACCGCACCGTCGGGCCGGTCTTATCCGTGCACAGCAGGATCCCGATCGTCGGGGCGTGGATCTCGGGCCGGCTCGAACGGCCCGATCTTGAGCTCGACCACGACGCAGCGCAGCTGCTCGACGTGGAAGAACAGCAGGTCGACGTAGAACTCGTCCACCCGGTCGCTCGCGTCGTCCGGCACGGTCAGGCGCACCTGGCGCCCGACGAACGCCATGCCGCGACCGAGCTCGAGCATCGTGTCCTGCAGCCGGTCGATCAGCGCCTGCTCGACGTCCCGCTCGGCCACCCGTTCGGCCATCGCGAGGTGCTCAAACACGTACGGGTCCTTGACCAGCTGCTGCGCCAGCTCAGAGTCCGGCGCGTCCAGCGCCTCGGTGAAGAGCGCGAACGGGCTGGTAGTCGACTGAATCTCTGCCCGTTCTGGGGAGCGCGTTCCGTAGTCTGGCGCGATGACCGCCGCGTTCTCCTGGGTCGACCTTGCAGCCCTCGTCATCTCCATTGCGTCGTTGGCAGTCACGATCGCGATCTTCGCTCTGGGTCGGCGGCTCACGTTCCGCCAGCGTCGTGAGCGCGTGCGCGAGCTAGAGGCGAAGGCGTGGGAGGTCCTCGGGCCAATGCGCACGGACGGTCTGAACAGCAAGATCATCGTGATGAACGTTGACCGCTACAAGCGCGGCTACGACGGCGGTAACGAGTTGACCTGGCGCGGTCACATGTACACCGGTCCCGAACTCATCGAGATCGTCCACGGCGGAGTTGAGGTCATCGTGCACGGAACCGAGAGCTACTACGACGCGAACGGAAACCGCACCCTGACCAAGACGAACGACCCCGCACCGAACGTGGTCGAAGTCGGCCACATCCCCTGGGAGTGGATTGAAGACATCGCACCGGACGGCGATGAGTTCGACGGATCGGCGATCTTCTTCGTCAGGCACCGAGCTCCTGGCCGCCAGCCCTACAGCTTCGTGACCTACCGCGAGGGCATTTCGGTGCCGTTCGGCCCCAACGATCGTGACTACTACAGGTCGATCTCCGAGCTCGGTGTCCGACGCCCGCGGCCAGTCGTCGATCGGTGGCGGCTCGCGCGCGCACTGTGGAACGACCGTCGCATGAAGAAGCAAGCCAGAGCGCGTCTCTGACTCGCACGTCACCTCCTGAGCGGCGTCAGATGTGTCGACTGCTCTCTGGCCTGAGATTTCACCCGTGTTGACGCCGTCGGTGTCGGGGCCGCCCCGTACTCTCAGCGCGAAGGAGGCGCTGATGCTGTGGGATGAGCGGTTCAAGGGCAGTCAGGTGTGGCAGTACGTGGAGCAGGTGCGCGGACACATGAACGCTTCCACTATGCCGGAGTCGCCGTCCGAGCAGGACGCGCTGGCTTACGTCGGCATGGTTGTCGAGCTGCTCGAGAAGCGGCGAAGCGATAGCGATGCGCGTGAGATCACTCCGGCGATGCTCAGCAGCCTTGGGTCGAGCGTCTCGAACCTGGCGACGTACGTCGAGTCGGTGAACAACGGCAGCCAACAGTGGTCGCAGATCATCCCCTACGCGGACATGGTGCTCGACGCTCTCGCGTCCTGGCCCCCCTTGAAGATCGCGCGCTACCTGTCGGGGATCAGCAGTGCGACCGAGGCGTTTCAGACCAAGGCCGCGCAGGCAATCGACGTGCTCAGCTCGCGCGCGACGACTGCCTCCGCGGAGCTCGACAAAGTGCAGAGCAAGCAGCAGACGCTGGGCGAGTCCATCGACACGGAGAAGCAGCGCATCGCCGAGACCATCGCCACCTTCAAAACCGAAGCCGCCGACGCTGTGAGCGAGGTGCGTGACGAACAAGGTCAGCAGCTCTCCGAGCTCCTGACCCAATGGGACAAAGCCAACGCCGACGCGAGCCAGGAAGCAGCACAGACCCTCACCAACCTGAAGGGGCTCGAAGAGCAGGCCCGAAACGTCGTTCACGCGACGACGTCGCACATCGTGGCCACCGACTACGGGCGTTACGCCCGCAACAAGACGATCGCCGCCTGGACCTGCGACATCGCGGCCGCGCTAGTGGGAGCCGCAGGTCTTGCCGTGATCGTGTACCACTTGCTCAGCATCGAGCCCAACGCCGACTCGAACCTGGGGCTCTCCCTGACTCGCCTCGCCGTATCGCTGGGCACTCTCGGCATCGCCGGCCTCCTGGGGCGACGCGGACAGCAGCACCATCTCGAGGCCCGGGCCGCGAAACGAACCGACCTCGCGCTTCGACAGATTCTGCCGTTCACAGCCAACCTCGACGACGACGAACAGCGTGACATCGTGCGACAGTTCACCGACCGCGTCTTCATCCGCGGCGAGATCGACGCAGAAGCGAGCCAACCGGCGAAGCGCCGCGTGGTACAAGCCAGAGCGCGAGACGGGGAAGCACCTGAGGAGGCTGGCTGACCTCGACGAGCCATTCACTCAACACGACGCACAAGTTGAAGTCGGAGATCTCATGCCTTCGCTGCGCGTGACTTCCATCGGGACGACACTGGCGAACGCAGACGGGCTGTGCGGGTTGTGCGGTGCGTGGGGGCGTCGCAGTCGTGCGCACGTTCCGCCGCAGGCCGCTGGCAACACGACAACCGTTCTCCGGGCGGCGGACCGGATCGATGCCGGCCAACGGGGACCAGGGCGCTGGGTCGCGGGCGGTATGCAAGTCCGTGGCCTGTGTGTGGACTGCAACAACCTCGCTGGACGCACGTGCGACCTTGCGTATGCCGACTTCGCCAGGCAGATCCGCGCACGCCGATCATCTAGCCTCCGCATTCCGATGATTCAGTCAACTGAGCCTCCGCTTGCGATGTTCGCGCCCGGACTCGTGGCACGAAGCGTCCTGATGGGCATGTTCGCTATCGCACCCCAGTTGCGGGTGGTGCTACCCGAGGTTGCACACGACTTGCTTCATGCGCCCCGCGCGGTGCGTTGGCCAGGCCGTACCCGACTCTGCGTTGCTCTCACGCACTCGGACTTGGATCGCCATGGGCTCTTGACGAGCGGCTTGTCGATGATGCGAGTCCTTGGGCAGCGCGAGCTGCACTCCCCGCTCGCCGAGATCGTATTCCCACCTCTTGTGTGGACGCTGGTACCTGACCACCCTGCGGACCGCCTGGGCTATGAGGTCACCAGTGATCTGCCTGATGCTTCTGACTGGATCCGATACGCCCCTGAGCGGACGAGCGTGGACTTGCGCAATCTGCTCCGCCACCTGCCGGCGTTTGTCCATCCTCTGCACACCGCACACGGCGAGTGGATGGAGTTGTCTGGTGAGCACACCGTGCTCTTGCACGGAGCGCTCAGCCCTTAGCTACCGCCGCGGTGGTGGAGGCGCGAGGCGAGGAATCGGCGATGAGAGCCTGCCCGCAGTACTTCGAGCCTCTGCGCTTCAGGACTCTGTCGACGAGTGGACGACCCGGCTGGCCCCGGCAGGTAGGTGCCGCGCATCCCAGCACTCTCCCAACTTCCAGGTCTGGGCAGGCGCTACGGGGCTGGACGGGGGGTAGCTGACCCGGCCTGGTTCGGGGCGCTGGTATGGGTGTGCTCGAAGTTCCCCGCGTCAATCTTGCGACGTGCCGCGGCGAACGCGCGGTTCGACGTTCCTGGGTTCTCGGCATCGGCGGTGGCCTTCTCCTGGGCGATCGAGGCGGCGAGCTTGCGCCAGGCGTCGAGGGCGAGCCCGTGGTCGGGGTCGAGGTCGAGGTCGATCGCCTGACGAGTGCGCACCCGGAGCGTGCCGAGCCGGCGTCCCGCGTCCAGGTGTCGCCGTTCGGTGTCCCGAGGCTTGAGGAAGGTGACCAGCCCGGAGGCCAGGGCTGCGACCAAGGCCGCGATTCCCGGGACGGCGGGCGTGACCTCGGCGACGACGGTCGCGGCCGCGACGGTGGCGGCGATAGTGGCCATCAGTCCGAGCAGGAGGTGCAGACGCGCATAGTGCGTCGCCGTGGCGAAGTGCGCCTTCTCCGTCCACAGCAGGTCTTCCTCGAGTGTCTGCAGCTCGCGGACGATTTGGGCCCGGTACCGGACCGACGCCGGTTCAGCGCTCACCACGGCGGGTAGGGGAAGTCGTTGCCGAACACGTCGGCCATGGCCAGCCAGTACGTCGTCTTGGTGTCCGCGCGCCCGTCGAGCTCGTACGCCTCGTCCAGGTGGTGCTTGGCTTCGCGCAGCAGTTGCAGGGTCGTGCGGCGGTTCTCCTCGGAGGAGACCGCGTGGATCCGTGAGACGTACCCGGTGGGGTCGTTCATGTCGGGCAGCCCGCTCGTGATCAGGTCATCGATCAGGATCGTCAGATCGAGGTGGTAGAAGATCGAGGACTGCGTCTTGGCGTACGCCGCCGTGCGCATCTCGAGGTAGAAGCTTGACACCGGTGCCCCGGTGTGCGCCTTCCACTGCTTGAGGAGCCGGGCGAGAGGCTTGACCCGCTTGTTCAGGCGTTCGTTCTGCTGGGTGACGAACCGCAGGTGCGGCCTCGGGGCGGACTCGGTCCACCGGTCCCCCGGCCCCGGGATCTGGAACACGCGGCTCTCGCCGTCGTTGTTCGCGTGCAGCCAGGCAGGCACGACCTCGAAGTGTGGTGGCCCCATGAACTGGACCTGCACCGTCGGGCTCGACACTCGCAGGTTAGTGATTGCCCAGTGCGAGCCCTGCAGGACCGACTCATCGCCGCCAATGCACTGCTAGGGCGCGTGGGTTGGAGCCCGCTCGCCCAGGCCATGAGGTCCACGTCGCTGTGCCCGGCCAGCGCGGTTCCGTGGGACCAGGACCCACTCTCGAACAGCAACCCCGCATCCAACGCGCAGTTGTCGAGGGCCTTCTCGATCGCCGCTCGCCGCTCGGACACGACCGACCGGTCGTAGGCGCTTGGGATCAAGGTCGTGACGTACTGATCGACCAGGCCACTCGCCATCGACCTCTCCCTCCTCGTGCCGCACACACTATTAGAGGCACGCGGAGGCCAGACGGGACACGGCAGGCGGTCCGCAGGCACGCGACGACGCAAAGTTCGCCCGCGCGGCCGGCGCCGCTGTCTCAAGGCAATGGGAGACTGTCGAAGCACCTGCCGAAACGGACAAGGACCTACCCAAAGGAGTTGAAATGAGCGAACCGCAGGACGACCGCCGCACGACCGTGGATCTGACCCAGTTGGAGGAGAAGGGTCTCCTCGGGTCTGCCTACACCACGATCGACACAGGCAAGGTGAGCGCGAACGACGTGGTGGACATCGCCAACGACAACAGCGACTAACCAGACGTGGTTCCGGACAGTCTGGCTGCCCTGGTCTCGTTCCTCCTTCTGCTCGCCCCAGGGATCGTGTGGCAGTTGCAGCGGGCCCGCTACCGGCCGACGGTCAAGGAGAGCGCGCTGATCGAGGTGTCACGCGTCGTGCTCGCGTCCCTGGCAGCGACTGGGACGGCCGCGGCTCTCCTGAGTTGGTGGGTCTGGTTGCCGCTCTACCGCTATGCAGAGACGGCCAGCGACAGCAATTCACCTTCACCGGTCGCGTCGGTGCCCTACGTCGCGGGAGTCGTCGCTACATCCCTACTCGCATGCGGTCTGGTGCTGTTCGTGTCGCTCGCAAAGTGGCCAGGGCGAGCCTCGATCAACGAGGGGCGCATCTGGAGCCAGGCATTTATTGACCTACGCCCAGCCAACGCGAAGGTCACATACCTGACCGTAGTACTACTCGACGACACCGTGTGGAGAGGCGAGTTACTCGGCTTCGACTCCGACCCTGAGGACGCACAACGAAGTCTCCTGATCGGCCCACCTGTCCGGCGCAAGCGAGACGGTGGGAAGGAGTTCGACCACTTGGACGATCCCTGGCGGATGGTCATCCTCCCGGAGGCGCAGATCAAATCGATCCAGGTCTTCTATCTCCCGACGAACTCTGCTGCGGCTTCAACAGCGCAGCAGCCCGCAGGTACCGTTCAGCCGAAATGATCCGCCTCGTTCAGCGCGACGGGTCAACGATCGAGGCTGCGGTGGCTAGCGTGACCGAGACGAAGGTGGCGCGCGCTCCACGCACCTCGCCAGAAAGTGGAAGAAGACCGCGCCGCGGTGGTCAGCCTGCACGCCGACCGAGGTCGAAAAGGGGGTCGTCAACATCGCCGGTCTCGGCATAGCACTCCGACCCTCGTTCGCCGAAACCCGCCCGGACGGCATGCACGAGATCGTCAGGGTCAAGTACTGGGGCAAGGACTCCACGACCACGGAGAATGGACATGGTCCTCCTGCACCTGTTCCAGCGGGCGAACACCCAGCTCTACCCCAAGGCGGTGATCTCGGTCATCGACCTCCCGGGCGCGCGCATGAGCGAGGGCGTCGACCTCACCCAACACGACCTCCGCATCGACACCGACGCGGTCGGCCTCGCCTACGCCCGGAAGGGGTGGGTCTGGTTGACGACGTCGTAGACGCTGGCCAGCGCGCCCGGCACGTCGCTCGGATTGAGGGTGCGCAGGTTATCGGTGTCGCGCAGGTAGGTCGCCACCACGTCCATCACGTCCTCGATCCGGTCCAGCGGCGCGAACCAGCCGTCTCGGCTCTTGCGGATCGACACGGTGCGCACGTCCCCGGCCCAGTCCTACACGTCCTGGAACAGGCGCCGGTGGATCGCCCGCAGCCCGGCGAGGCCGTACGTCGCGGGCAGCCTGTGCTCGCGCCGGGGTCGCGCTGCATGCGGAGCCGGGATGACGGGTCGCCACCCCGGCGCGCACCCCGTCAGGCAGACGGCGCCACCGCGTCGACGAACCAGGACGTGAGGGTCGTGGGGTGGGTGATCGCGGTGCCCACGCACACGGCGAACGCGCCGTGTGCCATCGCCTCCGCGGCCTGGGTGGGGGTGTGCACGCGACCCTCGACCACGACCGGGAGGGTGCAGGTGGCGACCATCTCGTCGACGAGCGCGAGGTCGGGACCGTCAGTTCGGGGCCGCTCGCCGGTGTAGCCGGAGAGAGTCGTGCCGAGCAGGTCGACGCCCGCGTCCTGGGCGGCGAGCGCGTCGTCGAGCGACCCGCAGTCCGCCATGACGAGCGCGTCGGTCGTCTCGCGCAGGCGCGCCACGGTCTCGGCGAGCGTGAGTCCGTCGGGGCGCGGCCGGCGCGTGCCGTCGAGCGCGACGACGTGCGCGCCGGCGTCCGC
Organism: Cellulosimicrobium sp. EB106-03-01-XG111; assembly: GCF_058792115.1. Lineage (NCBI taxonomy): Bacteria > Bacillati > Actinomycetota > Actinomycetes > Micrococcales > Promicromonosporaceae > Cellulosimicrobium > Cellulosimicrobium sp. EB106-03-01-XG111. Next base: position 264,913 of record NZ_JBYTEQ010000005.1, read on the forward strand.
GACCGCGCGGGCGTGCCGCAGGGTCGGGGTGATGAAGACCCCGCCGTCGCCGTCCTTCCACAGCCCGACGACGGGCACGTCGACCGCCGCGACGACGGCCGCGACGTCGTCCAGGCCCTGCACGCGGACGGCGGCCGCGCCCCCGGCGACGACGGCGCGCGCCATCTGCGCCGTCGTGCGCGGGTCGCGCAGGGGCTCGCCGGGGTAGGCCTGGCAGGACACCGTGAGGCGTCCGCGCATCGCGTCGAGGACGCGCTCGCGCGTCCAGGGGGTCCGGTCGTGCTGCTCCGCGCTCATCGCGCTCCTCCGTCGGTCGTGCGGTCGTCGAGCAGGTTCCACGCGCCGCGCGCCGCGCCGACGACCGCCGCGACGTTCCCGAGCGCGGCGGGCCGCAGCGGCAGGTCGGCGAGCACGTCGACGACCTCCGCGCGCAGCGCGTCCTCGAGCGCGGACCACCACAGGTCGCCCGCGCCGGCCATGCCGCCGCCGACGACGACCACCTCCGGGTCGAGCACGGTGACGACCCCGGCGACGGCGCGGCCCACGGCCCGGGCGGCGTCGCGCACGACCGAGGCCGCGAGCTCGTCGCCCGCGTCGGCCCGGGCGACGACGTCGCGCGTGTCGGGGCTGGTCGCGTCCCCGCCGAGCGCGAGGTAGCGGCGGTGGACGGCCGGGCCCGCCCCGATCGCCTCCAGGTGGCCGGTGCGTCCGCACGGGCAGCGCAGCAGCTCGGCGCCGGGGACGGGCACGTGCCCCAGCTCCCCCGCGACGTGGTGCGCGCCGCGCAGGGGACGCCCGTCGAGCACGACGGCGCCCCCCACGCCGGTCCCGACGGCGACGAGCAGCGCGCTGCGCGCGCCCGCGGCGGCGCCGCGCCACACCTCGCCGGCGGCGTGCGCGTCGACGTCGTTCTCGACGAACACGGGCAGGTCGGGGACCTCCGCGAGGTCGGCGAGCCGGCGGCGCAGGCCGCCCGCGACGTCGGTCCCGGGCCAGCCGGGCAGGGTGTCGGTCGCGGACACGATCACGCCGCGACCGACGTCGACCACGCCGGCCGTGCCGACCCCGAGCGCGCGCAGGCGCGCCGCGCCCGGCAGCGCGGCGACGACCTCGCGCACGACCCCGGCGACGGCGTCGAGCACCGCGTCGGGGCCGCCCGCGGCCGGGGTCGGCACGGCGAGCACGGGACCGAGGGTCCCGTCGGCCGCGACGGTCGCCGCGGCCGTCTTGGTGCCGCCGAGGTCGACGCCGACGACGACCGTCGGCGCGGCGGCGGCAGGGGAGGCGTCAGCCACGCAGGAGCCCCGCGGCGCGCGTGATCTCCTCGACGCGCGCGGCGACGTCGTCCGCGAGCGGCTCGACGGGGTACGCGAGCGTCGCGGTCTCGATGAGCCCCTGGCGCTGCGCGGACACCTTGAACGCCCCGACGCCCGCGGCGTCGCCCGAGCGGCCGCGGGCCTGGAACACGATCTCGAACAACGCGGCGATACGGTCCTGCTCCACCCGGGCATCGTCCCACTTCCCGGCCTGGGCGAGGTCCCACAGGCGCACGTACCCGCCCGCGTCGACGTTCGCGAGGCCGGGCACGACGCCGTCGGCGCCGAGCAGCAGCATCCCGTCGACCACGACCTCGTGCCCCGTGAAGAGCACGAGGGGCGAGCCGGCCGCCGCGTTGGCGGCGACGAGGCGGCGGAACGCGACGTCGTCGCCCGACGAGTCCTTGACGCCCGCGAGGACGCCCTCGGTGCCGAGCCGGACGAGGAGGTCCGCGGGCAGCTTCGTCCGCACGCGCACCGGGATGTCGTACGCGAACAGCGGCACGTCCACGGCGGCCGCGACGGCGCGCAGGTGGCGCTCGATCTCGTCGAGGTCGTTGAGCGCGTAGACGGGGGCCGTCGCGACGACCGCGTCCACCCCGCCCGCCACGAGCGCCTTCGCCTGCTCGACGACGCGCGCCGTCGTCAGGTCGATGGCGCCGCCCATGACCGGCACGCGACCGGCGGCCACGCGCACGACGGTCCGCACGACGACGTCGCGCTGCGCGTCGGTGAGGTAGGCGACCTCGCCGGTCGACCCGAGCACGAACAGGCCGTGCACGCCCTCGGTGACGAGGTGGTCCACGAGACGCTCGAGGGACGCGACGTCGACCTCGCCCTCGGTCGTGAGCGGGGTGAGGACGGGCGGGACGATCCCGCGGAAGGGGGTGGTCACGAGGAGCTCCGGTTCTGGGTTCAGCGGTGGTTCGGTCTGGGTGGTGCCCCGCGTCGCGAGGGGCGCGGCGCCGCTCACAGGAGGGCGGGCGCCGCCGCGAGCAGCGTGCGGGTGTAGTCGTCCTGGGGGTCGTCGAGCACGCGCGCGGCCGGGCCCGACTCGACGATGCGGCCGCCCTGCATGACGACGATCTCGTCGGAGACGTGGCGCACCGTCTGGATGTCGTGCGAGATGAAGACCATCCCCAGGTCGAGCGTGGCCTTGAGGTCGGCGAGCAGGTTGAGGATCTGGGCCCGCACGGACACGTCGAGCGCGGACGTGGGCTCGTCGGCGACGATCACGTCGGGCGAGAGCGCGAGGGCGCGCGCGATCGCGACGCGCTGCCGCTGCCCGCCGGAGAGCTGGCCGGGCAGCGCGTCGAGCGCCGACTCGGGCAGCCCGACGAGGTGCACGAGCTCGCGGACGCGCGCCTCGCGCGACGCGGCGTCGCCGACGCGGTGCACGTCGAGCGGGTCGCGCAGCGCGTCCCGGACCCGCATGCGCGCGTTGAGCGCGGTGGCCGGGTCCTGGAAGACGACGGACACGACCCGCCCGACGTCGCGCCGCACGCGCGTCGTGTACGTGTCGACCGGCTGGCCGCGGAAGCGGATCTCGCCGGACGTCGGGGCCTGCAGCCCGACGAGCACCTTCGCCATGGTCGACTTGCCCGAGCCGGACTCGCCGACGATCCCGAGCGTGCTGCCGCGGCGCACCGCGACGCTGACGTCGTTCACGGCGTGCACGCGGTTGGCCTTGAACAGCGTGCCCGTGCGGGCCTTGAAGACGACGTGCACGCCGCGCAGCTCGACGACGGGGGTGTCGTGGTCGGTCGCGGACCCCCGGTCCGCGGCGGGCGGGGTCTGGTCGGTGGCGCTCATCGCGTCCCTCCGGTGGTGATCGGGGCGGGGCCACCGCCCGCGACGGCGCCGACCGGCTCGTCCGGCGGCATCGCGACGAGGTGCTGCCCGTCGGCGTCCACGGCGCGCAGCACGGGCCGCACGTCGAGGCCGCGGTCGGGGCGCGACGAGCGCGGCGCGAACCGGTCGCCCGTCGGGAAGTCGCGCGGCGACGGGACGGTGCCGGGGATCTGGTGCAGGCGCGTGGAGCGCTGCTCGATCGAGAGCACCGCGCCGAGCAGGCCCTGCGTGTACTCGTGGCGGGGGTCGGTGAGCAGCTCGCTCGTCGGCGCCTGCTCGACGACCTGACCCGCGTACATGACCGTGATGCGGTGCGCGATCTGCGCGACGAGCGCGAGGTCGTGGCTGACGAACACCATCGCGAAGCCGAGCTTGACGCGCAGCTCGTCGAGCAGCGCGACGACCTGGGCCTGGACGGTGACGTCGAGCGCCGTCGTCGGCTCGTCCGCGATGACCAGCTTCGGGTCGCGCGTGAGGGCCATGGCGATGAGCACGCGCTGGCGCTGCCCGCCCGAGAGCTCGTGGGGGTAGCTCTTGAGCGTGCGCTCCGGGTCGAGGCCCACGAGCTCGAGGAGCTCCTCGGCCGTGCGGGTCCCGCCGCGGCGCGTGAGCTGCTTCATCTGCGCACGGATGAGCATCGACGGGTTGAGCGAGCTCAACGCGTCCTGGTAGATCATCGCGATCTCGGTGCCGCGCAGCGACGCGCGCTCGCGGTTGCCCATCGCGAGCAGGTCCTTGCCGCCGTAGCGGATCTCGCCGCTGATCTGCGCCGAAGGGTCCAGCAGGCCCATGACGGCGAGCGACGTGATCGACTTGCCGCAGCCGGACTCGCCGACCAGCGCCATCGTCTCGCCCGGGCGGACCGAGAACGAGACGTCGTCCACGACCGCGACGTCGCCGTGGCGCGGGAACCGGATGGACAGGTTGCGCACCTCGAGCAGGGGCTCGGCGTCGCCGTCGTACACGGGCCGGTCGGTGCGGGCCGACTCGGCCGCGCGCAGCGTGGCGAGGCGCGTGGCGAGGGGCACGGCCCGCCCGACGTGCGCGACCTCCGGCTCGACGTCCGGCACGACCGGCTCGGACTCGGCGAGGCGTGCCTCGTCCGCCGTCTCGACCGGCTCGTCGGCGTCCATCGCGGTGAGCTCCGCGGCGACGGCCGCGTCGTCGGAGTCGGTCGCGACGGCCTTCGCCGGGGTGGCGCGCGTCGCCCGCGGGGCGGCGACCATCGCGTCCGTCATGCCCTCGGACAGGATGTTGAGGCACAGGACGGTGAGCATGATGGCCAGGCCGGGGAAGAACGTCGCCCACCAGTAGCCGCCCATGACGAGGTCGCGGCCCGCGGCGATGATGTTGCCCCACGAGGGCTCCGGGTCGGGCACGCCCGCCTGGATGAAGGACAGCGACGCCTCGAAGACGATCGCGTCGGCCACGAGCACCGTGGTGAACACCAGCACGGGCGCCGCGCAGTTGCGCGCGACGTGCTTCGCGAGGATCCAGGCCGTGCGCGCGCCCATGACCCGGGTCGCGGCGACGTAGTCCTCGCCGTACTGGTCGAGGATGTTGGCCCGCACGACGCGCGTGAGCTGCGGCGTGTAGAGGAACGCGATCGTCAGCACGAGCACGGGCAGCGAGCGGCCGAAGACCGAGACGAACACGGCGGCCAGCGCGATGCCGGGGAACGACATGATGATGTCGAGCACGCGCATGAGGGTCTCGGAGACGCTCTTGCGGGCCGTCGCGGCGACGGCGCCGAGCACGGCGGCCGCGGCGAGCGCGATGGCGGTGGCACCGAGGCCGATGACGAGCGAGTAGCGCGCGCCGTAGACGACGCGGGAGAAGATGTCGCGGCCCTGCCGGTCGGTGCCGAACCAGCTCTCCGCGCCCGGGGGCTGGACGGGCGTGCCGGTGGCGAGCGGGTCGTGGCTCGCGACGAGCGGCGCGAAGACGGCCGCGAGCGCCACGAGGAGCACGAACGCGAGGGAGATCTTGGACCCGAGGGGCAGCGCGCGCAGGCGCAGCCCGGGGGTCGAGAGTCGTTCGGTGAGCTGTCGGCGCACGTCACACCGTCCTGATCCGCGGGTTGACGAGCACGTAGAGCATGTCGACCACGATGTTGATGAGCACGAACGCGAGCGCCACGGTGAGGGTCACGCCCTGCACGAGGTTGGGCTCGTTGTTGGTGACGCCGTTGAGGATGAGCGTGCCCATGCCGGGCAGCGCGAAGATGATCTCGATGACGACGGCGCCGCCGATGAGGTAGCCGACGCGCAGGCCGAGGACCGTGATCGGGGTGATGAGCGCGTTGCGCAGCACGTTGCGCCCGACGACGACGTGGCGCGGGATGCCGGCGCCGATCGCGGTGCGGACGTAGTCCTTGTCGAGCTCCTCGACGACGGACGTGCGCACGACGCGCGTGAGCTGGCCGACGACGGGGATCGCGAGCGCGAGCGCGGGCAGCGCCATGCGCGCGAGGTAGCCGCCGAGGTCCTCGGACGGGTCGGGCAGGGGTCCGCTCGCGGGCAGCCACCCGGCGCTCAGGGTGACGACCTGGATGAGCAGCACGGCGAGCCAGAACGACGGCGTCGCGAGGGACGCGACGGACACGACGCGGATCGCCTTGTCGGGCCAGCGGTCGCGGTAGAGCGCCGCGAGGATGCCCATGACGAGCGCGGCGACGACGGCGATGACGAGGCCCATGAGCGTGAGCTGCAGGGTGATCGGCAGGGCGCGCGCGACCTCGTCGGCGACGGGCACCTGGCGTGCGCTGAACGTGCCGAGGTCCCCGTGCAGGAGGCCGCCGAGGAACGCGACGTACCGGACGAGGAGCGGGTCGTTGAGCCCGTTGGCCTCGCGGTACGCCTCGCGCGCCTCGACCGAGGCGCCCTCGCCGAGTGCCTGGATCGCGGGGTCGACCTGCGAGAACGACATCACGAGGAACACGAGGAACGTGATGCCGAGGATCATGATCGGCAGCTGCAGGAGGCGGCGTCCGACGAGCCGCAGCAGTGCGCTCACGGTCGGCCTCCTGGTGCGTCGGGGGTGCGGTGCATGGTCTGTCCGTTCTGGGTGCCGTGCGGGTGCCGGGCCCCCTCGCCCGAAGGGGGCGGGGCGAGGGGACCCGGGGTCGGTCGGCGCCGGCGTCGAGCCGGCTTGCTACTTGACGAGGCCGGCGTCGAGGAACGACAGCCCGGTGATCGGCAGCGGCTTGAAGCCCGAGAGGCTCTCGCCGTCCCAGGCGGTGGGGAGCTTGCGGTGCAGCAGCGGGTACAGCGGCACCTCGGTGGAGATCAGGTCGAACGCCTGGTCCCACAGCTCCTGCTGCTCGTCGCCCGACGTGCGGACGGCGGCGTCGAGGATCGACTGGAGCTCGGCGAACTTCGGGTCGTCGTTCCAGCGGTAGCGCGACTGCGACCAGACGTTGTCGCCGTACCACCAGCGCATGAGCAGGTCGGGGTCGTTGCCGAAGACGGACGGGTCGCCGGGCGCCACCATGACCTGCAGGTCACCGTTGTCGACCTTGGTGTACTGGCCGCCGGACTGGCCGATGTCGAGCGTCGTGTCGACGCCGATCGCGTCGAGGTTCTCCTTGATGAGCGGGGCGATGTCCGCGACCCAGCCGGTGTCCGTCGTCATGAGGGTGATGGACAGGTCGCTCACGCCGGCCTCGGCGAGGAGGGACTTGGCCTTCTCGGGGTCGTACGAGTAGACGGTCGACGCCTCGTGGTAGTTCGGGTGGCTCTGCGGCAGGAAGCTCGTGGCCGCGGCACCGTTGCCGAGGAGCCCGTTGTCGATGATCTTGTCCATGTCGAGGGCGTAGAAGAACGCCTGGCGCACGCGGACGTCGTCGAACGGGGGCAGGTCGGTGTTGAACATCATGAAGAGCGTGCCGAACGACTGGACCGACTCCACGTCCACGGCGCCCTCGAGCGTCGGGACGTCGATGTAGGGGACGTCCTCGATCGCGCTGACCGTGCCGGAGCTCATCGCGGTGACGCGCGCGGCCGGGTCGGACAGCAGGTTCCACACGAGACCGGCGGCCAGCGCGGGGCGACGGCCGTTGTAGTCGTCGAACCGCTCGAACGTGATCTTGTCGTCGGGCGTCGCCTGGGTCATCTTGAACGGGCCGGTGCCGACGGGCAGGGCGTTGAACGCCTCGTAGTCGGACTCGACGAGCGCCTTCGGGACGATCTTGACGACCGACACGCGCTCGGAGACCAGGCTGAACGGGTACTTGAGGTTGATCGAGACCGTGTCGTCGTCGACCGGGGTGACGGACTCGATGAAGTCGATGAAGCCGGCGTAGAGCGACTCGCTCGCCGGGTCGAGCACGCGCTCGAAGCTGAAGACGACGTCGTCGACGGTGACGGGGGTGCCGTCGTGGAAGACCGCGCCCTCGCGGATGTCCACCTCGTAGTGGGTGTCGTCGACCTGCGCCGGGAGCTCGGTGCCGAGCGCCGCGTAGACCTCGCGCGTCGCGGGGTCGAGCTCGGTGAGTCCCTCGAAGACGTGCCAGTTCGCGGCTACTGTCACGGCACCGGTGGTGATCATCGGGTCGAAGCCACCGGAGAGGGAGTACGAGATGCCCGCCTCGATCACGGCGTCCTGGTCGATCTCGCCCTGGGCGGCGGTGCCCTCGGTCGGGTCGTCCTGCGCGGCGTCGCCACCCGAGCACGCTGCGAGGCCGAGCGCGAGCACGACGCCCGCGGCGACCGCAGCGACTCCCCGGCGACGGGGAGGTGAGCTGACGTGAAGCTTCATTGGTTCTCCTGACATGAGACCGACAATCTTCCGGAGAGAAGATGTCTGATGTCTGACGTTGTGTAGCATGACACTAGGACCAGAAACCGAAGGGGTCAAGATGGCGACACCACGGCGGAGGAGCTTCGCGACGCTCGACGCCTCCAGAGCCGGCAGCACCGGTGCGACCGCACCGCGGCGGACCACCACCGCCGACCGGATCAAGGACTTCATCCTCGGCGAGGGGCTGCGCCCGGGGGACCCGCTCCCCACCGAGGCCGAGCTGTGCGAGCACCTCGGCGTCTCCCGGTCGAGCGTGCGCGAGGCGATCCGCACCCTGTCGACCCTCGACATCGTCGAGGTCCGGCACGGGCACGGCACGTTCGTCGGCAGCATGTCGCTCGACGCGCTCGTCGAGGCGCTCGTCTTCCGCGGCGTGCTCTCCCCCGGCGACGACCTGCGGGCGCTGCGCGACGTCGTCGAGGTGCGCCAGGCCCTCGACCTCGCCATGGCCGAGCGCATCGTCGCGAGCCTCGCCGGCACGTCGAACCCGGACCTGCACGCCCTCGTCGACGAGATGGTCGCCGCGGCGTCGCAGGGCCTGTCGTTCCCCACCCAGGACCGGGCGTTCCACACCGGCCTGCTCGCGCGGCTCGACAACTCGCTCGTCGGGCAGCTCGTCGCCGCGTTCTGGGACGTGCACACCGCCGTGATCCCCAAGCTCGGGCTCTCCGTCGCCGCCGACCTCGACCAGACCGCGCGCGCGCACGGCGCGATGCTCGACGCCGCCGAGGCCGGCGACGTCGAGGCGTTCCGCGACGCCGTCGCCTCGCACTACCAGCCGATCGACCGGGCCCTCGGGGTGACGACGGCGTGAGACCCCAGCACCTCCCCCCGGCCGGGCGACCGTCGAGCCGCCGCCCCGTCGGGATCGCCGTCGTGGGCATCGGGGCGTTCGCCCGCGAGCACCTCACCGCGCTCGCGGCGCTCGACGGCGCGGACGTGCGCTGGGTCGTCGGGCACGACCTCGAGCGCACCCGCGCGCTCGCGGCGCTCGTCCCCGGCGCCCGGGCGACCACGTCCCTCGACGACGCCCTCGCGGACGACGCCGTGCACGCCGTGGACGTCGTCACCGCGACCCCGACGCACGCGCGCGACACGATCGCCGCGGGCGAGGCCGGCAAGCACGTCCAGGTCGAGAAGCCGGCGGCGCTGTCGCTGCCCGAGCTCGACGCCATGGTCGCGGCGACCGAGGGCCGGGGCACGACGCTCGTCGTCGGGCAGACCGTGCGCTTCCAGCCCGCCGTGACGGCGCTCGCCGCCGCGGCCCGCCGGGGCGAGATCGGCACCCCGCGGCTCGCGCACATCTCCTGGTACACGGGCCACGCGTGGCCCGCCGGGTGGCGCGGCTGGCAGCTCGACCCGGAGCTCTCGGGCGGGCACCCCGTGCACAACGGGACCCACATCATGGACGCCGCGACGTGGCTGCTCGACGACGAGCCGGTCGAGGTCTTCGCGCGCGGCTTCCGCACGTTCTCGCCCGACATGGAGTCGCCCGACTCGTTCCACGTGCAGCTCCGCACGGCGTCGGGCGCGCTCGCGACGCTCGAGCTCTGCTACGCGCTGCGCCGCCGCGGCGAGCTCGTGCGCCGGGTCGTGCTCGTGGGGACCGAGGGGACGCTCGCGCACTCGACCACCGAGGAGGACGGCCTGCACTCCGACGCCACGACCGCCCCGCCCGTCTCCGTCGAGGGCGCGCTGGGGCTCCAGCTCGCGCACTGGCTCGACGTCGTGCGCGGCGACGCGGCGCCCGTCGTCACGACGCCGCAGGTGCGGGCGGCGCTCGCGACCGCGCTCGCGGCGCAGCGCTCGCTCGTCTCCGGGCGACGCGAGCGCGTCGCCGACGTCCCCGGCTACGCGACCGCGGGGGTGGCGGCATGAGCACGACCCTGCGCGTCGCGTTCGCGTCGGCCGTGCGCCACGCGGCCGACTACCTGCGGATCCTCGGCGCCGACGACCGCGTCGAGCTCGTCGGCGTCGTCGAGGAGGCGGACGCGCCCGGCTGGGTGCGCGACGACTCGCGCGCCGTCGCCGAGCGCGCCGGGGTGCCGTACGCCGAGGTCGCCGACGTGACGGAGATCGCGGAGGCCCTGGGCGGCGCGGTGGACCTCGTCGTCGTGTGCGCCGAGCCGACCCGGCACGCCCGCCTCGCCGCCGCGCTGCTGGAGGCGGGCCTCGACGTGCTCGTCGACAAGCCCGTCGCGACGACCCTCGCCGACGCCGACCACCTCGTCGCGGTCGCCGCCCGCACGGGCCGGACGTGCGCCGTCGTGAACCGCACGCACGCGCCCGCGCTGCGCCGCCTGCGCGCGTGGGTCGACGCCGGCCACGTGGGCCTGCCGCGCCACCTGGACCTCGAGCTCCTCGCCTCGGGGGCGCACTTCGCGACGTCGGTCGAGCGTCCGGAGCTGGTCGTGGACCGCGCCCTCTCGGGGGGCGGCGAGCTGCTGAACTTCCTCGGCTACTGCGCGGACGCGGCGCACCACCTCACGGGCCTGCGGACCCTCGAGGTGCACGCGTTCGCGGGGTCGCTCTTCCTGGAGCCGCACCGCGAGGCCGGGGTCGAGGACACGGCGGTCGTCACGCTCGAGCTGGAGCGCGGCGTGACCGCGACCGTCACGCTCGGGCGCGTCCCGTTCGCGCCCGGCGGCACGCCCACCACGTCGTCGGTCCGGCTGCTCGGGTCGCACGGCCACGCCGTCGCGGACGACGACGCCCCGGCCGTCGCGCGGTTCGGCGCGGACGGGCGCACGGCGATCGCCGCCGACGCGGGCCAGGTCGCCGCGGCGGCGTACCTGCGGCACGTGGTCGGGGCGGTGCTGGCCGGCCGACCGCCGGACTACGGGATCGAGGAGGCGCGCGCGTCGCTCGCCGTGATCGACGCGGCGTACCGCTCGGTCGAGACGGGCGACGTCGTCGCGGTGGAGCACCGGACGGTGCGCGAGGAGGCGAGGGTCTGATGGAGGTCGTGATCGCTCCGGCGGAGCGGTTGGCGGTGCTGGCTGCGGATGCCGTGGAGGCGGTGGTGCGGTCGGGGCCGGGGTCGGTGCTGGGGTTGGCGACGGGGTCGTCGCCGTTGAAGGTGTACGACGAGCTGGTGCGTCGTCATGTGCAGGACGGGTTGTCGTTCGCGGGGGTGCGGGCGTTCATGCTGGACGAGTACGTGGGGTTGCCGGTCGATCATCCGGAGCGGTACCGCAACGTGATCGAGACCGAGATCGCCTCGCGGGTGGACTTCGCCCCGGGTGCGGTGCAGGGCCCGGACGGCAACGCCGAGGACCTGGTGGCGGCGTGCGCGGCCTATGAGGACGCGATCGCGGGGGCGGGGGGTGTGGACCTGCAGATCCTCGGGATCGGGACGGACGGGCACATCGCGTTCAACGAGCCGGGCTCGTCGCTGGCGTCGCGCACGCGGATCAAGACGTTGACGGCGCAGACGCGCGAGGACAACGCGCGGTTCTTCGGTGACGACGTGGAGCGGGTGCCGCAGCACTGTCTGACGCAGGGTCTGGCCACGATCATGTCGGCGCGGCACCTGGTGCTGCTGGCCACGGGCAAGGGCAAGGCCGAGGCGGTGCACCAGCTCGTGGAGGGTCCGATCAGCGCGATGTGGCCCGCGACGATCATGCAGACGCACCCCCACGCCACGGTCCTGGTCGACGACGCGGCGGCCTCGCGCCTGCAGCTGGGCGACTACTACCGCCAGACGTACGCGTCCAAGCCCGACTGGCAGGGCCTCTGACCCGACGTCCAGGTCAGGTCGAACCCGCCCGGACTTCACCCGCTCGAGAACTGGACGCCTGTCCAGTTGGGTGTCTAGGTTGAGGGCCAGCCGATGCCCGCACCACAGCCCCCTGCAGGTGCGGGCATCGGCGACGACGGCGGTGCCGCCTCTCGTGTCCGACACGCCCGTGCCCCTGCTGCTCCGGTCCCGCTGGTCCGCGGGGGTACGGCGGCGCCCGTGGACGACGCCCGCCGAGACCCGACCGACCACGACCCGACGGGAACCACCATGAGCACCTCGACCGGGCGCCGCGCCGCCGGGCGGGCCACCGCCGCCGCCGCTCTCGCCGCCACCGCCGCGCTCCTCGCGGGGCCCGCTCACGCGGCGGAGGGCGACACCTACGTGCCGACCGAGCCGTCGATGCGCCTCACGACGCTCGCGCCCGTGTGCGAGAGCGACGCCGCGTACCTCGACTACGCGATCGAGGTGGAGGGCACCGACCACGACACCGCGACGGTCACGTGGATCAACCCGGACGGCGAGAGCGTCGTGCAGAGCGGTCTCCCACTCTCGGGCCGCCTCCTGTGGCCGGGCGCCGTCGTCGACGACGCGGGCCGCGGGGTCGACTGGCCGGGCTGGCGCCTCGAGGACGGCCGGTGGGTCGAGGGCGACGAGTACGACTGGGTGCGCCCCTCCGTCGACGTGCGCTTCGAGGTCAACCCCCACGTCGTCGTGACGACCGTCTACCCGCCGGCGTCGCCCGACTGCGCGACGAACCCGCCCGGGCTGGGCGACCCGGCCGGCGTCGTCCCGGTCTCGAGCACGGTCAGCGCCTCCGCGGCGAACCCGGGCCTCGCGGAGACCGGCGTGAGCGCGGCCCTGTACGCCGGGATCGCCGCCGTCCTCGCCGCCGCGGGCACCGCGATCGTCCTCGTGTCCCGCCGGACCCGCCGCGGCTGATCCGCCGCAGAGCTCTCCCTGCACCGACGCCCGTCGGTCGCGCACCTCGCGCGACCGGCGGGCGTCGTGCTGTCCGCGCGCCGCCCTTGACCCTGCCGACCCGCCGGGCTACCTTCCTGACGTCAGACATCTGACATCATCTGTTCAAGCGTTCTCGGCAGCGTCGCCGCGTTCCTCCGTGACCGTCCGCCCGCGCCGAGCACCGACCGGAAGGAACGGCATGATCGGACACCTCCGCAGACCCGCGCACCGCGCGGTGACCCTCGCCGCGGCGCTCACGCTCGCGGTGGGCGGCGTCGTCGCCCCCGTCACGACGGCGTCGGCCCACCACACGACCCTCGCCCCCGACTTCGACCTCGCGCCCGCGACCGGGGGGCCGGGCTCGTACGCCGAGCAGCAGCTCGCGACGAACGGCCAGGGCGGCTTCCCCAACTACCGCATCCCCGCGCTCACCGTCGCGCCCAACGGCGACGTCCTCGCCTCGTACGACGGCCGCCCCACCGCGGCCGACTCCCCCGGCCCGAACTCGATCCTCCAGCGCCGCTCCACCGACGACGGCGTCACGTGGGGGCCGCAGGAGGTCGTCGCCGCCGGGAAGACCACCGCGCCGATCGAGGGCTACTCCGACCCGAGCTACGTCGTCGACCGGGAGACGGGGACGATCTTCAACTTCCACGTGAAGTCGTACGACCAGGGCTTCGGCGGCTCCCGGCCGGGCGTCGACCCGACCGCGCGCGACGTCATCCACGCCAACGTCTCCGCCTCCACCGACGACGGACGCACGTGGACCCACCGCACCATCACCGCCGACGTCACCGCGGACCTCGGGTGGCGCTCGCGCTTCGCCGCGTCGGGCCAGGGGATCCAGCTCCGGTACGGCCCCCACGCGGGACGGCTCGTGCAGCAGTACACGATCATCAACGGGTCCGGGCAGTTCCAGGCCGTGTCCGTCTACTCCGACGACCACGGCGCCACGTGGCAGGTCGGACAGCCCGTCGGCACGGGCATGGACGAGAACAAGACCGTCGAGCTCTCGGACGGGCGCGTCATGCTCAACTCGCGCGACTCCGCCGGGTCGAAGTACCGCAAGGTCGCGTACTCGACCGACGGCGGCGTGACGTACGGGCCGGTCACGCTCGACACCGAGCTGCCCGACCCGACCAACAACGCGTCGATCGTGCGCGCCTACCCGAACGCGCCGCAGGGGTCGGCCGAGGCGAAGGTGCTCCTCTTCTCGAACGCCGCGTCGCAGACCGGGCGCGTCAACGGCACCGTCCGCGTCAGCTACGACGACGGCGAGACGTGGCCCGTCGCGCGCGTCTTCCAGCCGGGCGGCATGGCGTACTCGACGCTCGCCACGCTCGCGGACGGGACCGTCGGCCTGCTCTACGAGCCGGGCGGCGGCGGGGGCGGCATCCGGTTCGCCAAGCTCGACCACGACTGGCTCCTCGCGGCCCCGAGCAGCACGCCCGGCGAGGTCGAGGTCACCGCGGCGAGCGTCACGAGCGCGACGCCGGCCGGCGGCTGGAGGGTCGGCGACGTCGTCACCTACTCCTTCACGGTGACCAACCTGTCCGACGCCGTGACGACCGTCTCCCCGACGGGGGACCTCGAGCGGTTCGACCCCGCGCAGGGCGCGCCGAACTGCCGCTACCGCAACCTCGGGGCGCGCGCGGCGTACACGTGCACGTCCGCCCGGCACACGATCACGCAGGCCGACCTCGACGCGGGCTTCTTCGCCCCGCGCACGACGTGGACGTCGACCTCCGGCACGACCGTCACCACCGTCGAGCACGAGGGTCCGGGCGTGTACTTCGGGGCGCCCGGGAACATCAGCGTGCGCGGCACGCACGCGAACCCGCGCGAGACGTACGCCGTGGGCGACCGCCTGAGCTTCACGTTCGACGTGCGCAACCTCTCGACGGCCGCGACCCAGGTGGTCCCGACGGGCAACCTGTCCGGGCTCGACCCCGCGAACGCCGCGCAGAACTGCCGGTACCGGAACCTGCCGGCCGAGGGGTCGTACACGTGCACCTTCGCGTACCACGTCGTCACGCAGGCCGACCTCGACCGCGGGTCGTTCACGCCCGCCACGACGTGGACCTCGACCTCCGGGTCGAGCGTGACGGTCGTCGAGCTCGACGGTCCGACGGTCGAGCTCCCGACCGCCCCGGCCGCCCTCGCGGTCCAGGCGACGAGCCGCTGCCTCGCCGGCGGCGCCTACGTCGCGGTCACGGCGCGCAACACCGGTGACGCGCCCGCCGACGTCACGCTGCGCACGCCGTACGGCGAGCGCACGGTGGCGGACGTCCAGCCGGGCCGGGCGGCGTACCAGTCGTTCGCGGTCCGCGCGGCGTCGGTCGACGCCGGGAGCGCGAGCGCCGGGACGGCCGCGGCGGCCGTGGACGCCGACTACGCGGCGACCGACTGCTCCTGACCCCCGGAGCACCCGGCCGGGTGACGCGGGGGCGTCATCCGGCCGGGACGGCGTCGGTGCGGGCCGGGGCGCCGGCCGCCCGGCGCGAGAGCAGCGCCGCGACGAGGAAGCAGACGGCGCCGAGGAGCGTCCCGGCGTCGTCCCACCACGCGCTCACGTACGTCCCCGTGGACGGGTCGACGTACGCCCCGACGGCGGACGCGGCGAACGCGACGGAGCCGATCATGTTCAGCCACGTGCCGTGCCACGTGCGCGCGTCGGTGTCCCACAGGTGGCCCCGGTCGCGCGTCGCGAGGACCGCGAGCGCCGACGACACGAGGAACGCGACCGAGCCGTAGGCGTCAGGCCTCCACCCCGCCCACAGCGCCGCCGGGTCCTTCACGGCCGCGACGAGGGCCACCGTCGTGCTCACGTTGAAGCACAGCGTCCCGACGAGCTGCACGGCCGCGGACCACCAGTCCCAGCGGTCGGCGGGCGGCGTGCCCGCGCGGGGCGGGCGCCGCCCGCTCAGGCCGAGCTGGACGAACGCCGCGGCCGTGAAGAAGACCGAGCCGACGACGAACGTCACCCCGGTGGCCACGGCGCCCACCGCGCCCGCGTACGGCGGGAGCGCGCCGACGAGGAAGCACAGCGACCCGGCCGCGAACCCCCACGCCTCACGCCGCAGACGGCGCCCCGGGTCGGCGGTGCGGGTCCGGGTCATGCTCGTCCTTCCGTGCCGGGTCGGCCCGCGCGAGGGCCGGCCGACCGTGTCAGGCGAGGATGCGGGCCTTCTGGGCCTCGAACTCGGCCGGGGTGAGGACGCCCTGGTCCCGGAGCGCGGCGAGCTGCGTGAGCTGCTCGATGCGCGCGTCGGTGGCCGCCGGGGCCGGCGCGGCGTACTGCGGCGGCGGGGCCGCGTACTGCGGCTGCTGCGGCGGGGGCGCGTACTGCGGCTCCTGCGCCGATTCCTGAGCGGCCCACCGGCCCGCCTGGCGGCGCGAGACGCGGTTCGAGACGGCGGTCGCCGTCCCGGCGACGACGGCGGTGCGGGCGACGCCGCGGAGCAGTCCTGGCACGGTGGTCTCCTTCCTGGCGCCGGTCAGCCGACCGGCTCGGTGGCGTCCAGCGACGCGATGAGCGCCTGGACCGGGATGCGCCCGCTCGCGACGAGCTGGGCGCCGTTGCGACGCAGCGCGGTCGCGAAGGGCGCCGCCCAGACGTTCTCGTACACCAGCACGACGGCCGTCATGCCGGGCTCGACGGCGTTCACCGCCTGCGCGAGGTCGTCGTCGTCGAGCAGCCCCGACCGCGCGCCCTCGAACACCGCGAGCTCCGTCGACCCGTCGTCGAGCTCCTCGAGCCCGACGGCCGTCACGCCGCCGTCGTCCTCGCGGCGCACGACCACGAGGTCGAGCACGCGGATGATGCCGCGGTCCACGAGGTCGACGAGGTAGGGGAACGCGGCGTCGCCCGTCGCGCGGTCTGTGGGGAGCTCGACGACGAGGAAGTCGACGGGCCCGCTCTCCCGGAGGTCGTCGAGCCCGCCACCGGGCCCGTCGCTGAGTTCCTGCGTCATCGTCGCGTCCTCCCCGCGTCCGTCCCGCGCGGCGCACGGGCTCCGTCCCCCAGGCTCGCCCTCGGACGCGCCCGCGTCCTCACCCGGGAAGTGTGAAGTCGCGTCACAGGTACGCGACGTGCACGCCGTCGATGCGCCCGTTCAGCGCGAACGGCATCCGGTCCGCGTACGCGCGCGACACCGCACCCCCGTACGCGCGCCCGACGTCGAGGCAGTCGTTCGCGGAGAACAGCAGGGGCGCGCTCACGGGCACCGTGCCGGAGCCGACCTCCTCGCCGTCCACCCGCAGCACGACGTCGAGCGGCCCGCCCGGCCGCGGCTCGACGTACGTCGTGACGATCTCGACCGTGTGGTCGCCGGCCGCGAGCGGCGCGGCCGACCGCACCACGGTCCGCTGGACGAGGAAGAGGTTGTACTCGTAGGTGAGGACGCCGTCGAGCAGGAAGCAGGTCAGCCCGCCGCCCGCTCCGCCGAGCTTGTAGAGCACGCCGTCCGCGGCGTCGGGGACGGAGAGCCGGATCTCGACCCGGTTCGGGCGGTTGCCCAGCGCCGGCGCGCAGAACTCCGGGATGCGCACGGTGTCCCCCGAGAGGTCCCACGCGGTGTACGGGGGACTGATCCGGTCCTCGGGGTGCATGACCGGCACCCACAGCCCGCCGCCCACCGGGAGCGCGTCGTTGCGTGCCGCCTCGATCGCGAAGAGCTCCTTGAGCTCGGCGACCTTCTCGGGGTGCTCCGCGGCGAGGTCGTGCGCCTGGCTCCAGTCCTCGTCGAGGTGGTAGAGCTCCCACCGGTCCTGGTCCGGGGTCCACGTCTGGATCCCGGCCGGCATCCCCTGGACCCACGGCAGGCGCGGGCCGGTGGCCGACGCCATCCAGCCGTCGGAGTAGATCGACCGGCTGCCCATGATCTCGAAGTACTGCGTCCGACGGCGGCCCTCGGCCCCGGCGTCGTCGATCGAGTACGCGAGGCTCGTCCCGTCGATCGGGTCCTGCGGGACGCCGTTCACGGTCTCCGGGTGGGAGATGCCGAGGATCTCGTAGATCGTCGGCACGAGGTCGACGACGTGGTGGAACTGCGTCCGCGGCACGGGGTCCGGCTCGATGTGCCCCGGCCAGCTGACGAACATCGGGTTCCGCGTGCCGCCGAGGTGGGACGCGAGGAGCTTCATGCCCTGGTACGGCGACGACCCGGCCCACGCCCACGCGGCGTGGTACTGGTTGTCCGTCGCGGGCGTGCCGAGCGCGTCGAGGCCCCCGAGCTCCTCCAGGGCGGCGATGTGCTGCTCGACCGTCGAGGGGATGCCGTTCTGGGCGAGCAGCTCGCTGATCGTCCCGTTCTGCCCCTCCCCGGACGAGCCGTTGTCGCCCCAGACGTAGACGACGATCGTGTCGTCCCCGTAGCCCAGCCGCTCCACCTCGTCGAGCAGGCGCCCGGCCTGGACGTCCGCGTGCTCGCCGAACCCTGCGGCGACCTCCATGAGCCGCGCCTGGAACGCCTTCTGGTCGTCGGGGATGTCGTCCCACCCCGCGAGGCTCTCCGGGCGCGGGGTGAGCTCCGCGTCGTCGGGCACCCAGCCCGCAGCCTTCGCGCCCGCGAGCGCCCGCTCCCGGTAGACGTCCCACCCGTCGTCGAACGCCCCGGCGTACTTGTCCGCCCACTCCTTCATGACGTGGTGCGGCCCGTGCAGCGCGCCAGTCGCCCAGTAGACGAAGAACGGCTTGTCGGGCGCGTTCGCCTTGTGGTCGCGCAGCCAGCGCATCGCGTCGTCGGCGATGTCCTCGCTGAGGTGGTAGCCCTCCTCCGGGGTCCTCGGCGGCAGGGTCGGGGTCGTGTTGCGCACGAGGTGCGGCTCGTACTGCGACGCCTCACCGGCGAGGAAGCCGTAGAAGTACTCGAACCCGTACCCGGTGGGCCAGCGATCGAACGGGCCGGCCGACGTCGTCTCCTCCGCCGGGGTGTTGTGCCACTTGCCCCACGCGCCGGTCGCGTACCCGTACTGGCGCAGCACCTCCGCGATCGTCGCGCTGCTCTTCGGGATGTGCCCCGAGTAGCCGTCCCAGTCGTTCGCGAGCTCCGCGATCTGGCCGTTGCCCACCCGGTGGTGGTTGCGCCCCGTGAGCAGGGACGCGCGCGTCGGGGAGCACATCGCGGTCGTGTGGAAGCGGTTGTACCCGATGCCGTTCGCGCGCACCCGGTCGAGCGTCGGGGTGCGGACGGCGCCTCCGAGCGTCGTCGGGAGCGCGGGCCCCGCGTCGTCGATGAGGATCACGACGACGTTCGGCGCGTCCGGAGGCAGGTGGCGCTCCGGCGGGCGCGGGGAGTACGTCGACTCCTGGATCGTCCGGCCCGCGACGCTGCCGGAGCGGCGGGGCGGGAACGGCAACGACCGCTCCCGAGGCAGGGGCGGTCCCACGACCGTCCGGCGGGGCTCGGTGCTCATCCACTCTCTCCCGTCTGTCCTGGGCCGTGCGGACCGACGCCGTGGTGCGGTGGGCGGGTGCGGCGTCGTCGCCGACCGGCGCGCAGCAGGGCGGCGCGGCGGAGGGCATCGGCTCGACCGTAAGGACGGCGAGCGAGGCGCGGCATCACCCGCGGCGGGCGAACCGGGTGCGGTCGACGCCGCCGCACCCGACCTCCGCGAGGAGACCTGGATGGACCCGCGGGAACGGGTGCGCACCGCCTGACCGGGCGGCGGATCGGCCATGATGGACCTCGGTGTCGTGCGCGGCCAGGGTCGTCCTCCGCGACGTGCACGGCACCGGGACCGGTTCGGACGAGGGGGCACTCATGGAGGAGCAGGACGTCGACCGGGAGCACCGGCAGACGAGACCTCGGCGCGTGCGCCTGCCGGTCTGGGCGGGGACGAGCCTCGTGGTCGTCGGGGCGCTGGTCGTCGTGGCGCTCCTCGTCTCGCGGCTCTCCGGCGGCGCCGAGGCCTGCCCCGCGATCGGGTACGCCGATCTCCTCGAGGTGGTGCTGACCGGCGACACCGAGGAGGTGCACCATCTTCAGGTGCGCGATGGCGGAGACGCCGGGTGGCAACCACCGCTGCCCGCAGGTCCCGACGCGCAGGAGCCGGCCATCGCGACCTCACGGGAGGGTGACACCTGGTCCTTCACGGTCTTCTCGCGGACCAACCCGGTCGGGCTGCGCGCCCTCGACGAGACCGGAGCCGTCCTCGCCGAGACCGAGAGGTCCGTCGACTGGGTCCGCGTCGGAGGGTCGGAAGCGTGCGGCGGCCCGATGGCAGCGCGAGTGGGCTGGACGCTCTGAGCCCTCCCGAGGTGATCCTCACGGACCGCCCCGCGGTCACGACGATCGCGTCGGCGGCAGCGACTCGACGAGCGGCGGGACGTGGTCCTCGACCGAGGCGCAGGTACGCCGGTCGAACGACTCGAGGAGGGTACCGCTGCGTCCTCAGGCATCAGGTCGGATGGACGACATCACCTTGCCAAGCCCCGCCGGAAGATCGGAGACCGCTCGGGCGAGGTCTGCTGCCACGAGTTTCGCCTCGAGCAGCGCCCGGGGCTGCACCTGCTCTGTCATCTCCTTCGCCATCTCTTTCGCCAGAGTCGCTGTGCGCGTTCTTCGGCCCGTTCTCGCGAGCCGCCGGGACGCCGTGTGCGTAGCGTGGTCCCATGACACGCGTCGAGAGCTCGAAGGTCACGGTGGTGGGCGCCGGGAGCGTGGGGACCAGCCTGGCGTACGCCGCGCTGATCCGCCGTTCCGCACGGACGGTGGCGCTCTACGACATCAACCGCGCGAAGGTCGAGGCCGAGGTGCTCGACCTCGCGCACGGCACGCAGTTCACGGGGGCGAGCCAGGTCGTCGGCGGCGCGGACCCGTCGGTCGTGGAGGGGTCGCACGTCGTCGTCATCACGGCCGGCGCCAAGCAGGACCCGGGCCAGAGCCGGCTCGACCTCGCCGGCACGAACGTCCGGATCCTCGAGACGCTGCTGCCGCAGCTCCTGGAGCACGCGCCGGACGCCGTCTACTGCATCGTCACCAACCCGTGCGACGTGCTGACCGTGGCCGCGCAGCAGATCAGCGGCCTGCCGACGTCCCGCGTCTTCTCGTCCGGCACGGTGCTCGACACCTCCCGGCTGCGGCGCCTGATCGCCGACAAGGCGCAGGTCGCGACGACGAGCGTGCACGCCGACATCGTGGGCGAGCACGGCGACACCGGGTTCGCGCTGTGGTCGCAGGCGCGCATCGGGCCGGTGCCGATCCTCGACTGGGTCTCGCCCGACGGCCATCACTTCACGCACGGCGAGCTCGACGAGATCACCGACCACGTGCGCCAGGCCGCGTACCGGGTCATCGAGGGCAAGGGCGCGACGAACTACGCGATCGGGCTCGCGGGTGCCCGGATCGTCGAGGCGGTCGTCAGCGACCAGCACGCCGTGCTGCCCGTCGGCACCGTGCACGACGACTACCGCGGCATCGGCGGCGTCGCGTTCTCCGTGCCGAGCGTCATCAGCTCCGGCGGCGTCCAGCAGGTCCTCGACCTCACGATGTCGGCGTCCGAAGAGCGGCAGCTCCGCGCGTCCGCCGACGCCCTGCACGCCGCGCAGCAGGACCTCGGGCTGGAGTAGCCGCCGACGCGGGGGCGCTCCGCTTGCGGGTGGAGCCCGGCGCACGGAGCGTGGTGCTCGTCCGGGACGCGCCGCGAGGCCGTCCACCGACGCGAGCGTCGTGCGCCGAGGCGACGCCCACCGAGGAGGCCGCCATGACCGACAGCAGCGGACGCCACGCGTCCGGCACCGCACGGGACGAGGAGTCGCGGCCCGCCCCCGACGCCGACCACAAGCCCGACTCCCCCACGGACCTGCGCAAGCCGTCGTGGGGCTTCGCCGTCAAGGGCGCGGTGCGCGAGTTCATGGACGACCAGTGCACCGACCTGGCCGCCGCGCTGACGTACTACGCGGTGCTGGCGTCGGCCCCCGCGCTGCTGGCGCTCGTGTCGATCCTCGGGCTCGTGGGCGACGGCCAGAAGGCCGTCGACTCGGTGCTGCAGAGCGTCGAGGGCGTCGTGCCGTCGAGCACCCTCAGCATCATCGAGCCGCTCGTCGAGAACGCCGCCAACACGGACAAGGCCGGGTTCGCGCTCGTCATCGGTGTCGTGCTGGCCCTGTGGTCGGCGTCCGGCTACGTGGGCGCGTTCTCCCGGTCGATGAACCGCATCTACGAGATCGAGGAGGGGCGCCCGATCTGGAAGCTGCGCCCCGTGATGCTCGGCGTCACCGTCATCACGGTGCTGCTCGCGGGCCTGGTCGTCGGGAGCCTCGTCCTGTCCGGGCCGATCGCGCGCCAGGTGGGCGAGCTCGTCGGCCTCGGGGACACCGCGATCGCCGTCTGGCAGGTCGCGAAGTGGCCGGTCGCGCTCCTGCTCGTCGTCATCCTCGTCGCGCTGCTCTACCACCTCACGCCGAACATCAAGCAGCCCAAGTTCCGCTGGGTCAGCCCGGGCGCGGTCCTGGCGATCCTCGTCTGGGTCGTCGCCTCGGCGGCGTTCGGCCTGTACCTCGGCAGCGGGCTGAGCAACTACGGCGCGACCTACGGCACCCTCGCGGGCGTCATCATCTTCCTCCTGTGGCTCTGGCTGACGAACCTCGCGCTCCTGCTCGGCGCCGAGCTCGACGCGGAGGTCGAGCGCAGCCGCGAGCTGCAGAGCGGCATGCCTGCGGAGGAGCGCATCCAGCTCCCGCCGCGCGACACGCGCGCGAGCGACAAGAAGGCCGCCAAGCGCGAGGAGGCCGTCGAGCAGGCGCGCGCCCTCCGCGAGTCGCACGGCCGGTCGTCGGACACCGACACGGACACGGACGCTCACGAGACCGGGCGCACGAGCGCGGACGACGAGGGCACCGGCCCGGGCACGACGCCGCGGCGCGACTGACCACGCCGGCGCCCCCGGCTCCCCTGCGCCCGCGGCGCCGGCGCCGGCGCCGGCATCGTCGCGCCCTGTTCGTCTTCCCACACGGCCCGACCCGGGGTTGGGCGCGCCCGGCGACGCCCCCGCGGTTACGGTCGTGGCGGGTCGAGACGAGGCCCGCCCTCGACCCTCGGGAGCCGCGACATGCCCGACCTCGCTCGACCCATCACCCCCGGCCTCGTCCCGCTGTACCTGGGCCCGCCGTCGACCCCGCTCGCCGACCGACCCGCGCTCGTCGGGCCCGACGAGCTCGCCGCGATCGACGCGGCCGGGACCGACGTCGCGGCCCTCCTCGACCACGCGCGGACGATCGGCGCCCGGGCCCCGTTCCCCGGCGACGGGCGGACCGCCGAGCTCTGGGGCGCGCTCGCCTCGCTCGCCGCGACGGACGTGGGCGCCGCGCGCGTCGTCGAGCCGCACCTCGACGCCCTCGCGATCCTCGGGCAGGTCCCGGTCCCCGTGGCGCTCGACGCCGTCGGGGCGGGTCCGGACAGCACGTGGGGCGTGTACGCGGCGGAGGGTCCCGGCGTCCGGCTGGAGGCGCACGAGCGCGACGGCGCGTGGGTCCTCTCGGGGACGAAGCCGTGGTGCTCCCTCGCCGCCGACCTCTCGCACGCGCTCGTCACGGCGTGGACCGACGCCGGTCGGCGGCTGTTCGCGGTCGCGCTGCGGGCGCCGGGCGTCGTCCCCGCCGACGGGCCGTGGGTCGCGCGCGGGCTCGCCCAGGTCGTGAGCGCCGCGGTCCGGTTCGACGACGTCCCGGCCGTGCCGGTCGGGGCGCCCGGCTGGTACCTGGAGCGGCCGGGGTTCGCGTGGGGCGGGATCGGCGTCGCGGCATGCTGGTGGGGTGGCGCCGTCGGGCTGGCGCGGACGCAGCGCGACGCGCTCGCGGCGCGCGAGCCCGACCAGCTCGCGCTCGCGCACCTCGGTGCGACGGACCGCGCGCTCGCCGCCGGCCGGGCGGTCCTCGCCGAGGCCGCGAGCGCCGTCGATGCGGGCGTGGACGGCCCGGACGCCTCCCTGCTGGCGCGCCGCGTGCGCGGCGTCGTCGCGGAGGTCGTCGAGGAGGTGCAGCGGCGCTGCGCCCACGCGCTCGGCCCGGGCCCGCTGACCACGGACGAGCGGTTCGCGCGGCGCGTCGCGGACCTCGGTCTGTACGTGCGCCAGCACCACGCGGAGCGCGACGACGCGTCGCTCGGCCGCGCCCTCCTCGCGCACGGGACGACGGCGTGGTGACGTTCGACCACCGCGAGCCCGGCACGTCGGAGGACGCGTGGGTGCGCGCCGGGATCCTGGACGTCCCGCGCCTCGACGTGGGCGAGGTCGCGCACCTCGTGGTGCTCGCCGCGCACCCCGACGACGAGTCGTTCGGCGCGGCGGGGCTCGTGCACGAGCTGGCCGGCCGCGGCGCCGCGGTGACCGTGGTGGTCGCGACGGACGGCGAGGCGTCGCACGCGGGCTCGACGACGATCTCCCCCGAGCGGCTCCGCGCCGTCCGCCGCGCGGAGGTGGCCGACGCGGTGGCCGTCCTGGCGCCCGCGGCCCGGGTCGTGCTGCCCGGCCTGCCCGACGGCGGTCTGCGCGAGCACCGCGACGACCTCGCCCGCGTGCTCGGCGACGTGGTGGACGACGTGCTCGCCGGGCCGAGCGGCGAGCACGTGCCGCCGTCGTCGGTGGTGCTGTGCGCGCCGTGGCGCGGCGACGGGCACCGCGACCACCGGATCGCGGGCGAGGTGGCGGCGGAGGTCGCCGACCGCCTCGGTCTGCGCCTCCTGGAGTACCCCGTGTGGCTGTGGCACTGGGCGGACCCGGGCGACGACGCGGTGCCGTGGCCGACCCTGCGCGCGCTGCCGCTGGCCGCGGGGGCCAGGGAGGCCAAGCGGCGCGCCCTCGCCGCCCACGTGACGCAGGTCGAGCCGCTGTCCGCGGCACCCGGCGACGAGGCGACGCTCGGCCCGGAGATGCTCCGGCACGCGGGCCGCGGCGTCGAGGTGCTCGTCGACGCGTCGGGCCGCCGGGTCGCGAAGGAGCCCGCAGACCCGGGCTCGAGCCTCGGCGCGGGGTTCTTCGAGCGCTTCTACGCGGGCCGACGCGACCCGTGGGGGTTCGAGACGCGCTGGTACGAGCAGCGCAAGCGGGCCGTCCTCCTCGCGAGCCTCCCGCGGCCGCGGTTCCGGGCCGCGCTCGAGCTCGGGTGCTCGACGGGCGTGCTCACGGCCGAGCTCGCCGCGCGCTGCGACCGCGTGGTCGGCGTGGACGTCGCCGAGGCGCCGCTGGCGCAGGCGCGGCGCCGCCTCGGGCCGGAGGTCGAGCTGCTGCGTCTCGACACCCCGGACGAGTGGCCCGACGGCACGTTCGACCTCGTCGTGCTCTCGGAGGTCCTCTACTACTACGGTCGCGACGACCTCGACCGCGCGCTGGACCGGGCGACGGCGTCGCTCGCCGACGACGGCGTGCTCGTCGCGTGCCACTGGCGGCACGACGTCGTCGAGTACCCGCTCGGCGGCGACGAGGTGCACGCGCGCCTCGCGGCCCGCCCGGAGCTCGACCGGCTCGCGCACCACGTGGAGGAGGACTTCGTCCTCGACGTGCTCGTCCGCCGTCCGGCGGTCTCGGTCGCGCGCGCGACGGGACTGCTGTGAGCGCCCCGGGGAGCGGGTCGGCAGGCACGATCGAGCGCGTCGTCGTGGTCGTCCCCGCCCGCGACGAGGAAGAGCTGCTGCCCCGCTGCCTGGCGGCGCTCGGACGCGCGACGGCCGCCGTCGCGCGGGACCGCCCGGGGGTGCGGGTCGCGGTCGTCGTCGTGCTCGACGGCTGCACCGACGGCAGCGCGCGCGTCGCCCGGGCCGCGGGCGTGCGCGTGGTGGAGGTCGCGCACGGCAACGTCGGGCGCGCGCGTCGGGCAGGCGTGCGCGCGGGGGTCGCTGCCCTCGGGGTGCGCCGGGACCGTGCCGACGCCCGCACGTGGCTCGCGTGCACCGACGCCGACTCCGCGGTGCCCGAGCACTGGCTGACCCGTCAGCTCGACCTGGCCGACGCCGGGGCGGACGTCGTGGTCGGGACGGTCCGCCCCGAGCTGGCCGCGCTCTCGCCGGACCGGGCGCGCGCGTGGCTCGCGACGCACCGGCCGGGTCACGCGAACGGGCACGTGCACGGCGCCAACCTGGGCGTCCGCCTCACGGCCCACGACGCCGCGGGCGGGTTCGCGCCCGTCGCCGAGCACGAGGACGTGGGGCTCGTGGAGCGCACCCGGGCCGCGGGGGCGCGCGTCGTCGCCGACGCGTCCGCCGAGGTCCTGACATCGGCGCGCCTCGTCGGGCGCACGCCCGGCGGGTACGCCCGGCACCTGCGCGAGGACCTGCTCGCGCACGACCTCCCCGCCTGAGGCCGGACCGTCCCGGCGGCCGGGTCAGGCGCTCGTGCGCCGCACGACGACGGACGGGAACGTCCGCTCGTCGTCGTGCCGCCGTCCGAGCAGGGCCGCGGTCGCGGCGGCCGCGATGCGCTCCACCGGGTGCGTGGCGGTCGTCAGGCCGGGACCGGCCTGCTCGGCGAACGGCTGGTCGTCGAACCCGGTGACCGCGACGTCGTCGGGCACGCGGACGCCGTCCTCCGCGAGCGCGCGCATCGCGCCCACGGCGAGGGTATCGCTCATCGCGACGAGGGCGTCGATCCCGGGCCAGCGCCGTCGCGCCTCGCGCGCGGCCTCCGCGCCGGCGAACCACGAGAGGTCGGCCGCGACGACGCGCGCGGGGACCCCGGCCGCCCGGACCACGCTCTCGTAGGCCTCGACGGCACGCCGCGACCCGGGCAGCCAGCCCGGCCCCGTGAGCATGACGACGTCGCGCCGCCCGTCCGCGAGCACGTGCTCGACGAGCGCGGCGATCCCGGCGGCGGCGTCGACGTCGTAGGAGGGGACGCGGCCGTCCGCGGGGCCGATCGCCGCGACGCGCGGGACGAGCTCGCGCGGGACGCTCGCGAGCACGTCCGCCGAGTAGTCGACGAGCAGCACGCCGCCCACGCCGGGGTCGCGCGCGAGGCGGTGCAGCTCCTCCTGCGGGTCGCGGCCGAGCCAGCGCAGGGCCACCCCGACGCCCTGGGTGTCCGCGGTGCGGCTCGCCGCCGCGACGACGCGCGCGACGTAGGGGTCGGCGAGCAGGTCCGCCGACGGCGACCCGACCGCGACCACGACGCGCTCGCCCCGACCGCTCGCGAGCGCACGTGCTCCCGGGTGCGGCACGTAGCCCAGCTCGTCGACCGCGGCGAGCACGGCGCGGCGCGCCTCGTCCGAGACGGGGCCCGTCCCGCGCACGACGCGCGACGCCGTCGACCGCGACACGCGCGCGGCGGCCGCGACGTCGTCGAGCGTGGTGGTCGGCATGGCGTACTCCCGGCGTGGTCCTGTCGGCGGTGACGGGCGACGCGCCCGGACCACCACGCTAACCCGGGGAGCACGCTCCGTGGAAGCGCTCCCACACCGTGTCCGTCCTCAGGTCCTGCGCCCGGGCGCCCGGGCCCGACCGGGCGCTCGGCCGCGACCGTCAGGACGCGCGGGTCGCGGGCACGCGGTCGTCGTCCGTCGTGCGCGACCGTCGCGCGGCGAGACCCAGCGCGACGACGGCGATCCCCGCGCCGACGAGCGCGCCGATCGAGTTGGAGAGCAAGTCGTTCGTGTCGCACGACCGGCCCAGCGCCGGGACGAGCGCCTGGAACACCTCGACGAGCGCCGACGCGACGACCCCGCCCAGCAGCGCGACGAGCGGCCGGCGGAGCAGCAGCGCCGCGAGGAGGACCGGCGGCACGAACAGCACGACGTTCGCGAACAGCTCGACCCGGGCCGGCGTCGGCAGGACCCAGCTCACCGTGCAGACGGCGTACAGCTCGCGGTCGACCGGCACGAGCGTCAGCAGGAGCAGCGGCACGAGGGACAGCGCGAGCAGCGCGCCGGTGAGGCGGCGGCGCCCGACGAGCCACGAGCCCACGAACGGGCCGACGACGACAAGGGCCGCGAGCGCGAGCGGCGACATCCAGGGGTGCGCGACGAGGAGCGTGGAGATCATGGGGGCGACAGTCTCTCAGGAGACGCGTGTCGGCGGGGCACGGTAGACCTGTGCCATGACGACGACGCCCGCGCCCTCCCCCGACCCGACCCCGGACGCGGGCTGGTGGATCTGCCGCACGTGCGCGGTCGAGCACGCCGAGCGACCGGCGGTGTGCGCGATCTGCGCCGACGAGCGCCAGTGGGTGCCCGCGACGGGCCAGGCGTGGACCACGCTCGCCGAGCTCGCCGCGGCGGGCGAACGCCTCGTCCTGGAGGAGCTCGAGCCGGACCTCTTCGGCCTGACGAGCTCGCCGAGCGTCGGCATCGGGCAGCAGGCCAAGATCGTGCGCACCCCGGCGGGCACCCTCCTGTGGGACCCGCCCGGCTACGTGGACGACGCCGCCGTCGAGCAGGTGCGCGCGCTCGGCCCGGTCGTCGCGATCGCCGCGAGCCACCCCCACATGTTCGGCGTGCAGGTCGAGTGGAGCCGTGCGCTCGGCGACGTCCCCGTGCTCGTCGCCGAGGCGGACGCGCACTGGGTCGCGCGGCCGGACCGGGTCGTCGAGACGTGGACCGGCGAGCGCGAGGTGCTGCCGGGCGTCGTGCTCTCGCAGCCGGGCGGCCACTTCCCCGGGAGCGCCGTCGTGCACTGGGCCGCCGGCGCCGACGGTCGGGGCGTGCTGCTCTCGGGCGACACGATCTTCGCCAACCCCGACCGCACGTCGGTGAGCTTCATGCGGTCCTACCCCAACCGCATCCCGCTCTCTGCGGCCGTCGTGCTGCGGGTCGCCGAGCGCGTGGCGCGGCGCCCGTTCGAGCGGCTCTACAACAACTTCGAGGGCGTGATCCCCGCCGACGCCCGCGCGGTCGTGCTCCGCTCCGCGCAGCGGCACGCCGCGTGGGTCCGCGGCGACTACGACCACCTCACTTGACGTGGGTCGACGCCGCGCCGCCGTCCGCACGCGTCGACGTCACGCCCTGACCGCGGCGGACGTCAGACCGCGACGGCCACCGGCGCGCCCGACGCGTCGCGGCGCACGGCCGCCGCCTGCGGTCCGGTGCGGAGCGCGACGAGCGCGACGTCGTCTTCGGCGTCGCCGGGGAGGACCTGGGAGAGCGCCGTCCGCACCACGTCGTCGAGGCTCGCGCCCGCCAGGCCCCGCAGCGCGTCGGCGAGCGCCGCGACGTCGTCCCGGATGCTGTGCCCGCGGCGCTCCACCAGCCCGTCCGTGTACAGGACGAGGGTGTCGTCGGTGCCGAGCTCGACGGTGTGGTCGTGCCGGCCCGCGCCCGGGCGCAGCCCGAGCGGGAGGTCGTTGCGCACGGTGAGCACCTCGACCGCGCCGTCCGCGCGGACGACGACCGGGGGCAGGTGGCCCGCGCTGGACCAGCGGACGGTCCGCACGCCGCGGGAGCGCTCGTCGTCGCTCTGCTCGATGCGGGCGACGACGGCGGTCGCCACGGCGTTGATCCCCAGGGCGAGGCCGTCGATCGCGGCGTCGACGCGCTCGAGGAGGCGGGCCGGGGTCGCGCCGCTGTCGTAGCCGATGGCGCGCACCAGGCCGCGCAGCTGGCCCATCGTCGCGGCGGCGCCCAGGTCGTGCCCGACGACGTCGCCGATGACCAGGGTCGTCACGCCGTCGGACGCCACGAACGCGTCGTACCAGTCACCACCGATGTCGCGGTCGTGGGTCGCGGGCTGGTAGTGCACCGCGACCTCGAGGTCCTCGGGCTGCGGCGGCTCGGTGAGCACCGCCTGCTGGAGCACGAGCGCGAGCTCGCGGGCGCGCGCCGTCTCCTCCTCCGACCGCTCCGCCCGACGGCGCAGCTCGTCCAGGGTCGTGCGCATCCGCGCGGCGTCGCGCAGCGCCGCACCGATGGTCGTGGCGAGACCGGTGAGGTAGCGCGCGTAGTCGTCGTCCCACGGGCGGCCGGGCGCCGCCTGGAGGACCAGCACGCCCGCGGCGCCCCGCGGGCTCGCGTCCCGCAGGGGCTTCACGACGCGGCCCGCCGCGACCTCGCGCTGCCCGGTGGTGAGGGTGCGCCCGACGGCGTCGGCCTCCGTCGCGTCGGCCGCGTGGCCCGCCTCCAGGAGCACGCGCGGGCGCGGACCGTCGATGGCGTAGAACGCGACGCGTGCGACGTCGGCGCTGCGGGCGAGCACCTCGACCACCGGCCGGGCGAACGCGGCGAGGCTGCCCGCCGTCGTCGGCAGGACGGCGTGCAGCTCCCCGAGCGTGAGCAGGCGGCGCTGGTTCACGACCTCCCGGGTCGTCTCCGTCACGATGTCGAGGACGCCCGCGATCTGTCCGTCGTCGTCGACGAGGGGACTGTAGGAGAACGTGAAGTAGGTCTCCTCGTCGAAGCCGGAGCGGTTCATCACGAGGGGCATGTCCTCGCTCCAGGTGGCGCGGCCCTCGGTGAGCACCGCGTCGAACAGCGGCTCGACGTCGTCCCAGATCTCCGGCCACACCGCACGGACCGGCGCCCCGAGCGCGCTCGGGTGCTTGTCGGTGCCGAGGAGGTCCCGGTACCCGTCGTTGTAGAGGAGCGTCAGCTCCGGACCCCACACGAGCATCGCGGGGAACCGGGTGGAGAAGCACAGCCGCACCGCGTGGCGGAGGGCGACCGGCCAGGTCTCGGGCTCCCCCAGCGGGGTGTCCGCCCACGCGACCTCGCGAGCGAGGCGACCGACGTCGCTGCCCGACGTCGCCTCGTCAAACCAGCTCGCGTCCGCGTTCACCTCCGCATCGTAGTGGGCTGCGTCGTCGGCCCGGCGCCTGGGCGCTCGTCGGAGACCGTTAATCGCTGTGCCCGGCTCGGTCCACCGAGCAGGATCGGGGCCATGGAGGACACGACGACCGAGCAGGAGCTCACCGGCGGCAACGTGAACGACGTCGTGCGGCGCGGGGACACCGTGCGGCGCTCGGCGGGCCCGTGGACGCCGACCGTCCAGGCGCTGCTGGCCTGGGTGCGCGCGCAGGGCGTGTCGTTCGTGCCCGCGCCGCTCGGGCTCGACGAGCAGGGCCGCGAGGTGCTCGGCTGGATCCCCGGCGAGACGGGCGGCTGGCCCGTCCCCGACTGGGTGTGGACGCCCGCGGCGCGCGAGCAGGCGGCGGAGATGCTGCGCCGGGTGCACGACGCCTCGGTCGGTTTCGCTCCCCCGGCCGCGGTGTGGCGCTCGCCGGTGCGCGAGCCGGCCGAGGTCGTGTGCCTCAACGACGTCGCGCCCTACAACATGGTGCACGACGGCGACCAGGTCGTCGGGTTCATCGACGTCGACATGGCGGCGCCCGGGCCGCGCGCGTGGGACCTCGCCTACCTGGCCTACCGGATGTGCGGCTGGTGCGAGGACATGCCGGCGCCCGCGGACGTGCGTCCCGAGGAGCGGCTGGCCCATCTGCTGGAGGCGTACGGGCCGGACGCGGCGCCGGGGGTCGCCGTCGTGCTCTGGACGATGCGCGAGCGCCTGCTCGACCTCGCGGACTGGACCGAGGAGCGCGCCCGGACGACGGGCCGCGACGACCTGCGGGAGCACGCCGCGCTCTACCGCCGGGACGCCGAGCGGCTGCCGCGGGGGTGAGGGGGTGGTTGCCGGTGCCGCACCAGCAGGGGGCAGAGATGCGGCACCGGCTGCTCCTCACGCTAGACGCGAACTGGACAAGCGTCCAGTAGCAGCAGCGGGTGAAGTTGACCTAGGTCCCTTCCGCTGACAGCGCTTTCCGCTGAAGATGTGGCCCATGGGGCTGAACTGGGGGAACACCGGACCGGACGAGTACGAGGCGCACGCACCCGAGGGCGCGTACCGCATCGTCGCGCGCGGCACGGAGTGGTGCCTCGAGAAGCCGTACCCGACGCCGGGCCGCATCGGGGGCTTCCCGTCGACCGCCGAGGCCATGGCCTGGGGCGACGACCTGCACCTCGCCGCGAGCGGGCCGCGCGTCCGCACGCCGCAGCCCACGTGGCCGACCGTCGACGAGTTCGCGCGCGTCGTCGACGTCCAGCCGACGGTCCTGCGCTCGTGGATCGCGGTGCACGCCGGCGGCTCGACGAGCCCTCGCCGCCGCATCGACCCGGCGACCCAGCAGCGCATCCGCACGTTCTACCAGCTCGACCCCACGCCCTGACGCCGTCGCCCCACCGCCTCGTGCGCCGTGCCGCGGCCTGCACCCCGACCGTTCAGCCGCCCAGCAGCAGGGACACGCCGATCGTCGCCATGACCAGGGCGATCGCGCCGTCGAGCACCCGCCACGCCCCGGGCCGGGCGAAGACCGGCGCGAGCAGCCGCGCCCCGAAGCCGAGCGCGGTGAACCAGACGACGCTCGCCACCATCGCCCCGGCACCGAACAGCCACCGGGCGGCGTCGGCGCCTCCGGCCGTCGCCCCGCCCGCGTGGGCGGCGGCGTAGCCCGCGGCGAGCGACCCCAGCAGCAGGACGGTGTCGAGGTACACGTGCGGGTTGAGCCACGTGAGGGCGAGCGACGTGCCCACCGCCGACCGCGCCGACGTCACCCCCGCGCCCGCCGCCGGGTCCAGGCCGCCGGGCCGCAGCGCGCGTCGGGCGGCGAGCGCCGCGAGCGCCAGGAGGAACGCGGCGCCACCCCACCGCACGACGGTGAGGAGCACGGGCGCGCCCGTCACGAGCGCGCCGAGGCCGGCCGTCCCGGCCGCGATGAGCACGAGGTCCGAGAGCGCGCAGACGAGGACGACGGGCAGCACGTGCTCGCGCCGGAGCCCTTGGCGCAGCACGAACGCGTTCTGCGCACCGATCGCGACGATGAGGGACAGCCCGGCGGCGAGGCCGGCGGCGAGGGGCGCGAGGAGAGCGAGCACCCCTCGACGGTAAGGACCGTGCACGCGTGAAGTACAGCGACAGATTCTGCAGAACCGTAAGATCCGCTCATGGTGGACCTGCAGCCCGACCAGCTTCGCGCGCTCGAGGCGATCGCCGCGACCGGCACGTTCGACGCCGCGGCGCGCCGTCTCGGTGTCACGCCGTCGGCCGTGAGCCAGCGCATGCGCGCGCTGGAGTCCGCCGTCGGCCAGGTGCTCGTGCGGCGGGGCAAGCCCGCCGAGCTGACCGCGCCCGGGCGGGTGCTCGTGCGCCACGCACGCCATCTCGCGCTGCAGCAGGCGGACGTGCTCGCGGAGCTGGGCGTCCGGCGGGGCGCGGAGGACGCGGGCGACCCGGCCGCGCTGCCGGAGATCACGCTCGTCGTCTCCGGGGACGCCCTCACGACGTGGGCGCTGCCCGCCCTGGCCGAGGCGGCGGGATGGGCACGGCTGGAGGTGCTGCGCGAGGACGAGGAGCACTCGATCGGGCTCCTGCGCGACGGGACGGCGGTGGCTGCGGTGACGTCGGTCGCGGACGCGGTGCCGGGCTGCCGGTCGACCCTCCTGGGCCGGATGCGGTACCGGCCCTGCGCGAGCCCGGCGTTCATCGAGCGCTGGTTCCCGGACGGCCCGACGGCCGCGGCGCTGTCCCGGGCGCCCGTCCTCGCGTTCGACCGCAAGGACGACCTCCAGGAGCGCTACCTGCGGCTCCGGGCGGAGGAGGTCGGCACAGCGCTCGAGCCGCCGCGCCACTACGTCCCCGCCTCGAACGAGTTCCGCCGGGCCGTCGAGCTCGGCATGGGCTGGGGGATGCTGCCCGACCTGCAGAGCGCCCGTGCCGAGCGGGCCGGGCGCCTCGTCGGCTTCGACGACGCGCGGGCGATGGAGGTTCCGCAGCACTGGCAGCAGTGGCGGCTGCACTCCGCCTCGCTCGACCGGCTCGCGACGGCTGTCGCACGCGCGGCGCGCGACGCGCTGGGATAGCACGTCGCGCGCCGCGGGCGGTCGGTCAGCCGGCCAGCGCGCCGGCCGGTTCGTCGGGCGGGGGCACCTCGTCGGGGCCGACGATCTCGACGAGGTCGAGCGCGTGGCTGAACTCCAGGATCTCGAGCACCTGGGGCGGGACACCGAGGAGCCGCGGTCGCGACTCCTCGGTCACCTTCATGAGGAGCAGGTGCAGGCCGGACGAGTCCATGAACGTCACGGCCGAGAGGTCGACCGTCTTGGGGCGGCCGTCGATCGTGGCGGCGAGCCGTGCCTTGACCTCGTGGGTGACGGCGAAGTCGATCTGGCCCCACATCACCCAGCGACGGCCACCGTCCTCGACGCGGACTCCCCCGGTGCCAGTGCTCCCCACGACGCTCCCGTCCCCGACGTCACCGACGGTGCGCCGTGCGCACGGTCAGCCCCGGTTGTTCCGGGTGACCGCACCGTACACGCCGAGCGTGATGAGCGAGCCCAGGATGGCGAGGAGCCAGGTGCGGAAGTCGCCCAGGTCGCCCAGCGAGGTCCCGAAGAACACCGAGCCGAGCCACCCACCGAGCAGCGCGCCCAGGATGCCCAGCAGGATCGTGATGATCACCGATCCGGTCTGCTTGCCCGGCAGGACGGCACGGGCGATGAGACCGGCCACGAGACCGAGGACGATGTACGCGATCCAACCCATGAGTTCTCCTCCGATACGTCGGTTTCCCCCTGCGGACGTGAACACTCCCAGGGTCCAGCACTCCTCGCACGCGCTGGCGCCACCTCAGCCGCACCACGTTGCGGACGTCACACCGCCCGACGCGCGGGCGAGCCCCTCGGTACGCCGGTCACGGAGCGCGTGGGGTGGCGGCCCGAGGGTCGCGTCGAGGCGCCGAGGGGGTCGGGGCCCGGGAGGCCGCCAGGACCGTGCGCTCGACGTCCCGCACCACGGACTCCGCGGTCGTGTCGTCGAGGCGTCCGGCGTCCGCCGTCAGCACCACGTCGACGCCGCCGTCCGGGGCGTCCACGAGGTGCAGCGTGAGCGTGACGCCGCCCTGCTCGTCGGACGCGTCGGCGCGCACCAGCCGCCGCCACCGCGTGGGCCGCGCCCGCAACGTCCGGTCGGGCCCGGTGCCGCGCCGGTCGTTGTACCAGCAGGTCCCGTCGTGCGCGGTCGTCGGGTCGGCGGCGGCCTCGCGCCGGAGCAGATCCTTGTCGTAGCAGGCCGAGCGGTACGCCGTCATCGCGGCCCGCCAGACGCGCGGCCCGACCTCCTCGAACGGGGCGTCGAGACCGTCGACGTGGAGCAACCCCTCCATCGCGGTCGTCACGACGGCGCCCGCGAGCGCCGGCCGGAACCGGTTGCTCACCATGACCTGGAGCGCGAGGTCGTCCCGGCCTGCGGCGGCGGCCAGCGCCCGGCACGACGCCGCGAGCAGCACCGAGGACGTGCTCGTGCGCCACCGCGCGGCGACGAGCTCGGCGGCGGGACCGAGCCGCATCGACCGCAGGACGGTCTGCCGGTAGCGCGGCCGCGCGCCGACGACCGTGCCTCCCGCGCCCCCGCCCTCCGTCCCCTCGTCTCCTGCGCCCTCGCGGGCGGTGCTCCCGCCGCCGGTGGTCCCGCCGTCGGGGCTCTTCCGCGGGAAGACCTCGACGGGCGCCGCCCGCATCGTGCGCAGGGTGCGCGCGCGGGCGGCGGCGTCGTGCCGTCGGCCCTCGTCCGACGTCTGCCAGGCCGCCTCGTCGAGCGGCGTCCACGCGGTCCGCTCCGGCGGGGCGGTCCCCGCGGCGAGGGCCGTGAGGTCGGCGTCGAGCACGGGCAGGCCCCACCCGTCGAGGGCGGTGTGCGCGACGACGAGCACCGTGTGGTGCACCGCGCCGTCGACGGTCACGAGACCGGCTCGCACGGGCAGGTCCGTCGCGTAGTCGAACGCCCGGCCCCAGAGCTCGTGGCGCATCCGTGCGCCGCGCACGGCGACGGCGTCGAGGTCGTCGACCCGCTCCTCGACGACCTCCACCTCCCCGGCGCCGCAGAGCTCCTGGACGAAGTCGCCGCCCCGTGCGTGGATCCGGGTCCGCAGGGAGTCGTGCCGCTCGACGAGCGCCCGCACGACCTCGACCGCCGCGGCGACGGGCAGCGGACGGTCGAGCGGACCACCCCAGACGAGGTTGAACTGGTGGTCCTGCGGCACGAGCGCGGCGAGCGCCCGCCGGATGGCCGTCTGTCCCCACGTGGCGGGCCCCTCGCCCGTCGGGCCACGGACCTCGACCCGGTGCACGACCCTCATCGGACCCCCTCCACCACGGCGGCCGGCTGCGGGACCCGGACCGTGCGGAGCCGGTCGCGCTGCTCACCCGGCCACGTCCGGACGCGGCACGCGTGCGGGCGCGCACCGGGCGTCGCGCACGCGGCGACGGCGCCGCCCGGGGCCGGCACGTCGGTCACCCACCACTCGTGCCCGCACCACGCGCCGCCGTCGGCCCGCACGAGCCCGGGGGTCGTGACGTCGAGCCCGAGCACGTCGAGCAGGCGCCCGCCGACCGCCTTGACGCACGCCTCCAGGCGCGCGAGGCGCCGCCAGTCGTCGGCGGCTCCCGCGGTCCGGCCAGCGGGGGCGAGGTAGCGCGCCGCGACGCGGGCCACGTCGACGCGGGGGTCGCGCACCTGCACGTCGACGCCCACGTCGGCGACGGCGAGCGCGACGAGCGCGTGCCCCCCGCTCCGGCTGAGGTTCCACCGCTGCCCGACGACGGGTCCCGGCTTCCCGTGCAGCCCCACCTCCCACCGGACGTCCGCCGGTGAGAGCCCCGTGCGGCGCGCGAGGATCGTCCGGGCGGCGACGTGGGCGTGCACGTAGCGGGACGCGTCGACGCCGGACACGAACCGCGCGGACCGCGCGCGCTCGGCCGGCCCGAGGAGGGTCTCGCCGCCCGGCACGGGGACCGTCGTGTCGACGGACCAGACCTCGACCTCGAGGGCACCGCTCACGCCACGACCTCCAGCCCGGCCACCCGCAGAGCGCGGTCGACCCGCACGACGACCTCCAGCCCGTCGCGCAGCGGCTGTGCCGCCACCGGCCGCAGGTCCGGCACGCGGTGGTGCGCCCCCGGCACGGGCTCCGGCCCGACGGCGAGCACCGCCGCCGTCGCCCCGCGCCCCGCCGCCACGCCCGCCGCCGAGTCCTCGAGCACGAGGCACCGCCGTGGGTCGACGTCGAGCAGCCCGGCCCCGGCGCGGAAACCCTCGGGGTCGGGCTTCCCGCGCGTCACGTCCTCCGAGCACACGAGGCGCCCCGGCACCGGCAGCCCGGCCGCCGTGAGGCGCGCGAGCGCGACCTCGCGCGCCGCCGACGTCACGACGGTCCACGTGCGCGGGTCCAGCCCGGCCAGCAGGTCGGCCGCGCCCGGCACGGCGACGACGCCCTCCGTGTCGTCGCACGAGAGGCGGTGCAGCCACGCGACCTCGCGCGCGACGTCGGCGCCCGGCGCGACGAGGCGGACGACCTCGACGTCGCGCCGCCCGTGGGACGCGGCGACGACGGCCGCGCCGTCGAGCCCGAGGCGCGCGGCCCACGCGAGCGTGTGGCGCTCGATCGCGGCGGACGAGTCGACGAGCGTGCCGTCGAGGTCGAGCAGCAGCGCGTCCCCGCGCCACCGCCACCCCCCTGCCGGGCCGCCGCTCACAGCAGCTCCGCCGCGCGCGCGGACCGCGCCGCGGCGTACCGGTCGGCGTACTCCTGCGCGGCACCCGTCGCGTGCTGGAGCCCGAGCAGCGCGCGGCTCCGGCGGCCGAGCGGCTCTCCCACCGCCCGGGCGACGACGGGGAGGCCGGACGCCTCGTCCACCAGCGCCACGAGGAGGTCGGCGGCGTCGAGCCGCTCCTCCCCCGTGGCCGACGCGCGGTGAGCCGTCCACAGCCCGCGCGAGACGTGCCGTCCGCCCGGCACCAGGCCGAGGAGCCCGCGCACCTCCAGCCGCTCGCACGCAAGGACCTCGACCGTCGCCCGGGTGCCCGTGGCGTCCCGCTCGACGGCGGTCGCCACGGCGTGCTCGGCCGCGCCGTCGAGGTCGGCGTGCGCGGCGAGGTCGGCGACGGCGTGCGCGGCCTGCGCGCCGCACGTCACGCAGTCGTGCACGACGACCCGGACCGGCACCGCGGGACCGGCCGCGCGGCAGACGACGGCCGCGTCCCGCTCGGCCAGGAGCCGCACCGCGTCGAGCGCGGCCGGGTCGAGCCGGTCGTCGCGCGCGCCGGGGCCGGGCT
The DNA here is from genome assembly GCF_058792115.1 of Cellulosimicrobium sp. EB106-03-01-XG111. NCBI lineage: Bacteria > Bacillati > Actinomycetota > Actinomycetes > Micrococcales > Promicromonosporaceae > Cellulosimicrobium > Cellulosimicrobium sp. EB106-03-01-XG111. The sequence continues at coordinate 302,598 of NZ_JBYTEQ010000005.1, forward strand.
GGGCGGGACCCGCAGGGGACGCGCCGCCCGCCGTGGCGTCCCGCGCCGTGGTCGCCCACGCCGCGCCTGCGGCGAGCGCGTCGAGACCGAACGCGACGAGCTCGTCCACCCGACCCTCGGGGCGGTCGGCGGGGAGCAGCCCCGCGAGCACCCACGTCCGGACCGCGGCCACGCGGTGCGCCGTCGTCCCCGGGCCGGCGGGCGGCGGCCAGTCCGTGCGCGCGACGTCGGACCCGAGCAGCCAGCACGCCGCGCCGAGCTCGACGAGCGCCGCGGGGGCGACACCCCCGAGCTCCGGGCAGACCCCGGCGGCGAGCGCCGCGACGTCGTGCGCGACGACCGCCGGGTCGACGCCGAGCCACCCCGCCCAGGCGTCCCAGCCCCACCCGAACGGGTGCTCGAGCGGCTCGCCCGCTGCCGGACGCAGGACGCGCAGCGTGCAGCGCGACCGGTCGAGCGTCACGGCGACAGGCCGCAGGGTCGCCGGGACGCGCGCCGGCGTGCGCTCCGGACCGGGACGGTCCCACGCGTCCGGGTCGACGGCGTCGCCCGCCGGGACGGTGGCGTGGCGGGAGCCGTGCGCGTCGTTGCCCGCGAGGCTGGGGCCGTCGCCGTGCTCGATCAGGTGCGGCAGCGTCGCGACGACCGGGTATCCCGCGCGTGCGCAGAACGTCACGACGGCCTCGTCGTCGTCGCGCGCGTCGTCGGGCAGGGTCGCGAGGTGCGCGGCGAGGCGTCGGGCGCCGTCGGCGGGGAGCACGAGGCCGAGGGTCGGCACCCACTCGTCGTGGCCCAGCGGCGCCCAGGCCTGGCCCGCGGCCGCGGCGGCGCGCACGAGGTAGGCGTTGCGCGGGCTGTTCCAGTTCGAGTACAGCGCCACGGCGTGCCGCGGCCGGGCCCGCACCGCCCGCCGGACGAGCTCGGCGAAGCCCGCGACGGGCGCGACGTCGTCCTGAAGCACGAGGTGGTGCGTCGCACCCGGCGCGACGGCGGCCCAGGCGCGCTTGGCGGTGCGCAGCGGGCTGGGCGGACCGTCCGGGTCGGGGTCCTCGACGACGCGGACGTCCAGCGGCGCGCACGCGCGCACGAGGCCGGACACGTCGCCCCGCGCCGGGTGGTGCATGACGACGACGCTCAGCACCGGGTCGCGGCCCGCGCCGCCCGCCGCAGCCGTTCCCGGCCCGGGCTCCCCGGCGTGCGCGACCGCCGCTCCGGCCGTCACGGCGTCCCCTGCCCCACCCGGCTGCCCGCGCGTCGTCGCACGAGGTGCACCGCGACGGGGAGCAGGACGGCCAGCCCGAGGACGTTCGTCACCGCGATCGTCGCGTACAGCGCGGTCGGCCCGCCGCCCGACCGCGCGAGCGCCCCGCCGACCCCGAGCGAGACCGCGTGGTAGAGCACGTTGAGCGTCACGGCGACGCGCCCGTAGCCGAGCTGCTCGAGCAGCGTCACGAGGTACAGCACGAGGCCGACGCCCGCGTACGACGGCCCGACGACCCGCAGGTACAGCGCCGCCTGCGCGGCGACCTCGGGGTCGGCGGAGAGCTGCCCCGCGAGGAGGGGCGCCGCCGCGAGGACGAGGCCGCCCACGACGACGTACGTCCCCGCGACCACGACCGTCCCGGCGCGGAACGTGCGCGGCAGGAGGCCGAGCGCGCCCGCACCCCACTGCTGGTTCATGACGATGCTCACCGCGGCCGCGAGGCCGATGGCCGGCACGACGACGAGCGTCTGCACCGTCGCGGCGCCGCCGAACCCGGCGACGACGGCGGTCCCCGACGGACCGAGCACCCACACCATGACGAGGTTCGTCACGGTGAGCAGGAGATAGGACAGGCCGACCGGCAGGCCGACGCCGAGGAGGAGCGCGCGCACGTCGACGCCCCGGTGGTCCGCCGCGCCCGGTCGCGCGACGCCGGGCATCGGCCGTCCCGGAGCCGGGAGGAGGCGCGCGCGCACGAGGAGGGCCCACGCGACGCCCGCGCCCACGAGGGTCGACCCGGCGATCGCGACCGGGACGGCGAGGACGCCGAACCCGCCGACCAGCCCGACGAGCCACACGACGAGCACCTGGAGCCCTGCGACGAGCAGCGCGACGGTCGCCGACGCGCCCGTGCGGCCCCAGCCGCGCAGCGCGGCGGCCGCCACCGCCGTCGGCACGGACAGGACGCTCGCGAGCACCGTCCAGCGCGCGAACGCCACGAACTCCGCGACGAGCGGGCCCGGCACCGAGAGCACGGTCGCGAGCGCCGGGGCGGCGAGGACGACGAGCAGCGCCACGGCGCCGAGCACCGCGGCGCCCGCGCCCACGAACCGGCCCAGGAGCGCCGTCGTCGCGGACGTCGGCGCGTCGTCCTCGTCGCGCGCGCCGCGCAGGCGCGCGAACCCGACCTGCGTCGAGACGTCGAGGCCCTCCTGGACCGCGAGGACGAGGAACGTCACGGGGATGAACAGCGCGCGCACGTACAGGGCGTCGTCGCCCATGTGGCCGAGCAGCGCCGCCACGACGAGCTGCGCGAGGGCTCCGACGACGAGCGCGGCGCAGATCGGGCCCGCGAGCCGCAGGACGCGACGACGCAGCTCCGCGACCGACGCGACCGACGGGACCGACGGGACCGACGGGACCGACGCGTCCGTCGGGGCGCCCACCGCGCGCGAGCCTCCGGCAGCATCCGAGCCGCCCGCCCCGTCCAGCGGCGCGGCGGCGTGCGGATCAGTCCCGGGTGCGGGCAAGGCCGGCGCCCTTCCGGCAGCCCTAGACCAGCTCGGCATGCCGTGCCCTGCCCTGCAGCCAGCCCTGGGCGAGCGTAAGCCGCTGGACGGTCCGCGTGCCCTCCATCATCTCCAGCCCGGGCACGTCCCGGACGAGCTTGTCGAGGTACGGGTGCTCCCAGCGCGCACCGGGGCCGAGCAGTGCGGGCACCGTGCGGGTGACCTCGTCCGCGAGGTCCAGCGCCGTGGCCTTCGCCGCCGCGGGCAGCGTCCCGTCCGCCGGGTCGGCGTCGGCGCCGCGCGCCGCCTGGAGCACGAGGGCCCGGGCCGCGTGGAGGCGGTCGTCGAACGTCTCGAGCAGCCCGCGCTCGTCGGCCGTGAACGACGACCGCTCGGTCCGCACGTAGTCCAGCGCCGCCTGCGTGACCCCCACGGCCAGCGCCGCGACGACGGGACGCAGCCGGTTGAACGTGCGGACCGCGCCGAGGAGCCCGCGGCGCGACGGCGAGAGGTGCCGGCCCAGGGTGTCCTCCGGGCGGAGCGGCACGTCGCGCAGCCGCACCTCGCCGAGCTGGACGGCCCGCATGCCCGTCGTCACGAGCGGGGCGGCGTCGAAGCCCGGGCGCGCGGTGTCGACGAGGTACACCCCGACCCCGAGCGGACCCGGGCGGTGCCGCGCGAACACGACGCCGAGGCTCGCGCGGGCGACGTTGCCGACGTACTTCTTGTGGCCGCGCAGGACGCCTCCCGCGACCACCGCGGTCTCGAGCGCGGCGGCGTCCGAGCCGCGGTCGGGCTCGGTGAGCCCGAAGAACGTCCAGGTGCGCGGCTGCGCGACGTGCCGGTAGAAGCGGTCGCGCTGCTCGTCGTCCGCGAGGTCGTCCACGACGACCCCGGACATCGACGGCCCCGGCGCCCCGACGACGACGGACGCGTCGCCCCACGCGAGCGTCTCCGCGACGACGGCGCGCTCGACGCACGTGCGCACGAGCACGGGCACGCCCCGCACGCGGAGTGGGTCGTCGAGGTAGCCGGGCGGGAAGCCGCCGAGCTGCCGGTAGGGCAGCACGCCGGAGTCGAGGAGCGCGTGCAGGGCTCCCGGGTCGGTGTCGACCGCGAGAGCGCGCTCGCGGAGCGCGACGGCCACGGGGCGCAGGTGGTCCCGCAGCGCGCCGAGATCGACGGTGGTCATGCGTCCTCCCCTTCCCCGCCGCCGGTGGCCCCGGGCGGCAGCGTGCCGCTCGCGTGGCCGAGCAGGTCGATCGTGCGGGCCAGCCGGGCCGCCTCGCCGTCGACGAACCCCGAGGCGCCGAACAGGTTGTGGACGGCCCGCGACGCGCGGTCGAGCACCGTGGTGACGCGCGCCAGCGTCGCCGCGGGGACCGGCCCGACGTCCGCCGGCTTCCCGCGCTCCGCCGGCTCCCCGGGCTCCGCCGTCACGCGCGCCAGCAAGGCCTGCGCCTCCAGGTGCGCGAGCGCCGCGTCCGCGAGGACGAGGCGCACCGGCGGCAGGTTCACCGTCGCCGTGCCGCCGATGATCCGGCCGCGGAGCCGGTCGACGGCACGGTCGGTCAACCGTTCGCACAGGCCCGTCCGCACCCACGCCACGCCGACGCGCCACGCGGCGTCCGCGGCACGGGCGCGCCGGTCGTCCACCGCCTCGGACGCCGCGCGCCACGCGAGCAGCGGGCCCGCGTCCGAGAGCACCTCGCCCAGCAGCACCGACCCGGGCGGCGGGGCGACGGCGTCGGGCAGCAGGACGCACTCGCCCGGCAGCACCGCGACCGGCAGCACCGCGGCGAGCGCGACGAGCGCCGCGACCGCGCCCTGCTCGCGGGCGACGTCGCGCACCCCGGCGACCCCGGCGGTTCCGCGGTCCCCCGGGATCCCGGCCACCGCCGCCGCTCCCCCGGCCCCGTCCGCCGTCGCGACGCCCGCACCGGCCGCTGCAGTGCTCACGGTGCCCTCGGCCACCGCGCCCCGCGCGTCGACCCCCGCGCTCATGCGAGCACCGCCTCGCGGGCGCGGCCGTCGGTCTCGCGGGACGTCGCGGCCGACCACGGACCGAGGGCGAGCGAGCAGCGGTAGCCGAGCTCGACGCACCGCTCGTGCAGCACGACGGGCGCGTCCGGGGCGTCGTCGTCCGCGAGCACCTCCCAGACGCCCGTCGCCGCGGCCCCGGGGTCGGCGTGCCGCACGACGTCGCCGTCGAGCACGGGCACGTCGGCCGGGTCCACGTCGACACCGAGGACGACGCGCCGGACGTCCGAGCCCATCTCGCGGGGCGCGTCGGACGCCCCCGCCGACGCGCCGCGACCCGCGGGTCGCGGACCTCGTGGGGCGCGCACGACCGACAGCTCCTCGACGGGCCGCCCCGCACCGTCGCGCCCGACGACGAGCGCCACCACGCGGTCCCGCGCCGGGACGCGTGTCTCCGTGGGCGGGAGCGTGCACTGCTCGAGGACGAGCACGACGGCCGTCCCACCCCGCGCTGCATCGCCCGACCCGCCGACCAACCCGCCGTCGGCGAGCAGCTCGCCCGCGAGCCGTAGCGCGGTGAACGGGCCCGCGAGCCCCTGCTCCGTGACGCAGAAGGTGAACGGGCCGCCGTCGAACAGGTCCGCGACGAACCCGCCGAGGAGCCGCTCGTGCTGGAGGTCGGGCGTCGTCACGACGAGCACGACGAGGCGCACGTCGTCGAGCAGACCGCGCCCGCCGAGGGCCGCGCGCGCGGCGCGGATCATCGTCGGGTAGTCGCGGCCCGGCCCGTCCTCGAGCCAGTCCGTCGGCTGGTCCTCGCCGTAGACGTACCGCAGGTCCTCCGCGACCGACCGCCGCGTCCCGTCCCCGACGGGCGCGAGGTCGTCGACCGGGACGTCCACGACCGCCCGCACCCGCAGCCCGTCCCCGCGCGGCCAGGACCCCCGCGAGGCTCCGGCGCCGCTGCCCCCGGACGGCACGTCAGTTCCGGGTCGAGTGCTCGACGACGAAGTCCGTCAGCGAGCCGACCGTCTCGAGGTGGTCCTGCTCGAGCGACTCCGGGTCGACCTCCATGTCGAGGGAGTCCTCGAGGGCCATGAGCAGGCCGAGGACGCTCGTGGAGTCGAGGTCGAGGTCGTCGAACAGGCGCGTCGTGGCGGTCACGTCGGGCAGCGGTCGCCCGAGGACGCTCGACAGCGCCTCGACGACGGCCCCCACGACGCGCTCGCGGCCGAGGGCCTCCTGCGGCTCGGTGCTGGTGCTCACGATGGTTCCTCCGGTGGTGGATCGGCCCGCGAGGCGGGCGGTGGCTGGACGACGGCGGACGGGCGGCGGGTCAGGGGACGGCGCCGGCGGCGACGGGCTCGACCCGCGCGCCGAGGTCGTGGAACACCTGGCGCGCGAGGAGGTCGTCCGGCGTGTCCGCGTGCCGGACGAGGAACGTCTCGTCGCCCAGCGTGAGGACCTCGGCCGGGTACCCGTGGCTGAGGAAGTGCACCGGCGACGCCGTCGCGCCGTACGCGCCGGAGCGTTCCACGGCGACGAGGTCGCCCGGCGCGAGGTCGGCCGGGAGGGCCACGGCCTTGCCGATCGTGTCGTTGGGGGTGCACAGGGGACCGGTGACGTTCCAGGCGACGTCCTCGGCGGTCGAGGCGGGCCCGACGCGACGCATGGGGAAGTTGCGCTTGACGAACGACCCGATGCCGACGGCCGCCATGTGGTGGTTCGTGCCGCCGTCGGCCACGGCGAACCGCTCGCCCATGGACTCCTTGACGTACCGCACGCGCGCGACGTACGTGCCGCACAGCGCCACGAGGTAGCGGCCGAGCTCCATGACGAGCTCGGTCCGGGGGTGGCGCTGCACGAACGCCTCGACGACGGGGTTGAGCGCCGCGGTGAGGACCTCGACGTCGAGGTCGCGCTCACGCTCGAAGTACGCGACGCCCAGGCCCCCGCCGACGTCGACGAGCTCCAGCGGGAACCGCAGGCGCTCCGCGAGCCGCTCGGCGAGGTCGAAGATCCGCGTCGTGTTCTCGACGATCGTGCCCTCGTCGAGGATGCGCGTCCCCAGGTACACCTGGACGCCGACGACGCGGGCCGCGGCGAGGCCGGCGCACAGGTCGGGCGCGTCGAGGAGCTGCTGCTCGTCGATCCCGAACTGGCGCGGCTTGCCGCCCATCGTGAGCCCGGAGCCCTTCACGGAGAACGACGGGTTGACGCGCAGCACGACGCGCGCGGGCCGTCCCACCGCCTGCGCGAGCTCGTCCACGAGCGCGAGCTCGGGGAGCGACTCCACGATGATCGCGCGCACGCCCGAGTTGAGGCACGAGACGAGCTCGTCCCGGCTCTTGCCCGGGCCGAGGAACAGGACGTCCTGCGGCGCGACGCCCGCGGCGAGCGCGGTGCGCAGCTCGGCGAGCGACGACACCTCGGCGTTCGCGCCGAGCGCGTGCAGCAGCCCGCAGACGCTGACGTTCGGGTTCGCCTTGAGCGAGTAGAAGATCCCCAGCGCGGGGTGCAGCCGCTCGCGCAGCGCCCGGTAGTTCGCGGCGAGCACGTCACCGTCGTACACGTACACGGGGGTCCCGTACCGCTCCGCGACCGCGGCGAGGTCCGCGCTCCCGGGCGTCGTCGGCCGGGTCGGCGTCGTGGTCATCGGGCGTCTCCTTCGGTGGGGCGGGCGGAGGGCCGCGAGGCCAGCCGCTCCGTCACGGCGCGGTCGAGGCGGGTCAGGGCCTCGTCGTCGGGCGCGACGAGGAGGCCGTGGAGGCGGCCCGCGAACGTGGCGCCCGGCGTCGGGCCCGGCGCACCCGCGTTGACGGTGCCCGTCCCCTGGACGACGAGGCCCGCCTCGCCGGGGGCGCCCGGCAGCAGGTCCCCGAGGAGGTCGTGGAGCGCCGCGAACGGGAGCGGAGCGTCGAGCACCAGCGGGTACTGGCGCGCGAGCGCGACCCACCCGTCCGGCTGGAACCGCTCCTGGAGCGGGACGGTGTACGTCGACATGTTGCTGCGCGCGTTGATCTCGAGGACGGGCAGGAGCCGACCGTCCGTGCGCACGAGCGCGTCGACCCCGACGAGGCCGTGGAAGCCGTCGGCCGCGAGACGCGCGCCGAGGCGCCCGGACAGCTCGGCCAGCGCGTCGACCTGGTCCGCGGGCAGGCGCGACGGGATCCGGTGGCCCTTGTGGACGCCGCCCTCCGTGATCGCCTCCTTGACGAAGTCGAACGTGACCGAGCCGTCGCGCGCGACGGTGAAGTGGTAGTTGAGGTCCGCCGCCTTGTCGGCCCAGACCTCCACCACGACGGCGAGGCGGTCGTCGCCCGAGCGCGCGGCCCGGCGCGCGACCATGCGCACGAGCTGGTCGAGCCGGCGCGGGTCGTCGACGACGAGGATCCCCTTGCCGGAGACGCCGTACGCGTCCTTGACGCCGACGGTCGCGCCGTCCGCGACGAGCCGCGCGGCCTCGGCGCACGCGCGCTCGAAGTCCTCGACGGTCCGGCACGCCCAGCCGCGCGCCTGCTCGACGCCCAGCTCGTCGCACAGGCCGCGGCTGTAGACCTTGCTGTTGACGGTCTTGGTCGTCGCCGCGTCGGGGAGCACCGAGCGCAGGCCCGTCGCCGTCGCGAGGTCTTCCTCGGCCGACGACGTCCCGTGCGCGAGGAGCCGGACGCCGTCCGCCGCGAGCTCCCCGAGGCGCGCGAGCAGCGCGGGCGAGTCGAGGGCGTCGAGCGTCACCGTGCGCAGGGGGTCGCTCGACCCGGCGACGTGCACCGTGGGCAGCCCGATGCCGAGCGCGTCCAGGTGCGCGAGGTGGTCGGGGTCCGGCACGGCCTTGAGCACCACGTGGTCGCGCGGGCCGGCGAGGAGCAGCGCGAGCTCGTCCATGCGGTGGACGAGCGCGGCCGTCGCCGACGCGCCGCCGACCGTGGGCAGGCCGACCTCGCCGACCGCCCACGCGTCCTCGACCTCGAAGTTCCCCAGCAGCACGAGCGGCGCGTCGGGCGCGCCCGCGAGCGCGCGCTTGGCCCGCGCGAGGAACGGCTCGCGGCCGACCGCCGCCGACGCGTGCGAGGCGGTCCCCGTCACCTGCTCGACCGTCATGCCTGCTCCTTCGTGTCGTGGACCGAGTCGCCCTCGGAGCCCTCGGAGCTGTCGGAGCCCTCGTGGCGCAGGACCATGGCGGAGAACGTGGCGCCCAGCCCGACGGCGACCATGAGGAACGGGTCGCCGGGACGCAGCCGACCCTCGGTGCGCGCGGCGGCGTAGCCGATGAACGAGTCCGCCCCGAAGCAGTGGCCGGTCACCGGGACGTCGTCGAGCCGGACGCGCGCGAGCGGGAGGCCGAGGCGCGCGCACAGCCGCCGCCACGACACGCGGTTGACGTTGTGCGGCAGGACGAGCGCGAGGTCGTCCAGCGTGAGGCCCGCGCGCTCGACGGCCTCGAGCACGACCTCGGCGAGCACCTCGGTGTACGCGACGCCGAACGGGCTCGCCAGGTCCTCGGGCAGCGGCACCTGGTGGTACTCGCCCAGCGTGCGGGTCGCGTACGCGAGGACGGGGCTGCCCGGCGTGCGCACCGACCCACCGACAGACGGGCCCGACGCCGCGACGAGGCACGCCGCCGTGCCCTCGCCCATGATCGTCGTGCCCTCGATGAGCCGGGAGCCCGGGCTGAACGCCTTCTCCCCCGTGAGCACGAGCGCCAGCGCGTCCGGGTCGCCGTCCGACGCGAGGAGGCGCCCCGCGAGGTCGACCGCGAGCAGCGCCGACGCGCACGCGTGCTGGGTGAGCGTCCACACGACCGCGTGGTCCAGGCCGAGGCGCGCCGCGGCGTCGTGCAGGGGGTTCGCCCCGACCGGTGCGACCGTCGCGATGGTCCGCGCCCCGAGCACGTACCGCACGCGGTGCTCGTTGCCCGCGAGACCGGGCACCGCGCGCGCCGCGGCGACGAGCAGGTCGGTGAGGGTCTGCCCCGGCGCCGTGCACACCTCGCGCAGCCCGAAGAACCTCTCGAACACGCCGAGCTCGAGGTGGTCGAGGCCCAGCTCGTCGGCGAGGTCGCGGATCGGCACGCGCGTCGCGGGCACGTGCGCGCCGACGTCGACGAGGGTCGTCATGCCGCCGTCCCGGGGACGTCGACGACGCTGCGCAGGTGCGCCGCGAGCGCGCGGGGCGTCGGGTTGTCGACGACGGCCTCGGGGTCGAGGTCGACGCCGAGGGCGTCCTCCAGGTCGCCGAGCAGCGCCAGCACCTGGACCGAGCCGAGGCCGAGCCCGGCGAGGTCGGCCCCCGGGTCCACGTCGGTGGTGGCGACGCCGAGCGCGGTGGCGACGTGGCGCAGCACGAGATCGTCGAAGGGGTCGTGGCGGGGTGCGGTCATGATCGGGTCCCTGCGAGCTCGGGGTGCGCGCGGTCCCGGGCCGCGCGCAGGGAGTGGAGCGCGGCCAGGTCGCCCCGACCGTGCAGGTCGCGCGCCCGGCCGCGCTGGATCTTGCCGCTCGTGGTCCGCGGCACCTGGCCGGGACGCACGAGGACGACGTCGTGCACCGTGGCGCCCGAGACGGCCGCGAGGTGGGCCGCCATCTGCCGGACGACGGCGTCCAGCTCCTCCTCGGCGCTCGCCGCCCCGCCCGCCCGGGCGCCCGGCGTGGGGCGGAACTCCTGGACCGCGCACAGCGTGCCGGGCCGGCCGTCCGCCTCGAACACCGCACCCGGGCGGCCCTCGGCCCCGGGGTGCAGGCGGCGCAGCTCGCGCTCCAGGTCGTACGGGTAGAGGTTGCGCCCCGCGACGATGAGGAGCTCCTTGATGCGGCCCGTGACGACGAGCTGGCCGTCGTGCATCGCCCCCAGGTCGCCGGTCCGCAGCCACGGTCCCGTGCCGTCCGCGGCGACGGCGCCGAAGGTCTCCGCCGTCGCGGCCGCCGACGCGTCGCCCCAGTACCCGGCCGCGACGCTGCCGCCGCGCAGCCAGACCTCGCCGACCGCGCCGTCCGGCAGGGTGGCGCCCTCGCCGTCCACGACCCGCAGCTCCACCCCGCTCGGCACGCCGCAGCACACGAGGCGCACGCCGGGGCCGCCGGCCGCCGCCGTGGCGTCGGGGAGCGCGGACAGGTACGACGCCTCCGCCGTCACGACCAGGCGGCCGTCGGCGAGCGCCGCCTCGTCCGCCGTGACGACGAGCGGGAGCCGCCTGTCGGGGTACGTGGCGGTCAGCGTCGCCTCCGCGAGGCCGTACCCGGGGCCGTGCGCGGACCCGCGGAAGCCCACGGGCTCGAACCGGCGCGTGAACGCGTCGAGGACGGCGGGATCGACCGGCTCGGCGCCCCCGAGGGCCCAGCGCAGGCGGGACAGGTCGAGCTCGGCGAGCTGGTCGTCGCGCACGCGCCGCGCGCACTGGTCGTAGCCGAAGTTCGGCGACGCCGTGACGGTCGCCCCCGTCTCGGTGATGGCGGAGAGCCAGCGGACCGGGCGCTTGAGGAACGACGTCGAGGGCACGACGACCGCCGTCGCCCCGAGGCCCAGCGGCACCAGGAGCATCCCGACGAGCCCGAAGTCGTGGTACCCGGGGAGCCAGCTGCAGAAGACGTCGTCCGGGACGAGGCCGAGCGTCGTCGTGAAGGCGTCGTGGTGGTGCAGCACGTTCGCGTGCGTGACCACGACGCCCTTGGGGCTGCTCGTGGACCCGGAGGTGTACTGGAGGAACGCGACGTCCTGCGGACCGGGGCGGTCCCGCCGCGTCGGGCCGTCCGTCGCGCCGTCGACCACGGTGACGACGACCGGGCCGCCGTCGGCCCTCCGCAGCGGCGCGGCCCACTCCGTCGTCTCGGTCGCGGCGGTCGGGTCGACGAGCACCACCGCGGCGTCGCAGTCCGCGAGCATGCCCCGCACGCGCTCGCGCTGGTACGCCTGCCCGCCCGGGAGGGGCGACGGGACGGGGACCAGCCCGGCGGAGAAGCACGCGAGGAGCCCGACGACGAACGACGCGGTGGCGGAGTAGAGGACCAGGGCCCGGTCGCCCGGCTCGTGCCGGGCCGCGAGCCGCCCCGCGAGCGCCGCCGCCTGCGCGTCGAGCTCGGCGTAGGTGAGCGTCCGCCGCTCCCCCACCTCCGGCACGACGACGACCGCGGCGTGGTCCGGGCGCTCGCGCACGTGGTCGCGGACGAGGTCCACGAGAGTCCGGTCGTCCGGCAGCACGCCCACGTCGCCCCCTGCTCGCCGGCGCCGGGACGGTCCCGACGCACGCGGACACCAGGCAGCACGCACCCCGCCCGGCGGTCCGGGGGAAGCCTCGCAGCGGTTGCTCGCGGTGTAAACAAATTCGGCTGGCCGGAAGAGGACAAGAGCCTTTCTTGCCCGCTAGCTGTCACATCGGTCCGCACCGCGGGACGACCCGGGACCGTTGCCGGGGTAGACTACAGTCACACGGCGTGACCTCGACGGAGCGGGACCCGGTCCTCGGGGCCCGCCGTTCCGCGCGGGCCCTCGCGCTGCGCCGCGCGCACGACGTCCTCGTCCTCGACGACGGCAGCGAGGACTGTCCGGAGCCGCTGTGGGTCCGGGTCCGCGAGCGCACCCGCCACGCCGCACGCCTCCGCGTCGTGACGCTCGGCGCCGGCGGTGCGGGCGGTGCCGGCGGTGCGGGCGGTGCGGGCGGCGCCCCCGCGGTCGAGCGCCGGGTCGCCACCACCCTGCCGGTGTCGCTCGTCGCCCTCGACGACACCGTCGTGCTCGTGGCACGCCCCGACCGCACGCGCGCCGTGACCGACCGCGACGCCGTCGCCGCGCTCCGCGCCCTCGCCGAGTCGGAGTGGGACCGCGCCCGGCCCGACGGCGACGCGCTCGCCCCGAGCGAGGACACGCTGCTGCGGCTGCTCGCCGAGGGCAAGACCGACACCGCCGTCGCCGTCCGGCTGGGCGTCTCGCCCCGCACCGTGCGCCGTCACGCCGCCGGCCTCATGGGGCGGCTCGGTGCCACCAGCCGGTTCGAGGCCGGCGTCCGGGCCGCGCAGCGCGGCTGGATCCGGATGACCGACCGCTGACGAGACCGTTGCCCGCCGGGGCGCCCGCCACTATCCTGGGACGAGCCCGTCGCGCTGAGCGTCGGGAAGTGGACCCGAGACCCGTCCGGATGGTCGTGGCGCTCGGGTCTCGCGCTGTCCGGGCTCGGTGCTAGAGATCGACGACCCGGCTCACCACGGGCTCGCACCGCTGGCGCCAAGAGGTGCCCCTCGCCCACGCCCAGGCGATCGCGTCGGGCAGCGCGAGCAGCGGTTCGGCGGTCGCGCTCTCGTGCCGGTACGCCAGGCTCTCCGAGCACCCCGCGGCTCGGGTGGCCTCGATCAGGTGCCTGCGGTCGCGCTGGACCAGGCTCTCGTCCCGCTCGAGGCACAGGTGCGTGCGCCGGTCGCGGGCGATGTCCTCGACGAGGGCGCGCAGGCACCTCTTCCGGCGACGCGCGTCGCTCTCCCTCTTCATGTGGATGCGTGGCTGGCGGGGCATCGTGAGGTCGCGGACGACCCGTCGCGCCGTGTTCATCGAGCCGGGCAGGACGACGGCCGCGACGAGCAGGGACTCCCGTGCCTTGCTCTCGTCGACGAACACCTGACCGACCACGTGGCCACCCTCCCCTGCGACGACCCGAGGGTACGCGCCGGAGTGCGACACCGGGACCGCCCGGCGACGACCGCCCCTCGCGGGAAGCGATCAGCGGCCTCGGGGACGACGCCTCGCGAGCGGGAAGGACGGCCCGCCCCGCGTCAGCGCGCGGGCGCCCGGCGCGCCGCGTCCGCCGCGACCTGGGCGTCGCTGCGCAGGATGCAGAACTCGTTGCCCTCCGGGTCGGCGAGGACGACCCAGCCGCCGCCGTCGGGCGTGCGACGGTCGGCGACCTGGATCGCGCCGAGCGCGAGCAGGCGCTCGACCTCCTCCTCGCGCGACCCGTCGGTGGGCCGCAGGTCGAGGTGGACGCGGTTCTTCAGCTGCTTGTCGTCGGGCACCTCGACGAACAGGACGTGCCCACGGCTCTCGGCGGGCGTGGTCGCGTCGGCCGGCGGGACGATCATGCACTCCTCGTGGCCGGGGAGGTTCGGGTCGCCGGGCACGTCGGTGTACCCGAGGACCTGGGCCCAGAAGACGGACTGCGCGTAGGCGTCCCGCGCGTCGAACGTGGTGTGGGAGATACGAGAGGTCATGGCGCGACCCTGCCACGCGCTCGCCGCGCGGGCACCGGCTTTTCGGCCCACACTGACCGGCGTGAGCCCACGGACGAGGCACGTCGCATGGACCGGCTGGGACGACGACCCGGACCGCCTCGAGGCGGCGACGGTCACCGTGCGCGGCGACCGCCTGGCCGCGCTCGGCACGTCGCGCGCGACGACGTACGCGACGGCGTGGGCGCTGCGCACCGGGCCGGGCTGGGTCACGGAGTACCTCGACGTGTCGGTGCGGGGCCTCGGCTGGTCGCGGCACCTCGACCTCGTCCGGACGCCCGACGGCGCGTGGCGGGCCGACGTGCGCGAGACGGGGACGCCGCCGTCGGGCCTCGCCGCGCCCGGGGTGGCGGACCCGGCCACGCTCGACGGGGCGCTGGACTGCGACATCGCGCTCTGCCCGGTGACGAACACGATGCCGATCCTGCGGCTCGGGCTGCTCGGCGACCGCCCGCCGGCGCACGAGACGCACCTCGTCATGGCCTGGGTCGAGGTGCCGTCGCTGCGCGTCCTGCGCAGCGACCAGGTCTACGCGGCCCGCGAGGCCCTCGACCCCGCGACCGGGCGGGGCGTCGTCACGTACACGAGCGCGACGCGGGACTTCACGGCCGACCTCACCGTCGACGCCGACGGTCTGGTCGTGGACTACCCGGAGCTCGCGCGCCGCCTCTGACCCCGCCGACCACGAGGTCGCCGTCGTTCTCGCGTCGAGAACGACAGCAGGGTCGTGCTCGACCGGGGGCAGGGTCGTGGTCGGCGAGCCGTGCCCCGGTCAGTCGTGCGGGGGGCGGCGCAGGCGCTTGACGTCGGTCCGCCGCTTCTTGGCGGCGATCCGCCGCTCGACGGACCCACGCGTGGGCCGCGTCGCGCGCCGGGTCGGCCCGGGCGGTGCGACGGCGGCGGCCAGCAGCGCCGCGAGCCGGGTGCGCGCCGCCTCCCGGTTCCGTCGCTGCTCCCGGTGCTCCGACGCCGCGACGGTGACGACGCCGTCCACGACCCGCCGCCCCAGACGGTCGAGCATCCGCGCCCGCTGGGCCTCCGTGAGCACCGCCGACCGCGCGACGTCCCACGACAGCTCGACGCGCGAGTCCGTCGTGTTGACACCTTGCCCGCCGGGGCCGGACGAGCGCGAGAACCGCCACGACAGCTCCGCCTCGGGGACGACCAGGGTGGTCGTCACGCGCAGGCCGGGGCGGGCGTCGTCGGGCATCCGTCCATCGTGCCCCACGGCGCACCGCAGGCACCCACGAATTCGCGGACCCAGCCAACTCCCCCACCACCGTCCGTCGAGCACGGGACGAGCGACCGGAAGGGGGCTGTCCCGGTCGCGGACCGCGTGCTCGCCGGAGCCGCCCGCCCGCCGCCCGCCCGCCACCCGCAGCCGGCCGCCCGCAGCCGTTCGACGAGCGGGACGACGCGTCCGACCTGCAAGATCACAGCGCGCCCTCCTTGACCTCAACCGTGGTCGAGGTCCTAGCGTGGCTGCATACCGACGGAAGGAACCTGAGGAACCATGCCTGTCTACACTCTCCCCGAGCTGTCCTACGACTACGGTGCGCTCGAGCCGCACATCTCCGGGCGGATCATGGAGCTGCACCACTCCAAGCA